>CAMRBQ010000009.1 GCA_947040495.1 uncultured Spirochaetia bacterium
TAAAGGCAAGTGGTGGTATTAAAACACTTTCAGATTGTATTAATATGATTGATGCTGGGGCTTCTCGTATTGGTTGTAGTAATTCAATAAATATTCTAAATGAAGTTAATGAAGATTAATAATTATTATAATGTACTAGATATTAAAAGTATTTTCAATATCTAGTACATTAATTAATAGTTTGCATAATTTTTTATAAGATAGATTATATAAATCTTTATTAATTAATAATTGCCCATGTTCTTTTTTTAGTTTAGATAATAATACCTCAGATAAAGCCTCGTAATATGAGAGGAATTTTATTTGTATTCCACCCATATTTAATATATGTTTTTTTAATAACTTTGATTTTTTTTCATATGTATTTTTATCTATAAATTGCTCTTGAAAATTTGCGGAAAGGGGCTTTGTTATATATGGGTTGACACTCATATTTATTATTGGCATCCACTTTCTTATCTTCGCATTTTTTTTGGCATTTTTTATAATAGCACCGACCTCATCTACTATAGCGAGGATGTCATCATCGGTTTCGGTTGGGATACCGATTATATAGCAAAGTTTTATACGCTTTATATTATTATTTATGGCAATATCTGTGGCATTGACTAATGTCTCTGTAGTTATATTTTTGTTTATATATTTTTTTATTTTGACACTACCTGCCTCAGGCGATACAGTTATATTATGAGCATTGGATTTTGCAATGAGGCTTATAGTTTCTTCTTTAAGCATATCAGCTCTAAGCGAAGAAAAAGATATTTCATAGTTTTTTTGATGCAGTGTTTTTATTATGCTATCAAATTCAGGATGTGTGGCGAGTGCTGTGCCTATAAGTACCACTCTTTTTATACCCGCAGATTTTTTTTCTATTATATCTATTATATCAGAAGCAGGGTGATAAATAACTTTATTTGTAACGCTTGGTATTTCGCAAAATCTACAATTAAAAGGACAGCCTCTATTCATTTCTATTACAAAGCTTTCTTTAAATATGCTCTCTTTATGTATAATCGCCGTTGATGGTATATTTTTACTATTAGATTTTTTATAAAAAGTGTTATCTATACTACTGCTAAAATATGGCGGACAAGTTTTGTCTTTTATAGCCATAGCTATTTCTTTGTATGCATCTTCATCGAGGGCATCAAAGTATCCAATAAATATAGCCTCACAAAATGAAAGGAAAAAATCAGGGTTTGAGTTTATAGCGAAACCGCCGGCATATATCTTTGCATCACTTAGTTTTTCATCAAATATATGGATAAACTTTGGTATGAGTATTTCAGCTGGCACAGATACAATAGCATAGTCAATAGGTTTATCATATTTATTATAGTCGATATCAACAAGTATACTCTCTTCATCATAGAAAAGAGGTATTATATTTATATATCTGCCTACAGTTTCATAAACATACTGCCAGCCTAGATTATCACAACTGTCTTTTATACTTGCGGTTATGATAAGAGGGATGGGGCTACCAATATGTTTATCTTTAACTGTTAAGTCTATATAATTTTTTTTTAGGTTTATTATGACTATTTGCCTTCTTGAGCTATGTCATTTATTTCTTTGACCATATTATCAATTTCTTCATCTCTAAGCCCATGTCCACGGCAACCATCTTCAAGCGATTCAACTGTAGATATACGACAACCTATACAATGAAGACCATATTTACCCATAATATCTGCTGCTTCTGGGCATTCTTTTAAGATGTCACCAATATTCATATTTTTTGTAATCATAAACAATATCCTCAAAATTATTTTTTCATGCAAATAAAAGATAAACTATATTTTATAAATATCAATTATTTTATATATTTATATATTAACAATGTGAATTATTATATTTTATTTTAATAAATAACATTGTTTGTTGTATCATCATATATTTGTTCGCCCCCGAGTTGCTCCATAAGTGTATCAAGTATATATTGCTCATCATCAGAGATACCCGTATAACCATTGCTACAATTTTCACATTTCATTATTGGTATGCCATCCCTTATGAAAATTTCATTTATAGTATCTACACAATCTGCTGTGGGGATTAAGCCACTTTCCTTACATACAGTAACTGTTACAACGTCTTTTGGTCTAGAGAACCATTTAGATGGCTCGCCTTCCAATGCTATTTTCATATAATCTGCCCAAATAGGAACAGACACAGTGCCGCCAGCCCTATTTCTACCAATGGAATAAGCAAAATTATCAAAGCCTATCCATACGCCTGTGACAAGTGTTGGAGTATAGCCTACAAACCATGCATCTTTCCAATCATTAGATGTGCCAGTCTTTCCAGCAGCAGGATGACGAAATTCAGATTTATTTACAGAACTAGTTGCTGTTCCACCAGTTATAACATCACGAAGCATTGTTGTTATAATGTATGCAACATCTTCATTTATGACCTGCTTAGCCCCACCTTTAATTGCGATTTCATTTTGTAAATCTTTTTCAAAATCATCAATAACAATACCATATCTATCGGTAACATATCTAATCACTATGGGGTTTACCTCTTTGCCTTTATTGGCAAATACTGCAAATCCTTTTGTTAATTCTAATGGTGAAAATAGACCTGTACCAAGTGATAGTGTAAGGTCTTCATTAAACATTCTTTTGTATATATTTGGGTCAGTTGCATTAAATATTGGTTTCATATATTCGATGGTATCTTCTACACCGAGTGCCTCTAGTATTCTAACAGAGACAACATTAACAGATGAGCGTAAAGCACGCCTAAATGATATAGGACCCAAATATGTACCACTATAATTAGCAGGCGTCCAATATCTATCACCCATAGGAAAAGCTATCGGGGCATCGATTATTATAGAGGCTGTATTAAAACGCCTTGTTTCTAATGCATAAGAATATAAAAATGGTTTAAAGGCACTGCCTGCTTGCCTACGTGCTTGTGTTACTCGGTTCATTTGATTGCGTGGGGTAAATCCACTGCCACCAACCATAGATACAATATATCCATTTCGAGGGTCTATAGAAACTAATGCTCCCTCTACTTGTTTTGCTGTCTCATCTTCAGTTTGTCTCATCGCAGACCTTAGCACATCATTTGCATCTGAAATGCCAAATATTTCTGTTAATAATACACTAGATTGTAGCACTGTTTTATTTAATTCTCTAAGTACTATAGATTGAAATTTATTTTCACCAATGTCATATGGTATATTAAATAGAAGAGATAACATATCTACTCTATCTAATACATCCCTTTCATATATTCTATCATTGCCTGTTGTAGTTGTACTATGGGATAAATTTTCTTTTATAAGAGATTCTGTAAGTATCTGCTGGGCGGCTATTTGTTTATTTAAGTCTATAGTTGTGTATATTTTGAGCCCATTTTCTTGAATACTTTTTTCACCATACTTATTAATTAATATACGTTTAACATATTCTGTGATATATGGGGCATGATCTGTTATATCATCAAATGCTGTAGAGCCTTTGTTTTTTAATGTGGAGGTATATGTAGCCCAAAAATCTTCATGAGATTTATTTGCTTCTTCTTGACTAATAAAATTGACATCAACCATTCTATTTAATACAAGTTTATGCCTATTCATAGATATGTTTGGATTATTTATAGGCGAGTATCTATTTGGCGATGGCGGTAATGAGGCTATAAGTGCTGCTTCTGCAAGGTTGATATCATTTACATTTTTTCCAAAATAAAATTTAGTTGCTGCCTGTACACCATAAACAGAATGACCAAAAAATATTTGGTTAAAGTATAATGTAAGTATTTCTTGTTTAGAATATTTTCTTTCTACTTGAAATGTTATCCATACCTCTTTTATTTTTCTGATAAATGTTTTTTCTCTTGTTAGAAGTACCCCACGTGCTACTTGTTGTGTTAATGTACTTGCTCCCTCTCTTTTACTGAGAGTAATTATATTTTTGATAGCAGCCCTTGCTATTCCGTATAAATCTATCCCCGGATGCCTGAAAAAACTTGTATCTTCAGCAGCAACTATTGCTTCTATCAAATGTTGGGGGAGGTCATTATATGTGATAAGGTCTCTTTTTTCTATAAATACCTCTGATATAAGTATATTGTTTATATCATATATTTTTGTAGGTATTGTCATCTGATATTTTTCTAGAGTATGAATATTGCTTTCATTTATAATAGCTGTAACTATAAATACTGCAAATATAGCAGTTGATACTGTTGTTATAAAAATGAGTATCATTGTAGTTTTCTCTACAAGGGAGATATTGATATTGTTGTATTTTTTGGAGAGTATATCAAAAAATATTTTTAATTTTTCTTTTAACTTTTCTTTATTAAAAAAATTCGACATAAATATGTTTAATTCCTAATCTTGTTATAATAAATAATATTGTATTCATCAATTCTTATGAAATTATAATCTTATATCTAAAATATGACAAGTGATTTTTAATGCAAATTACTTGCAGCTAAAAAAACATTATTAATATAGATAATGTAAAATTATATGTTTAGCTCTTTTTTATTTTGACATCACTTATTTATAGCCGTATATTCTTATTGCTTTCTCTAAAATTTCATACTCATACAAACCTAATTTATCTATTGCATTTTTAAGTATATTGATATCTTTATCTTCAGATACTCTAATAATAATATAAACGATTTCTTTTAAATGTGTAGGACATGCTCCGTCGCTATCTTCTGTATATTCATCTGTATAGCTAGGGATATTCAAACATATGTCATATAACTCTTCTCTATCATCACAATCTAAGCTGTTACACTTGGGTCTTATAATATTTACACCTGAATTATTAAGGGCATTAAATAACTTTTTCCATTTTGTGTTATTCATATAAGAAGTCATTTCTGTTCGTCTTTTCTCTATTTTCTTTTTAAGCCTTTCTTGATATTTTTTAGTCCATTCTTCATACATGTTATTCATATGTTTTATTTATTTATTTGATTTTTTTATTTTATAAATATTTGTTGTAAATATTATAGGCTCATTAAAATAATTTTTATCTGCTATTATAGCATTATTTTTTCCTATCTTCTAAGCAAGCCATCTTTGTCTAAAAATTCTATAGTTATATCCTCTGCTAAATCTGATATGAATTTTTCTTTTATTACTCTATTTTTCCAAGTATAACTATTGCCGCTGCCTGCCTGATATTCTCCTAATATATGATAGTCATCATCAACTATTATATAAAAGTAATTTTCTCCCATATCCTTATAAAGACCATCTTCTATATATTCCATATAACTTTGAATTACATTTTCGGTATCTACAATATCTTTTAGGTTAGAAGTCGCATAATCTAGTACAGAAGAATGGATTAATTTTGTGATAGTATATGGATATTTATATAATAGCGGAGTATTTTTTTTAAACTCAGTAAAACCATTAGTCCCCATTGTGCAATCCAATACTTTTTTTTATCATAGTATGCTGTTACTTTTTAATTTTCTACAATTATTTGAAGTTCTTTTATATAACTAGATTCATGAAAAATAATAGTCTGTTTTTTTTCTAACGATGTATCAATATAGGCATTGTATACTATACCTATATTTTCATCACTGCCGAGTTTATTATTTTCCGAGTAATTATTATCAAATCTATCAACTGTTATTTTAATATTACCTTTGTAACCATAAAAATTATTCAAATAAATAATAAAATGGGCTGCTACGCTTTACAAATGGTTTGAGCTCATCAAAACTAAATGATAAATATACTTGACCGCGAGCATATGGTGCTATTTCATATGTTGTATATATAAAATGTAGCCCTTCCGCATCTACATAATAATTACTATTAAGCCTTATTTGTTCAAAATTAAAAAATTCATCTTCATGATAATCTTCTTTTAGTTTTTCTTGAATCATTGTAACGAGATTAGGGTCATCATTATCTATTATAAGGGTATCTATATTTTTATCTAATAATTTCCCTGTTCTAATATTAAATATACTAGTAGAGTTACCACCATTGCCATGAGCCCCGCCCATATACTCCCAATAGTAGCTAATTATAGAGATTATATTTTCATCTATATATTTAAAATCATAATTACTGCTAAATTGAAAAGACGCATAAAGTTCTTCTGTATCTTTTGCATATTCTGCATATTCTGCAATATCATAGACGGTATTTTTCTCAGCTATGAACTCCATATTTATATTATTTATAACACTCGAGTTTCCATTATTAACTAATACAATATATGTTCCTTCATGCAAAAGTATGTTATCATAGTTATATTCGTATGCAAATGTTTGTACATGGTTTATCTTGTATATTGAATTTTTGTTTAGTTCAAAAGACATTTGTTTTTCTGACCCTGTATTTATCCAAGTGCCGCTATATTTTATATTTTTTCTATCAAACTTGCCCAAAAATTGACCTGTAATATTGTCATTAATCTTTTCTTCTAATTCAATGGTAGAGCCTTTTATTTTGCCATTTATTGGTATATATTTTCTAACTTTGTCATAATAATATTTGCCCGTAACCTCGCTATTAGTATTTATAGTTAAGTACATTGTTATTGGGTATTCATTATTTATAGTACCAGTGAGTATAAATGTGTCTGCTATTAAACCTTCTTTTTTTATATCTTTTGGAAATAGGACGACCTGTAATGATAGTGTCAAAATAATGGCAATTAAAAATATTTTTCTCATTTTCTCTTTATTTCTCCAATTCTATTTTATTTATTAAAGGTAACCATTTCATCTTCTAGGCAACTGTTATCAATATTTATATTTTTGCCTATTATGCTATTTTTCAAAGTAGAGTTTGATATACTAGAGCCTTCATCAATACTAACATATGGTCCTATGGTTGAGTTTTTAATCATAACATTTTTACCAATAAAACAAGGCTCTATAATATTACTTTCTATTATATTAGTGCTTAGAATTTCATGTTTTATAATATTTCTATTAGTATCAATCATAGCCATTTTTTCACCACAGTCATACCAGCCAATAAGTGGGAATGTAGTAAAATATATTTTATCATCAATCATTTTTTGGATAGCATCTGTGAGTTGATACTCGCCATTTGTTTTTATATCATGCTCCATAATATAAGCGATTGAATCAAAAAGAGAGTACATGTTGTTTATATAATATAGCCCTGTGAGAGCGAGATTGCTTGTGATTACTTTTGGTTTTTCTATAACTTGAATAACTTTTTCATTTTCTAATATTATTATTCCAAATCTTCTAGGGTCTTCTACAACAAATGACGCTAATGAATTTTGTTTTTTTTCAACAACACTTTTTATATCTGCCTCAAAAATAGTATCGCCAAGTATAATAAAAACATCATCATTGTCTTTTATATATGGCTTTGCAAGAGAGACAGCATGTGCAAGCCCTTTATATTCATTTTGAACGACAAATTCAATATTAATATCTTTATATTTGTTTTTTAAATACTCTATCATTTTATCTTTTAGATAACCAACGATAAATATAACGCTTTCGACATTTTCTAATGTTTTAACTTTGTCCATTATAAAATCAACGATTGTTTTGCCTGCTACTGGTAGTATGGGCTTTGGATTATAATCGGTATGTGGTGCAAGTCTTGTTCCTTTACCTGCGGCTGGTATTATTATTTTCATATTTTGCCCCCTAAATATAATTATGATAAATACTGTTTTTTTATAAAGTTATTCAAAAAGAAGAGTTCCAAAAAATTCTGGTCTATGAAAATCTGGTGATGGTGTTTGTATTTTTGTCCATGATAAAAAATGTGCTGTATTTGTTTTGTCGCCACATTTAAAAAAATTAGCTTTTATATTAATACCTTTTTGTATAGTAAAGCCGTCGATATATTTTGCTATAAGGCTTTCTGGGATATAATATGATAGATTCCAATAATTGTCTTTAATCTCTGTTTCCATTTTGAAATAAGAACTATCGCCATCGTAGAAAAACTCTCTTGTATCTCTATTTTTGCCAACAGCAGTAAGCATTGTGCCAAGTGGGTTTATTTCAAAGTTTATATATTTATCATTATTATTTACTAAGGGCATAAAGAAAAACTCAAGGCATGAATCTGTATAGACATCACTATTTCTTTCTTTTAATGTATATCTTATGTTGTCTTCATAGGAGGACATAAATACATATATACCATTATCATCGTAGCCTATTTTTGCAATTGACTTTGGGCTATAGGCTATATCCCAATTATTGTTATCAATATTTATTTCTTTACATTTAACTAGACATTGATTATTACTTATTTTTTTTACATTGTATATTTTTGACATAAGAAAAACCTCATTCAAAACAGTTTTTATTTATTTATTCAATTTCCCTATCTATATTTATCTACTTGGAAGTAAGACATTTTCCTTGCTTTTATATCAAATATTTTACCTGTAGAATCGATAATTGATGAATCATAAAATAGTGCAATATCATGCATTGGGTCTTCCTGTGGAATCATCACATTTCCAACGCCCCCATCTTTCATACTAAGTAATAAAATACTATCTCTATGGTCTGAAAAACCACCACTATTTTTTTTCGATGTATCTATAGTTTCAAATAGTAGCTTCTCTATTTTTGGTATAGGATGAAATGGGGGGGCATAGTTTGTTGTCCCTATTTCAAGTTTGGTTATCCAGCGTGGGACACCATTTTTATAAAATAGGCATGTGAATCTCGAATCAACCATTATATATGAATTTTCTTTGTAGTGTGACATTCTTTGAATAAAAGCACATTCTTCAAAAAATAATTCATTTGATGTTAATCTATCAAAATTGAAAGAGTATGCGGTCGATTTTTTATTTACATCTGGGATGCAAAATATATTTTCTTCATAATTAAAACAGCCATATTCCATAGGAACATCATATGGAAATGAATAAGCTATCTTTCTATCAAGTAAATTATATACAAATAATTTTGACATTTTATTTATACTACCACGGCATAAGAGCAATGTTTTAGATGGTGTAAACCTTGCTTCATAGACGAAAAAGTCGTTTAGTTGAAATATTATTTCATTTGTTTCTATATTTTTCATATAAAGCATTCTGTCTTTTTGATGCGTAGTTTTTATTGTGAATAGTACAAACTTTCCATCAGCGGATATATCAAATATTACATATTCACGCGGCTTTGAGTTTAGTATAATTTTTTGATTGGTTGCAAAATCGAACACAAATGAATCATTTTTAATATTATCATAGGGATTGAATATTGCTTTTTTATGCGTTTCATATGTTCTGATATGATATTGTATTGTTTCTTTGCTCATAATTGTAAATCACCTATTTGTAAGTTTTAGTAATTCAAATAAAAGCTACTGAAATAAATTTTTATAGCTATATCGCAGTATATCTTATTAAAATAAGTTTGTAAATACTTTTTATAAAACTTTATTTCTTTGAGTCTTTTATAATAGCAATATTTTATGTACATCAATATTTGCAGTGCTGGAATCTATTTCCGTAATAATGCCCTGTACAGTTACAATATCGCCTTTATTTAGATTTATAAGTTTTTTTCTTTATTTAAATCCGAGGTTATATTGCACCATCTAATAATTCCCCCCGCTAATCCGATATACTTTCCATCTATATCGATACTAAATAGCTCTCCAGTTAATTCAATATCCTTTCCAACATACTCTGTTTTAGTTCTATAGGCATTTATATCTAATAAATTAGATAATTCATTGATAGTTATTTTAGTATAAGTTTGGGCATAAACACAAGCAGATAATAATAGAAATGCGATAATTTTTTTTCATAATTATTCAACATCCTTATTTGATATGATTTATAGTATAATTAATAAAAATATTTAAAGCGACAAATAAATTCTAAAAAACAACTATAATAGTATTTATTTGTCTAAGTTTATAAATTTTAAATATTAAATTCTTGCGATAGTATATAAGTAAGTATATTGTTATAAAATAATTGCTATAGAGCTTGACATATCTATACTGTGATATATAATGTATAACACTTACATGGAGTTGTAGTTCAGTCGGTTTAGAACGCCTGCCTGTCACGCAGGAGGCCGCGGGTTCGAGTCCCGTCAACTCCGAATATTTAATTTTGATGGAGAATGATTAAATGCCGAATATAGTGTCAGCAAAAAAGAGACTACGCCAAAATGTAAAACGTAGAATGCTTAATCGTGGCGTTAAGAGTGCTATTCATACATTAGGTAAAAAGGTGTTGGTCGCAATAGAAGAAAAGAACAAAGTTCTTGCTCTAGAGATTTTTAATAAGTATTCTAGTGCTTTAGATAAAGCTGGTCGTAAGTCAATTATTCATTCTAATCGCGCTAGTTCTAAAAAATCTAATATGATGAAAAAAATTAATAATATTAGTTAGTTTTCGCCTGTCTTTTAGAAATCCATATCTCTCTAATAAAAAAGTGGTTATTATGGTTTTTTATGCCATATGATTTCTATAAATAATATGTTTTTCAGGCGTTAAAAGTAGTTTAATTTTTTTTCATTTTCACATATAATAAATTATACACTTATAGTCTGGAGGATTGTCAATGAAAAAATATCTTGCTTTATTTATTTTAATATTTATTTCATCTTGTGGTTCTAAACCCGAAATTATTGAAGAGCCTCTTGTAGAAGAGCCTATTCAAGAACCTATGGTTGTTGAAGAAAAACCTGTGGAAGACACCAATAGCAAATTTGGTTATACCCTTGTTCCGGGTATGGATTTGAAAGAAACAGAGAGAGGCATTATAATTGTCCTTGAAAATCCAGTCAATTTTAAGCTAAGAGAATCTAAGATAGAAAAGCAGTATGATGCTTCATTTAAAGTTGTTAAAGCATTTATTGATGCAAACAGTAATATTATTACAAGAATTGTTGTAGAAGGTCATACTGATAGTACAGGAAGGGCATATCCTACTAATGTAGTATTGTCAAAGAAAAGGTCACTTAGTGGTATTGAAGAACTTTCTGATATGGGTTTGTCTAGGACACTTATGGTTGTTCGTGCTTTAGGTGAGGCTATGCCTGAGTATTCAGGAAAGAATGATTATAAAAATAGAAGACTTAAATTTGCTATCATGAAAGATGATGCTGATCTAAAAAAATATAACAGCGTTGTATCTAAGCTAAATCTTAAAAAGAATAGATAGAGAGCATTTAAATATTATAGGGTAGGGTTATTATTAAATTGTAATGCTCTACCTTTTTTATTTTATGAATATGTTTGCTTTGTACTCATCAATTGTTATAATGTAGTCTCCTTTTTTTAATTCAAGTTCCAAATATTTTCTATTAGAAATATTTAATATTGTCTTCCCATCATGCATAATTTCACATTTATGTTTTATTGATTTTATTTTTAGTAGTATTGTCTTTTCTAAGACGACAACTTCTATGCATTCATATAAATAGACACTTTTTTGCGTAGATTTATCTATATTCCTCTCTGCCTCTAATGCTACATTTGAAAATCCTAGTATATCTTCTACTTCATATGAAAATTTCTCAATGGCCTTTTGTACCATCTTTATTACCATATAGCATGATTTATTTTTATTTATTATATGATTAGTTAATTTTGAATCTTTCATATTTGATATTATATCAAGGTCACTTTTTAATTCTGTTATACTTTTAATTAAATCTTTATTATGTTTCATTTCTTCCAAGAACTCTGGTGATACACTTAACCCATCAACATATCTTAATATTTGTTCTGTAAAATTGTCCATGATATAAAACCCTAATTTGTAAAATATACTTTAATATAATTTCTTATTTTTATTATTATCTTTGTGGTAGAATTTTCTGAAATTGAAAACATTTCGGATAAAAAATTATATGGGACTACGACTCGGAGGCTTTTTAAACGCTTGAAATATTTTTGTTTTCTATTTTTTAATTTTAATATTGTATCATCATCTAATTTATTTTTTTCTAACAATTTTATCTTTGAACTAATAATTGTAATTTTATCCTGTGTTTCCATAAAAGATTCATATTTATTTAAATATGAGAGCCTCGCTTTTTGGCATAATTCAAATGATTGATTATAATCTAGTTTAAAATAATCCATAATAGATGGGATGATAAAATATAAAAATACTTCTAGATAATGCATTTCAAAAATAAGTTTATTTGGAGTTTTATATTTACTTTCAATATCATTATATAGTTTCTCTATACAAGAATAATCATTATTATTTCCGTTATAATTTATGCTTGGTATAAGTTCATGTAAGCTAAGACCTTCGTCATTTACAAGCGGCTTATCTAATGATAATTCATATATTTTATATTTTAATTTGTTTGTTGTCTTTTTGGCATAATTTAAATATGAGTTTCTAAGCGTGCATGTAAACCATGTTATAAATTTTACATCTGTGATGTTATATGAAGAGAGTATATTTTCTATTCTTTCCATATAATAAATGTAAAAATCAACCGCTTTATCATGGTTTATATGAAAAGTTTTTCGAGGATAGTTGTATGTATATTGAGATAAATAATCTTTTATTTCTTTAAGTACGTCATCACAATTTTTATATCTTGATATTTTTTCTTTAATAATATTGTCATCTATCATTATTTGCTCTCCACTCCAATTAAGGTAATATCATCGTATCTTTTTTTTGTCCCTATAAAATTTGATGTGTCTTCAATGAGGCTATCTAGTATTTCATTTATTTCTTTATCTATGTTTTTTAATATTACCGTTTCAAGAGACTTGCTTTGATAGAGTTTTTTTGATTTTTGATTTTTAAGTTCAAATAAACCATCAGTAAATAATATAATTTTATAGTTATTATTATATTTTAAAGTATTAGACTTAGATTCATAATCTTCTGACATAATAGAAGTCATGATTTGGGTAACTTTAAGTTCTACTATTTCTCCATCAATAATAGCATATTGGCTTGGATGTCCCGCAGAGGAGTATTGAATTATTTTTTCATCTAAGAATATATCTACAACTATAGATGTAAAAAATGTTGTAATGTTTTTATAGGTTGTATAAAATAGTTTATTAAATATTTCAAAGACTTCACTTGTTGTTGCTTTATATTTTATATTATTATATTCAGTTTTTAACAATGTTGCAAATAAGGCTGCCTGTATACCATGCCCTGTAGCATCTGCCAGAAATATTCTAATATGCCCTTTTTTTATTTCAGATATATCATATATATCACCACTGATAATATCTGTTGGATTATATATAATTGACATATTAATGCTGTCTATATTTTGGCTAATAAGCAGTTGTTTTTGTAGTTGCATTGCCATTTTCATTTCTCTTTCTCTTGCAACTTTTCTACGCACAATATTTTTATATGCTTTTTTTAAAGCCAGATTATTGCTCTCAACCATTTTTTCAAGCATATCATTATATTTTGTTATTTCATTATTACTCTCTGCCAACTTGTTTTTGCTGTCTTTAATATGTTCAATCATTTGCTTAAACATATTAGAGATATCACTTATTTCATCATTGCCTTTGGAGCTTATTACTACATTATAATTACCATCATTCACACTGTTTTGTATTCCAAGAAGATAATAAATAGGTTTTAATAAAATATATTTTAGGAAAAACTGATACACAATTCCAAGTGAAAATAAAATTGAGATTAAAGAAATTAAAATTGGTTTATAAAATTTGGATATATATTCTCTATAAAAAATATATGGCATAGCTATAATATATTGTTTGTCATAAATATTTACAATATTTTCGATATAATAATCTTCTAAATTCTTTCCTAGCATTCTGTATTGATAGACATGTTTTTTTTGAAAAAAAATTTTAATTTTATTTTTTGGATGAATAATTTTTTTATCCAGTATATTATCATCTATTTTTGAGTATAAAATAATATTTTCATTTATATCTATCATATAGGATATATGTTTTGGATAATTATAAGTATTTTTAGTTGCTTGTAGTATCGCCTCTTCAATTTTTAAATTTTCAAAATCGGTATATTTGATATTTACATAATCAGAGAAATTAAATAAGTATATAGATATTACTGTGGTTATAAGAAATAAAGATAAAAATATCACTTTGAAAATTAAAACAGGACTTTTTTTATAATACATCATAAAAAATGAAAGTATAAGTGAAAATAGTAAAAATGAGACAATAAATGTTTCTAATATATTATACATATAGTAGAAATTTCCACTATATAATGATATAGCAAATAATATAAAAAATAAAATTTCAAATATACAAATAGGTGCTCTTTCATATTTGGTTAGTTGCTCAAAAATCATTTTTTTATTAAATGATTTTTTATTTATTTTTATTTCTTCATATACTTTTTTTACTGAAAGAGAAATGAAAATAGTATTACAAATGAATAGAAACATTGGAATACTTGGTGTTGTAATTGGGAAATATGAGTTCATATCAAAATTATAATCAATTTTTCCAATTTTATAGATATAATCTAGGATGGTTCCAATGTATAGAATGCAAAGTAAAAGCGAAGCAAATACAAATTTTATGATATTATCTTTATTTGAATTATAAATAATAAAGTAAATAAGAAGTATAAGTATGGCTGTAATATTTAGTATTTTTAAAAAAGATAAAAATTTAATGTCGCTAAAATTAGATGATGCAGACATAAATGAGGCTAGAACCTGCAAAAACATTAGTATATTGGGTAGCATAAATATTTTTATTAAGGGTATTTTTTTTCGCATTGATAGCAAAAATATAAAAGATGTTATCAGTAAAAATATGCTTATTATATCTAGTAGGCTAAAATATGTTAATAAAATTTTTATATTCATTTTAATTAAAATCACTTTTGTTATCGATGTTTATGCCTGTTATATATATATTAGTTTCTTTTTTATCTAAAAAAGCATTTAACTCTTTATCTAAATTTGATATAATCTCCTCTATGTTTAGAGAAGATGAAGACATTAGTATATCATATATATATTTTTCATCATAATTTTTTAAAAGTCCTTTGTTTACAAGAATTACTTTTATATTGTTATGTATTTTTATAGTTTTATCGATAGCTTTATAGTTTTGTACTATCCCAATTTTATTCTCTTGCGTAGCTAATAATTCAATCACCTTGTCATCATATATATAATATTGTTTATTAAAAGCAGATGACGAATATATTAGTTCATTGTTCTCTAAGTCTAAATCAAGTACAAAAGAACTTGCTGATATATTTTTACTTGGGCAATTATATAATAGTATATTATTTAATTCTTTTATAACTTCAGATGGTTTAGAGAGTACGTGTTTTATATTTTCACTACTACTTTTTAATATCATAGCAAGCATGGCTGATTGAATGTTGTTCTTATCTATTTCTGTGCTAAAAAATCTAATATGTTTTTCATTGATTTTGACAGCAGAAAATATTTCATTTATAAGATTGTTTGCATGTTTATGTATAACATTATATCGTACATTTTTTATATTTGGTAATTCAGGCCATATACTTTTTTGCAGTTCTAAGGCAATAGACATATTTAATTCTATAGATTTTTCTTCTTCTTCTAGTTTTTTATATGCATCTTCTAATTTTTTTGATTTATGCTTTACTATATCTTCTAGGTTTTCGCTATAGTTTTTTATTGTATTATTATTTTTTTCTAATTTACTTAAATTGTTTTTGATGTTTTTTACGCTATCATAAAATGATTCTATAAGATAGGTAAATTCATCCTTTCCATAAATATAGTTTTTAGTAATAACTTTATTATTTGAAAGAAATGCTTTTTGTACTTCGATAAGTGTTTTTAATGAGTGATTCATATGCTTTCTAATGAAGATAGGGTATATCAAAAAGACACCTATAGATATTAGAATATACATATAGAAGTATGGTGTATATAAATTGTTAAGCGTTTTCCTCATTTCAAGATATGAGATACCAATTTCATATTTGTCTCCATTAAAGATAAAACTATCAACTAAAAATATACTATTGATAGTGTTCTTTTCTACTGTTACAAAGCGTTTCTTAAAAGAAAGTCCACTATAATCGCCTAATTTATCATCTTCCGTTATAGAATGATTTCTATCTATTTCATAATTACTTGATTTTAAGTATAAAAGTTCTGCAATTTCATTTAATCCCAGCTCTTTATTTTCTGGTCTTTTGAGTAATATATAGTCAATATTTTTACTATATATTATATTATTAGATATATTATACATCACATCCTCTCTTCTATATTTAATCTCATTATATAAAATATTTAAGACTGTAGCTTTTAATAATATAACAGTTATAAATACAATAGAATATATTATTATCAAAGATGATATTATAACTCGTATAGAAAATGATTTTCGTTCCTCCTTACTTTTGAAAAAAATATATGTTAGTATGTACATGTACATTAGATATATTACCATTGCTATATTTGTGAATGATGCTTCACTATAGGATATAATTCCTAGAAGTTGATACACAATATAGTAAAGAGTTATGAGAATAATAGATAAAATAAATATTCTTGCTTCTGCCATCATATCATCTTTATAAAATAAAATCGTTTTCATTGATAGCGTACTATCTGTACTTATATCTTTTGAGAGCTTTATAAGTTTTATAAAATGAAATAATAGAGTAATTGAAAGTAATAAATAGATGGTAATAAAAATAATATTATCATGTATGCTGCCATATTTGAGATTATAGAATTTTAGGTCTATGTCAAATGACTTTGTTTCTTCTAAGGATATACTTGCAGTTTGTATAATAAGAAGTGTAACAGATATAGATACAAAAATATAAAAGATAAATGGTTTTATATAAGAGGATATATATTCTTTATTATATTCATAGGCAAATATAATATTTATAATAACAATAGCATAAAGAGAAACATAATATACATAGTAAAGCATGATGTTGTTATCAGAGATAAAAGATATTTGTATAAACACAGAAACTATTTTGAAAAAAGCGGTTAGAGATAAAAATGCCATATAGTATGATAATTTAGTTTTATTTTTTTTAAAAATACAAGAAATTGTAAATATTAATGCAAGTAATGCAAAAACAGATAGAGAAAATGAACTTGAAAGTAAGTATAATTCAGGCAATTATAGGACGCTCCTTCTAGTATTATTACAATTTTAATTTTGCAAATATTATTATTGTAGTCTTATATTGTTTAATTGTCAAAATTTTAATCAATATTATTTTTTAATTGACTTTTAGATAATTTGTCTATAGACTTAGGTTTGTTTTGATTCGCACAGTATTTTTTAAATGGATATATTACATATGGATTTTTCAAATAAATATAGAATAATAACGAGAAGTGATTTTGATGGTCTTGCTAGTGTTGTGATATTAAGGCATGCGGGATTAGACATAGAGTCTATATTATTTGTGCATCCAAAGGATATGCAAGATAATAAAATACCTGTGTCGGATAAAGATATAACTATTAATTTACCTTATGTAAATGGTGTTTATTTTGCTTTTGATCATCATGAAAGTGAGAGGCAAAGAACAGGAAATAAGGTTAATTTTGTTTCAGATTCAAAGGCATCGTCTACTGCTCGTTTAATATATAATTATTATAAAGAAGATTATGATTTATCGGGTATTTCGAAAGATATGCTTGAGGCTGTTGATAAATTAGATTCCGCTAATTTAAGACCTTCAGATATATTGAAACCATCTGGCTGGATATTGCTTGGTTTTATAATGGATGCTCGAACAGGATTAGGGCACTTTAAAAATTTTAAAATATCAAATTATACACTTATGATGTCACTTATCGATTATTGTACTAAATATTCAGTAGATGAAATACTAGAAATTGCTGATGTCAAGGAGAGAATTGATGTTTATTTCAAATATGAAAATGAATATAAAAACCAGATAAATAGAATATCTAATATAAAAGAAAATTTATTAATATTAGATTTTAGAAAAGAAGATATAATATATCCAAGTAATCGCTTTATGCCATATGCTATGTTTTTAGATGTGAGTGTCTCTATGCATATACTTTGGGGTAGAGATAAAAAAAATGTGGTATGTGCTATGGGTAAGTCTATATTTAAAAAAACTTCTGAAGTAAATCTTGCTAATATTGCAAGCGAATATGGTGGTGGTGGTCATATTGCTGCTGCTACTTGCCAATTGCCTATCGATATAGCTGATGAAAAGATAGAAGAGATAGTAAATAAAATAATATCGTCTAGATAATTTACTATATATTAAAATATAAGTTTTAAAGTGAAACATAAAATGATAGAAAAGATAATATTTGCAAGCAAAAATAAACATAAAATAGAAGAAATAAAAAATATGTTTTCAGGCTCTGTCAAAAATATTATACCATTGGATGATGAGTATGACGATATAATTGAAGATGGTAATTCTTTTTATGAAAATGCATTTATAAAGTCTAACCATGTATATAAAAATTTAAATACAGTCTCTCTAGGAGATGATTCTGGGCTATGTATAGAGGCATTAGATGGAAAGCCCGGTATATTCAGTGCTCGTTATGCTGGAGAGCAAGCAACACAAGAACAAAAAATAGAAAAAATTTTAATAGAAATGAATAATGTTTCAGATATAGAGAAGCGTAAAGCATATTTTGCAACATCAGCTGTTCTAATAATTTCAGATAATCTACTTATACATACAAAGGGATTTGTATATGGTCTCATTAGTTTTGAGCCACATGGTAGTGATGGCTTTGGATACGATCCTATCTTTATACCCGATGGATATGATAAAACATTTGCTGAGCTTGGTAGCGAGATAAAAAACTCTATCAGCCATAGGTATATAGCTATGGCAAAAATGAGCAATATTATTTCAAATATGTATAGTTATGCTAATAGATAATCACTTATATAACAAATAAACTAGAATAAAAATAATTAGCCTTTTAATGCACCAGATAACATGCCTTTTATAATTTGCTTATTAAATATAAGGTAAAGTACAATTATAGGGAACATTGATATAGCCATTAAAGTCATCTGTCTTGGGAAGCTTTGTATATATTGGCCTTTAAGTAATGTTAGCCCCAAAGGTAGTGTTCTATACTCATCACTTGAAATTAATGTTAGAGCAAATGAGTATTCATTCCAACAAACAAAAGCCTGCATAAGACCCACAGTAGCCAATATAGGTATACATAGAGGGAATATTATTGAAAACATTGTTCTTGTTAGACTGCTTCCATCAATAGCGGCAGCCTCTTCTAATTCACGTGGTATACTTCTTATATATCCTTGTATCAAAAACACTGCAGCAGAAACTCCAAATGATACATATGGTAGTATTAATGTAAATGACTTATCAACTAAATTAAATGTATTAAACCATATATATATTGGAACAAGTAGGGCATGTATTGGTATAAGCATTCCGACTAAATATGCCTTAGATAAAAACCTTATACTTTTAAAGTGTTTATCAAATCTTGCTATAAAATACCCTGCAATAAATCCTATTGAAATTATAAAGATAATAGAAATAAGTGTTATGATTAAACTATTCAACATATATTTTGTGATAATTCCATCTGTCAACAGCTCTATATAATTATCAAGATGTATTTCTTTTGGTAAAGTTAGAACATTTGAATTAAAAGCGAGATCATCTTTGAATGATGAATATACAAGCCAGACAATAGGGAATACACAGCTTAATGAAAATAATACTAGAAAAATATTTAAGGCACCTGTTGCTAATACTTCAATTACTTTCTTAAATTTAAGTTTTATATACTTATTATCTATATTTTTGATATCGCCTATATTTTTCATAGAAATGCCTCTCTAATATTCTTGTTTAGTCTTTGTTAAATTTTTTAGTTATAAATCCTGCAATAAGCAATATTATTAAAGATATAAATAATATTGCTACAGATAAAGCCGCCCCATATCCGAGTTTATAGTGTAAAAAAGAGCTTTGATATGCATATAATGCTATTAGATTACTTGCATTCCCTGGTCCTCCCGCGGTCATGGTTATAACATGGTCAAATGATTTCATGCTGCCAGAAAAACACAGTATTACGCAAACTGCAAATACATTTTTAAGCATCGGTAAAGTTATATACAAAGCCTTTTGAAACACATTAGCACCATCAATTTCAGCCATTTCAAATATAGATGTATCAATAGCACCAAATCCTGCAAGGAATATAATTAAATATGTTCCTATATATTGCCATACCATAGCAATACAAACGAGTGTCATAACAAGATTAGGATTGCTTAGCCATGCTTGTTTTAAATCGCCCATTCCAAAAAATTCTAGGAAAAAATTTATAAGCCCATAATTATAATCATAAAGTATAGACCAAACAAAACCTATTATAACAGAAGATAAAATAGAGGGAAAATATATGGTAGACCTATGTAAATTTTTAAATTTTATATACTTAGTATTTAATAATACCGCTATAAAAAAAGCTATTCCAACTTGAACAACTATTGAAAACACAACCACATAAAAATTATTTGATAAAGATTTCCAAAATATCTCATCTCCTAATATATCTATGTAGTTTTTGAACCCAATAAATTCTTTTTTTGGACCACCGCTCCATTTAAAAAAGCCATAATAAATAGCCATAACAATCGGTATTAAAACTGTAAATCCATATATGACGAAGCTTGGAAGCAGATAAAGGGTTACCTGCTTTTTGCTTGGGATAAGATTGTTATTTGCCATATTATTTTCCTCTATGATATCATAAATTGATACTGCTTAGTTATTATATGCTTCATCATATGATTTTTGCATATCTATAGCAGCATCTTCTGGGGTTTTTGTTCCATTTAGTATTTCTTGAAAATTATTATTCATAATCTGAATTAGTGCAGGTTGTAACCAAACATCATATACTGGTATAGTTTCATATTCATCTGTAAGTGTTAAATAATTTTGTCTTATAGGATTAAATTTGCTTATATCTATTTCAGATTTATTTGGACCAGGTTCTCCAAATTCTGCTATACCATCAGATAGATTTTTTCCGCCGAGTTCAAAAATAAGCTCTATTGCCTTTTCTCTTTTTTTACCCTCTAGCTTACTATTTATAGCAAAGAACCAGCCCGCACCGCCTGATGATGCCATAGGATTACCCTTTAAATTGTTGCCCGATGGGGATGGTAAAGAGGCAAGCCCTATATTTGTAGCCATATGTTTTGTTATCTCATTTGTTATATCTCTATTTATTGGCCCCATAAACCAATAGCCTTCGATTGTTGCAGCATACTTTTCTGTTAGGAATAGTGATTGTGTTTGATTATTATTTATTGAATTATAATCAGCATTAAAGAGATTTTCCTCTCCAAATTTCTTAGTCATTTCTAATACTTTAATAAAATCTTCATCTGTGAATTTAGCGCCCTCATTCTTTATAAGAGATTGTGTCCATTCTGAACCTGTGAATCTATCTCCCAATGTTGATATAATACATGAGTTATAAGGCCATTTATCTCTATTTCCTAAGCCAATAGCTGGTATCTTCTTAGATTTGAAGTATTGATTTGCTTCAAATATTTCATCCCAAGTTTTTGGGAACTCATCATATCCTGCTTCCTTCCACATTCTTTTATTGTAATAAACATAGCAGGTATAGGCATTGCCTTCTATAGGTGTGCCATATATTTTGCCATCCATTGTGATCGAGCCAAATATTTTGTCATAGTATGTATCTTTAAATTCATAATTTTCTAAATCAGCTGTTAAGTCTGAAACAAGCTCATTATCTACAAATGTTTTAGTCCAAGGGCCTTTGATTATAAACACATCAGGTAAATCATCAGCAGCTGCTAATGATTGTATCTTGATTTGATAGTCATCATGTCCCATAGCTGTCATATTAAGTTTAACATTGGTATTTTCTTTTTCATATTTGT
This sequence comes from uncultured Spirochaetia bacterium, assembly GCA_947040495.1. Taxonomy (GTDB): domain Bacteria; phylum Spirochaetota; class Brachyspiria; order Brachyspirales; family Brachyspiraceae; genus CAMRBQ01. Next base: position 21,903 of record CAMRBQ010000009.1, read on the forward strand.
CAAATAACTTATGAATAACGGTCGCTTTTGGGTCTATGCCAATAGCAGCCTCCGTCATAAAATGCATAACTGTAAGTTCAATACTTCCATCGTCTACTTTTGGCTTAGAACATCCAATAGATGTCAAAATTAATATCAAAGACAATGCCATAAATAGTAATATTTTTTTCATACTTTCCTCCATGTTTTTATTAAAATCTCAAACAAAATTATCATTATGGATAAATAATTTTATCCAAATCATATCCAATCTTTTCAAGCAGTCTAATATATTTTTCTTTATTGAATGGGACTGTGCCTACTAGGTAATGATTTTCACCACTATAGTTTTGTCCTTTCCATTCTAATAATAAAATATCCCCATTTTCAGATTCAGAAATATTCATAATATTTTGTGTTGTTGCTGCTTTTGATAATATATTAGACTTTGCTATTATCTTGTCGGTTGCAATATTTTTCACGGTATACTCTAGGGATTCATTTTGTTGTGTATCATTTGCAACATATAGGTTATAGATTCCATCATTAGGGCCATCAATCATCATACAAATAGGTTGTTGAGATTGCTTTATATAATAGTAAGCGAGTTTTTTTTCAAAATAATAGTCTACAACAGCATCAGAGAATTGAGGGCAACCATCTATAATATTCCACCAAATAATACCTGTAGTTCTCCATTTTTTCATTCTGAATCTTTCGATAAAATATTTTTTTGCTTCAGCCTGAGATATTTGGCTTAGTAAAGAAAATTCTTCAATTGTACTCGCATCTTCTCCAAATAAAACTTTTATTTGATTTGCCATAAGCTCTATTCTGTAGGCATATGGTTCATCAATATCGGTTGTTGGTGATGATGCATGTAAAAGCCATTCTTCATTATTTTTATATGGCCATAGATTATTTTCAGATATGAATTTTTTTATAGATTTAACAGAAGGGCATCCATGATAACCTATTTCACTTGCAAAATGTGCTAGGGCATTTTTGTAGAAATCACTTTTAAAATAATCTCTAGGACCCCATAGATGGTCTTCTGAAATGTACTTCAAACCTTTGTTAATACATTGCTTATCTACATATGGGGAACTTGGTAAAAAATCTCTTATAAAATCATGCATTCTTATAAGATAAGGCATAAGTTCTCTTGTGATAATATTTGTATTTGGGTCGACTATACCGCCAGACCAATCACAGGCACAGTCGCATTCATTGTCGCCAGCCCATAATATGAGAGAGGCATGTTGTCTAAGCCTTTTTATTACTTGCTCTATTTCTATAGATAGTCTGTTTAAAAAATCAGCATCTTGTGGGTACATGCCACAGCCAAGCATAAAATCTTGCCATATCATAAATCCATTTTCATCACATGTTTGATAGAATAGCTCATCTTCATAGTAGCCACCACCCCAAACACGTATCATATTGCAGCCGATATCATCAACTAAGTCTAATGCTTTAGATATTTTTGCTTTTGATTGTGAAGGGAGGCTATCAAGTGGCACCCAGTTAGTTCCAAGAATAAATATTTTTTTATGATTGATGATGAAACAAAATTTGCCATTGCCATTTTCATCCGTTACATTTGTTCTATCTAATTTAACTGTCCTTATACCCATTTTAAAGCATTTTTCATCTATTATTGTACTGTTATCTTTGATAAGTCTCACATTTATTTCATATAGATTTTGTTCACCACTACCCTTTGGCCACCATAGCATAGGGTTGTCTATTGTAAAATCTATTTTATTTGCTTTTGACCAAATTCTCTGAGTTTTTGTAAATGTACTATTAGAGCATTTGCCTGTTATCTCTATTCTAAAATCTTTATATGCTTGTCTATTTAAATCCAACTGATAAAATAATTGCATTCTACAATTAGAATAATCTTTTTCCAAAGCCACAGTATAAAGGTATGTTTCAGATATTTTTATTTTTTTATCTTCTTTTAAGAAAACATCCTTCCAAATACCACCGCTTAATATACGAGGAAAAATATCCCAGCCAGACATATAATTTGCTTTTCTTACATACATATTGTCATAATTATATTTTTGAGCAAATGTATAGGCGACGTTTTTGTACTCTGATGCTTTTATAGCCATAGGAATAATATGAACAAATATTTCATTGCTCCCATGACATAGTCCATTAGCTTTTATCTCATATTCTAGAAACATATTATCTGTACTTGCGATTAATTTTTTATTTAGATAAATATTAGAAAATGTATCTATGCCTTTAAATTCTAACAATGCATCTTCTAAATTAAAATCATTTTCTACATCGAATGTCTTAGAATAAAAAAGATGTGTCATTTCAAAGTCTTGCGCAAGTAGTAGATTTTTACCAAAAAATATATCTTCTAATAGATTCTCTCTTTGCAAATCTATTTCAAAGTTTGATGGAACAATGCTATCAATAATTTTTATATTATTATCTTCTATATCTTTGATGCTAGATATATTTCCTTTTACATTTAAAAAATCTTTATCATCAATTAGGGCGAGTTTATAATTTCCGCTTATGTTTATTTTTTTCATTTGCTTATGTCCTTTGTTTATATCAAATTAAAATTTTAAAATTACATATTATTTATAGCAACAGACAAACAGGCATAGTCACCTATTTTTTCATCCAAACTAGCAGGCTTTATGCTACATACTTGAGCCGATTGACTTATGGCTTCTTGCTTTATTATTTCAATTGCCTTATCTCTAAGAAGAGGCTCATCCCTTGTATATATACTCCCTATGACAATGCATTCTGGGTTTAGCATATCAATTATAATAGAAAGCCCTTTGCCAAGATTGATAGCACATATATCTACTATCTCTTTTGCAATACTATCGCCATCTTTTGCTTGCTGAAAAACATACTTTGCTGTAAGTTTTTCAAAATCATTTTCATCTTTACAAAATGAAACACTTTGATTATTATTCCATTTTTCTTTTATGACTATTTGTGAAAGATTTTTTATTCCACCGCCACTACAATATCCTTCAAATGAGCCTTCCTTATTAAAGCCTATAGGACCATTATCTGTAAGCCTAATATGACCAACTTCGCCTGCCATTCCATTTGTACCTTCATACAATTTTCCATTTAATATTAAGCCCGCCCCAAGCCCTGTTCCAAATGTAAGAAATACCATATTACTAGTACCCTTGCCACTACCAAATTTCCATTCGGCTAAAGCACAGGCATTGGCATCATTTTGTATATATGTTTTTAAGCCAAGTCTTTTTTCAAGTATATTTACTATCTCTATATTATCCCATAGGGGGAGGTTTGGGGGGCTCATGATTATTCCAAGTCTACTATCTAATGGTCCACCACAGCTTATACCAATAGAGATAAAGTTATCTTGCCCATGTTTGGTTTTTAATTCTTTTGACAGTTCTATTATTTTATCTATGATAATTTGAGGTTCTGTATCTCTGCCAGTTTTAAATGTAGCACGTTCAATTATATTGCATTTTTCATCGCCGACAACGATAGCGCATTTCGTACCGCCTATATCGATACCCAAGTATAGCATTTATATTTTCCTTATTAACATGAATGTTCTTATTCAGTATAGTAAATAAAATAGATAAAGTCAATACTGTTTACTAAGTAAATTAAAAAAGGTTTTTATTTCTTAGAATATGTATTTTATATTGTTTTTTAAGCAGTTATAACTTATTATTATTGCTATTAGTAAGTTTTGTTTATTAAGTAAAGGGATTTAGTTTATAATATGATGTATAATTATATTATATTAAGAGTAAGATAAGGTTATATAATGAGTGAAAAATTAGGCAATAATATTAAAGGTATAAAAGATAAAAATCGTGCTTTAATACTTAAACTTATAGCTATAAATAAAAATATATCACGAGTTGATATTTCTAGATTAACTGGTCTTAGTAAGATGGGTATAAGTAATATTGTATCAGAACTTATTAGAGAAAATATGATAGAAGAAAAAGAGTCATATACAAATGGCGGGACAGTGAGCGAAGAGAATGGCTATATATTTGGTCGTCCACCTATAATGCTTTCAATATCAGAAAAGTCTCCTTGTATTTGTGGTATGCTTATAAAGCGTGGATTATGTGAGGTGATAATTTCAGATATTAGTGGTAAAATATATGATAAGGTTGTTTATAAATATGAAAATGAAATAACAGAAAAAGAATTATATGATATACTTATAAATGCTTTTTTTCAGATTAAAAATAAAACAAATAAAGATATTATAGCTATAGGTATTTCATCAATAGGTCCTGTAAATAGTAAGGCTGGTATAATACTTAATCCGCCATTTTTTTATAATATCGAAAATGTTGAAATAACTAAAATGATGGAGGAGGGGACATCTATACCAACATTCCTTATTAATGATGCTAATGCTGCGGCTTTGGCTGAAAAATTATATGGTATAGGGAATAATTATAATAATTTTGTTTATCTTCATATAATGAATGGTATTGGTGCGGGCTTCATATTGGAAGGGCAGTTGTATGGTGGAGAGATTGGTCAAAGTGGTGAAATTGGTCATACATCTATTAATTTTTCTGGTCCTAAATGTATTTGTGGTAATACTGGTTGTCTTGAATTGTACGCAAATATTGAAAGAATGAATGAAAATATTTCTGAGTTAAGGCATATTTATAGTAGTTCTATATTAAATGAAGATAGAAAATTTACATGGATAGAAATAATAGATGCTGCGAATTCTAATGATTATTTTGCCATACATATATTAGATGATTTTTGTAAATATATATCCTATGCCTTAGTAGATGTACTGAATATGCTCGATATTTCCTGCATTATAACAGGTTACGATTCAAATTTAGATGGGGATATTTTAGAAAAAATGCTAATTCGTCATGTTTCAAGTTCTATTTTATATTCAAAGTATAGAAATATTGATATTATACGCTCTAAATTTTTGGGTGATGCCCCATTAATAGGTGCTGTAGCATTTATATCTGATTTAATATTCAATTTAAATATTAAAATATAATAATTAGCAAATATATTATTTAATTATATTCTCTATTTCTTCTTTGCTTAATCCAGTATACTTTATAATTTTAGATATATCTTCATTGTTTTTTAACATACTCTTTACTATAGCTATTTTGCCTTGCTTTAATCCCTCTTCTTTACCCTCAGCCCTCTTGTCATTGCCATAATATTTTCTCTCTCTATCTATTCTCGGTTTAATTTCTTGATATGTTTTATACATCCAATCAGTGTGAATTAAATTCATATATTCATTTTCGTCTAAACTATAATATGTGTCATCTGCCAAAATTAAATGGTCTATTATCTCAATCCCAAATGGCAAGCAAGCATGATAAAGCCTATTGGTTAAATCAAAATCGGCATTACTCAAATAAGGTGACTCATTAACATCAGGGTGATTATGTGCTAATACAATTTTTTTTGAGTTATGATTTATAGCTGTTGCAAACATATCTACGGGGTCAATTATTTGCCTGTTGTTAGCCCCAATGGCTGCGATATAAATACAAACTACATATTCTTCAGAATCTATTCCCATAATCCAAAAATGCTCTTGGCTTTTTAATTCGTATTTTTCATATCTTAGAATATGCTTGAATATTTTATATGCATCTTTTGTATTTTCACATTTTACCGATTCTTTTATTTTGGAAGTTGGTATTAATATTTTATTTTTATTTTTTTGTTTATCGCTTTCCATAATTTTTACTTCTCTTTATTCATAATATTTTTTTAATATATGATGTCATTGACTGTAGAGGTAAGTTGCATATTCTAATAAATAGCAGATTATTAATGCATTAAATTATGATAAAATTTAAATGAACAAACTCCAATGCATGGGCTATTTTTTTATAGTATCGCTATCTCTTTTCATAGAACAAAATTCACCGCACATGGTACAACATTCTACATCATCTGGTGTATCTTTTCTATATTCGAGACATTTTTCTTTATCCAATGCTGTTTCAAATTGTCCTTTCCAATCAAGGGCTTTTCTAAATGCACTCATTTTATGGTCCCGCTCTATTGCATTTGTATAGCCTGTTGCAATATCTGCTGCATGGGCTGCTATTTTAAATGCGATGACTCCCTCTTTGACATCTGAAAGTGTAGGTAGTCTAAGATGTTCTGCGGGGGTAACATAGCATAAAAAATCTGCACCAGTAGTGGCAGCAAGGGTAGCCCCAATTGCCCCAGTGATATGGTCATAGCCCGGAGCAATATCTGTTACAAGCGGACCTAATACATAGAAAGGTGCATTTTTACATAATTTTTTTTCTATTATCATGTTGGTTTCAATTTCATTAAATGGTATATGCCCCGGTCCTTCAATCATGACTTGCACTCCCTTAGCCCAAGCACGTTCTGTAAGTTCGCCAAGAGTGATAAGCTCATCAATCTGAAGTCTGTCTGTAGAGTCGGCTAAACATCCCGGACGCATGCCATCGCCAAGAGATATAGTAACATCATATTCTCTTAGTACATCGAGTATATCATCAAAATGTTCAAAGAAAGGATTTTGCTTATTGTTTGTATGCATCCATTCTAACATTATTGCACCGCCACGAGAAACACATCCTGCGAGTCTTTCTGTATGGTTATATCTTTTTAATGTAGCTGATGTAAGCCCTGCATGAAGCGTCATAAAATCTACACCTTCAATAGCTTGGCGTTTTATTATATCAAGAATTTCTTCTACACTAAGCTCATGCATTTTCTTGCCTTTTTTTATAGCCTCATGTCCTGCCTCATATAATGGAACAGTCCCTAAAGCAACGCTACATTTATCAAGCAGCTGTCTTCGTATCTCAACAATATTGCCACCAGTTGATAAATCCATTATTGCGTCAGCACCATACTTTAATGCTACTTCCATTTTTTCAAGTTCAAAGTCAATATTTGAAGCATTAGGAGAAGTGCCTAGATTAGCATTTATTTTTGTAGATAGCCCCTCGCCAACAGCAAGAGCTTTTATTTTTCTATTTTTATTTTTTACTATAGCTATAGTCCCTTTTTTTAATCTCTCAACAACTGTATTTTCATTCATATATTCATCTTTGGCAACTATCTTCATCTCTTCACTTATTTGGTTATTTAAAGCATATTCGCGTTGTGTCATTTTATTATTACCCTAGTTTTTTATTTTAGATAGATATGTTACATCTAATAAGACAATATTTCAAATAATTTTTTATTTTCTATTAATGTTCATTTAAGTAAAAATTATAAAAGTTTAATCCGATATAGTGTTATATAGAAAGTTTGTTTGTGAAATTATTAGATAAACTATAAGTAGAGTGGAGATATATATGTTAGGTAATAAAAATAGATATGAAGATAATATGGATTCTGAGCGATTTGATAAAGTAATAAATAATATAAATAAAAAGAGTTATGATGATAGCGATAGCCCTTTTTCAGGTCCAAATGATAGCGATATCTATTTTGATAAAGATATAAATATAGATACAGAATCAGAGTTTGATATGGATGATGAAGAAGAGTATGCTCAAACAAAAAAAGAAAAAAGATTACAATCTATGTATGTTATAAATCTAACACCTTCACGTATGGGTATTTTACTTGGTATATTATCATCGTTGATACTTATTATGTTTATTTTAGGTTTTCAATTTGGCATTAAAAAAAATATTAATAATGTAGTTAGTTCTAATACAGATGTTTTATTTAGAGCGAACGAAAATGTTGTTGCAAATATAGATAATTTTAGCGCAAATAATTCTGGTGGTATAATTAAACAGCCTTCTACAAAAACAGATATAGTAGATATGAGTTTGTTGAGTGAAAATCCTACTGATAATTCTGCTCTATTAAGTGCTGGTGCCGATATGCTTGATGTCGATGATATGTTAAGTAAAGATTTGGATGATATGGGCAATATTTTGGATAGCAGAAAAGAAAAAAAAGATGCAGAGGATATGTTAGATAATTATCTTATATCAGAACCTGCTTCATATATAGATGGTGAAAAAAGTACATCATTGAGTACATTTCCAAGCCCTAAAAATTATAATAATTTACCAAAGCCTTCTGTAGCAAAAACTATAGAAAAACCAAAGCCTAGCAATAGTCAATATTCTAAAGATAACTTTGTATACTTTATACAGGTGGCTGTTGCAAATAGTGAAAAGTCTGCAAATATCGAAAGGGATTATTTGAGGGGCAAAAATTTTAATAAGGCTTTTGTTGTAGATGGTGTTAGTAGAGATGGCTCTGCTATGTATAAACTAAAAATAGGTAGATATGATACAAAGGGGCAAGCAGAAGAGGTTTTGGCAAAACTAAAAAGCATGTCAACTAAATATAATGATAGCTATGTATACCCCGATAATAAGTAAACTATTTTGATATGTCAATATCATATCAAAAGATTATAAATATATTCCATTAAATTTTGACAAAAATATATTTTATTATTATAATTCGATATAAAAATAAGTCATGTAAATAAATTTAGGGGAATATTTTTTATGGAACATTTTGGAATCTGGGGAATTATCCCTCCACTGTTAGCTATCGCTCTCGCTCTTATAACGAAAGATGTTATATTTTCATTATTTTCTGGTATATTGTCGGGTACACTTATTGTGGCACATGGCAATCCATTTTATGCTCTTACAATATTAACAGATAAATTAGCAGATATGGTAGGCGATTCTTGGAATATAAGGATACTATTATTTTGTGCTTTGATGGGGGCATTTGTTGGGATGTTCGCACAAACTGGAGCTACACGTGCCTTTGGTATTTGGGCGAGTAGATTCTTAAAAACTAAAAGAAGTGTTATGCTTTTTACATGGGTTTTTGGACTACTTATATTTATAGATGATTATTTTAATTCGCTTTCTGTTGGTACAGTTATGCGTCCTGCTACAGATGAGAAGCGTATTTCACGTGCAAAACTCGCATATATTTTAGACTCTACAGCAGCTCCTGTATGTATAATTGCACCAATATCGACTTGGGTAGTTACAGTTATGAGTTATATTAGAGATTCGCAAGGGTTTAGTGATTTAGGTATGAGTGAATTTGTATTTTTCTTAAAAGTTATTCCTTATAATACATATGCCCTTTTGGCTTTGCTTTTTGTGTTTTTATTTGCTATGGGATTAAAGGATTATGGGCCTATGGCAAAAAGTGAAAAGAAAGCAAGTGAAGGTAAACTTTTTGATGAAGAGCTTTATGGTGCTTGTCCTGGCAATATGGAGAGTGTGTCTAATCCAAATGCTAGATGGTATGACATGATAATATCTCTTTTAATACTTATAGTTGTATGTATATCATTTTTTCCAATTACGACATGGCTTACTATAATGGGCGATGACCCAAATATTAATAGTTTTTTTCAAGCTATGGCGAGTTTAAGCATTAGAGATTCATTTATAAAAACTGATGCTTCAAAGGCTTTATTTTATGGGGCTATAGTTTCTTTATTTATTTCTTATTTATATTATCTGCTAAGACGCTTACTTACAATTAGATCTGCAGGTGATGCGATTATGGATGGTATAAAATCGATGGTGCCAGCTTTAATTGTACTATCTCTCGCTTGGACTATAGGTAATGTCATTCGTTCTACCCCAGAGGATAATGGGCTTGGTCTTGCATTATTTTTATCCGAATCTGTGAGTGGTGGTGGTTTTCCTTTATGGATATTGCCTGCCATTATGTATTTGCTTTCATGTCTTATAGCATTTTCAACTGGGACTAGCTGGGGGACATTTGGTATAATGATTCCTATAACTATGCCAATCGCTACATCTTTGGCTGCGGCTGCTGGCTATGTTGGAGCAGAGAGTCTAAATATTTTATTTATAACTATTGGTGCATTGATGAGTGGTGCTATATTTGGTGACCATTGTTCTCCTATAAGCGATACAACTATACTTTCATCGACTGGTAGTAATTGCCCATTGCTTGAACATGTGGCGACACAGATGCCTTATGCTGTCACTGTGGCTATCGCTTCATTTATTGGTATAATTGTCGCAGGTATTACATTAAATGTTTTTATTTCTTTGTTAGTTGCTTTAGTTTCTCTTGTGGCTCTTATATTTATAATGCCAAATGTTTTGCTAAAGATGAAAAAACAAGCCTAATTATTTGATAATAAGCAGGCTATTTTTATAGTGTTTTTTATATAAATTTATACTAGACTTTTTTATATGGTATAGTATAATCCACAAATAATAGGAATTTCCTGTTATCAATTTTTTATTAGGAGACTATTTATGGCACATAAAATAACAGATGATTGTATCGCTTGTGGCGCTTGTATAAGCGAATGTCCTGTTGAAGCAATTGCTGAGGGTGATATCTATGTAATAGATGCTGACACATGTACAGATTGTACAGCTTGTACATCTGTTTGTCCTAACGACGCTATTGTAGAGGGCTAATTGCCACTTTGAATAGGTACAAAATAAATTGGGTTGTATTATTTTTATAATATAGCCCAATTTTTTTATATTTTAAGGCTTGATGATAATGATATTTTGATTTTATGGAGATTATTGATGAAAACTAGAGAAAGGCTTTCGGGTAGAGTGGGCTTTATACTTGTATCATTAGGATGTGCGATTGGTATGGGTAATATTTGGCGTTTCCCATATATTACAGGACAATATGGCGGCGCAATTTTTGTTCTTATGTATATTATATTTCTTTTTATGCTTGGGCTACCTATAATTATAATGGAATTTGCGATAGGAAGGGGTGGTCAAAAAAATCTTGTTAGTTCATATAAGGTATTAGAAAAGCCAACTCAAAAATGGCATTATGCTGGCTATGTTCAGATATTGGGTAATTTTTTGTTACTTGCATTTTATACTGTAGTTGCGGGATGGTGTTTGGCTTATTTTTTTGATATGTTAATGGGCAATCTTGAAGGGCTTAGTACTGAGGCTGTCGGGGCATATTTTGGAGCAACTTTAGAAAATCAACCAAGGCTTATTTTGTGGACTGCTATTGTAATTATTGTTTGTTCTATCATATGTGCTATTGGGCTTGAGAATGGTGTGGAAAAGTCAAATAAAATTATGATGAGCGCTCTTTTTGCTATTCTTATTATTTTGGTTGTACGCTCTGTTACATTAGATGGGGCTATTGAGGGGATAAAGTTTTATCTAGTACCAGATTTTAAAAAGTTTTTTGGAAGTGGTATAAGTCATTTTGCAAATGTTACATATGCAGCATTAGGGCAGGCATTTTTTACTCTAAGTATTGGTATGGGTAATATGGCTATATTTGGTAGTTATATAGATAAAAAAAATAGACTAACAGGAGAGGCTATTGTTATTGTTATATTAGATACATTTATTGCTTTGCTTGCGGGGCTTATAATATTTCCTGCTAGTTTTGCATTCAATGTAAATCCGGGGCAAGGTGCGGGGCTTGCTTTTGTAACTTTACCTAATATATTTAATTTTATGCCTATGAGTAGATTATGGGGTTCGCTGTTTTTTATGTTCTTATCATTTGCGGCATTGTCTACTGTAATAGGTGTTATAGAAAATATATTTGCATTCTTTATGGATGAATATCATGTAAAAAGAAAGCGTATTTCTGCGATAATAGCTGTTGTACTTTTTGCGATAAGCATCCCTACAATACTAGGTTTTAGTGCATTAAAAAATTTCAATCCACTTGGAGAGGGGACTGTAGTTTTAGATTTGCTCGACTTTATAGTAAGCAATAATATCATGCCTATTGGTGGTGTTGTTATATTATTATTTTGTACTAGGCAAAGGGGTTGGGGATGGAAGAGTTTTATTTCAGAAGTTAATAGTGGGGCGGGTGTAAAGTTTCCTACTATTGCAAAGTTTTATATATCATTCATTCTTCCATTAATAATATTAATTATATTTGTTGGTAAGTATATCGACTTATTTTTTAAATAGCTACTGCTATTGCGTAGGCTTAAGTTGTATATTGTAATGTAATTTAAAATATCAATATATTTAGTTGCACTTTGTAATGCATTATAATGTGCAACTAAAACTAGTTATAATAATAATATAATTAATAATCTTAAGTTTTTTTATATTATGAAAAGTTCACCCTTCTTGTTAATGTTACAGTATGTCCACCAAAATCGGTTATCTCTGCTGTAAACTTATATTGCTGCCCTCTTGATGGCGAGAACACCCCACCTCGATAAAAGTGTGAGTCTACACCATACACCTCTTCAAAAGTATATTCGGGCTTGACATAATATACATTGTCTTTTATTATGAGCTCTTCAAAATCATATTCTCTCATAAGTTTATCATTCATATAGATTTTTACATTTTTTAGACCAAGTGGAATATTTCCTGTGAAATCATTGGCTTTGACAAATATTTTAATCTCCCCGCTGTACCTTATTGACATTCCTTCACGTATATGTATAAGGGCTGGTTCTGTTCTTAGATATATACCCCATATCATAGGTGGTCTATCATCTTTAAATGCAGGGACTGTATAAAGTGGATTTATAACTTTATTTTGAGACATGTCTTCAACAGTTAGATGTAAATGTGCACCACCACTTCTACCACTATTGCCTGTAAGTGCTATTATATCATTAGTTGTTACGGATTTTACTTTTTTATTTAAGCTATTTTTTTCAGTATGATAATAATAACTTCTAGTTTGGTTTGTATGTTCAATGACAGCAACATTGCCAACACCATATACTCTTCTTGTCGGATCATCTACTTCATCAAAATAATAAATAAGTTCTCCACTATCTATTGGGTATATTTCAAGTAAATTACCACCTATATCTATTCCATTATGAAAGTGGTCGCTGCGAAATTCACCGAAGCTGCTTGTAATCCTTGGGTTTTCTGTTTTTAAGGGGCTATATACTGCATAAGAGTTTATTACAGATAATAAAATTATAACCAAAAAGCTTATAATGTATTTCATATTTTTATCCTTTTAAATGCATATATATAATTTTTTGTTATAATTAAATATTCATTATCTTTTGTTGAAATAGAAATATTATATATTTGTTCGTCAAACATTTTTTGCCAAAGTATCTGATTGTTTTTTATGTCATATAAAATCAAAATACTTTTATCTATGCTCGATACTGAAAAGAAAACTACATTTTTAGATGAATCAAATTTCATATATTTAATATCACCAAGATTATACTTTTCTAAATCAATATAGCCTTTCAATGCCCCATTTGCAAGATTATATATATTTATTTTCTTTTCTTCTTCGTGAAGCATGCTAACACTCATAGAAAATTCACTAATACCCAAGTATACATTTTTTCTAGCATCGCCCATTGTATTGATATGCCATATTAAATTACCTGTAGCATTATATACAGATAGATACTCATTTTTTATCCCTGTAACTGAGGCAATAAAACTCCCTCTTTCTGTAATAGAAACAGCCTTAGATACATTTATTTCACTAATTATTGGTATGACTTGAAATCCGAGTTTGCCTGTTCTATAATACATAATAATATTGCCATTGATATAGCCAACGACATAGTCGCCCGTTTCTTTTGAAAAGGCACTATCTGTAATATACTCACCATATCTTTTACTACCATCGGTAAGCATATTATGATTCCAGTCTATTAATGTGAATGAGGAATTTTCACTCGAATGTAGTGATATAACATTTGCATAGCTTGCAACCTCAGGGTATGATGATGTATTAGTTTTCCAAAGGCTTCTCCCAAACTTATCAAATGCACTCATATCTAGCCCAAATCTTTTATATACTATATAGTTATCTTTATTGACAGAGGCTATTTCATTATTTGCGAGACTTTTATATGATAAGCTAAAACCATTGTTATCAAAATAGTGGATAAATTGTCCATTTAATGTGAAAAAATCTAGTAGAAATTGACCTTCTATTTTTACGATAGGGTCGCTATAAGGTTCGCCATATTGCCCTGCTTCTTTTATCCATACATTTACTATGGAATACTCTTCTGACATTCTTTTATTATTTATAAAAAAGAAAAATAATATAAATAGAAGAGAGGCAACGATTATAGGTAGCTTATTTAAATGAAAAAAATCAAATAATTTTATCTCTTGAACTTTGTATTTTAAGCGTTGTTTTTTCCTTTTAATCACAGGCCTGCTGTCTCCAAAATACAATTTCTATTTTGTCATCATTATATTTATTTTTAATGTTTACTATTTGCTTTGTCATAATGAACAAATAGAGCGTATAACTTCTAGTTTTTCTCTTTCTCTTTGACTTAATGCTGCATGTTTTGATTTATGTTCAATATCCCGAGCGAGGTCTAAAAATATATCTTTGATTATTTCACAAGCTTCTTGTAAAGAGGAGGCATTGCCTTTTATTGAAAGTTTTTCATTCCAAACATTATATGTTTCATCATCAACTTTTAACATATAACAATATAATGGTGCTTTAAAATGTACATCGCTTGTATCTGTAAATTTAAGTTCTATTTTTTGTTTTCTCATTTTATTAATTCCGCCTCTTTTGCATAGTTATTATTTGTAAGGCTAAATGTCTTACGCATTTGAAAGTAATCATTTGTGTCAAAAATCATAGGAAATTTCATCGCCATATTATTAATACTATTACTTATAGATTCTGTAATAATTATATATAATTCATTTTCATGCTTTCTTTGTTCATTCATAACATCTTCTAATATTACAGCATAGCCAGTTTTTGGAGTTATACTTGTATCTCCTATTATATGTTTTGACTGCCCATCAAATTTATCCTTCCAAACAAGTTCTCTATTTAAATCATATATAGAAAAATCTATAAATACTCTTTGAGACCAAAATGAGAGTGAAGCATTGGCAAACATAATAGAATCAACTTTACCCTCTAATGCTTTAAGTACATCATCGGGGACATTGTTTGTCGATATATAACCTAAAGGTGCTATATATTCACTATCTAGTGGAAAACCCATAGGTAGGCTATTGAATAATGTTTTTGGTAAAACATCTTCTAATGGAACAATCGTCATAAATGAATTTGTATTATTAAAATTACTAATAAAACTATTTACCATATACTCAGAATATACCTCTGTATTAAGGTATTTTACTTTGTCATATTTGCTATTGACCATATCTCTTTTTACCATAAAAGATGCTAATGCAACAGTACGTTTTCTACTTATATCAGACATTTTGATATAATTTTTATTTTGCGAATATAATATAAATACAGAAATAATGACAAGTATTATAATAATAAATAATTTCTTAAACAAAGTATTTTCCTTATAAAAATATTTTATGCGAGCCCTATACTTTTTCGGTATTCCATTACTTGTTCTGCTGTGTCTGCTATAGATTTATCTCTATCTATACTTTTTAGCTTTGAGAGCACTCTATTTACCTTTGCATTATCATAATCTTTTAAAGATTTTATAGATGCCATTCTAACCCATCTGTTTTTTGATGATAGGCTATTTAATATTGTGTCAAGTAGACGCTCATCTTTTAATACCCCTGCGACTTTTAATGCTTCTATCTGTACAGGCAAAGAGGTATCGTTTATGGCTATTCTTATTTTTTCTATAGATGCATCATTATTCAATTCCATTTTCATAATGCCTCTTATTGCCATAATGCGAACATTAAAATCAGGGTCATCATTTGCATATTTAAGAAAAAATTCATATCCTTCTGGAATCCTAGATTCGCCAAGCACCCATAATGCCTCAGCACGTACACTATTATTTCCATGTTCTACTGCATCCAAAAGTTTTTCTATAGTTGCTTTATGATTTGGATTTTTTTTAATAATTGCTTCGGCATTATTTACATCAGATAATTTACGCATTGTATATCTTTTTTGAGAGCAAGAAATACTTACTATAGTTAAAAAAGATATAAGCAAAATAAACAGTTTTGTTCTTTTCATAAATCTACGACTATCCTAAATATTATTTTTAATATCCTCTATAACTTTTTTTGCGGCCTCTATATCTTCGATAGAACCTTGAGCAAATGTTTGTTTTCCACCGCCACGCCCTTGAGCCTTTGCTTGTATACTTTTTAATATATCAACAGCAGAAATATTTTTCGTCAAGGCATTGCCATTCGCCTGTACGAATACTGAGTTTGTGCCTTTGAAAGATGATATCGCTATAGCAACATGGTCTTTCACACGCTCTTTTATTATATCAAGATAGCCACGTACTGTTGCCATGTCTTCATCAAAATATAGTTCATAGTATATTATATCATTGATTTTTTCAAATTTATCAAGGAAGTTTATATTGGCATTGCTACCGCTTTTAAGTTCTTTAATCTCTTTTTGTAGATTTTTTATATCAGCATTGAATTTTCCTATTCGAGGTTTTATATCAGTGGGGGCATTTAAAGACATGTTTTTTATTATAGATTTATTTATATATAATGCCTCACTTGCTTTTATCGCAGCATTTAAGCCTGTGATTGCCTCGATACGTCTAACGCCGCTTGCTATAGAACTTTCACTTACAATATGAAAATATCCTATATCCGACAATGTATCAACATGAGAGCCACCGCATAATTCGCATGAAAAGTTTCCATCTTCATATGCATTTTCGCCAATAGTTAATACACGAACATTTTCGCCATATTTTTCATCAAATAGGGCAAGAGCACCATGCTTTATCGCATCATTTTTATTCATATGTGCTATATTTACTTTATAGTTTTTGGCAATCGATTCATTGACAGATGCCTCTATGTTTATGAGTTCACTCTCTTCGATAGCTTTGAAGTGTGTAAAATCAAAACGCAAATATTTTTCACTCACAAAACTGCCTGCTTGCTTTATATGGCTTCCCAATTTATTTATTAGAACACGCTGTAGTGTATGGGTTGCTGTATGATTTTTTCGTATAGCATTATGCCTGTCTATATCAATTTTGAGCGACACTTTTTCATTTTTTGAAAACTCACCTTTAACTATTTCTACTATATGTATAATAGTAGCATTTTTCTTTTTTGTATCGAGAACTTTTGCTTGAGAATTGGCAGTTTCTATAAGTCCAATATCGCCAACTTGCCCACCCATCTCTGCATAGAATATTGTTGCATCTGTTATTATGATAGCCTCTTTTTTATTTGTTCTATCAATACTTTTTTCGTCTTCATATATTGCTATAATATTTGCTTCTATTCCATTAGATATTTTTTTATAATCTTCGCCTATATATTCTGTTTTAATATTTTCTATAAAATTATATTTATCTTTTTTATTTTCATCGATACCTCGGCTTCTTATCCTTTGCTTTTCCATTTCTTTATCAAAGCCATTTTTATCAATATCAAAGCCTTTCTTTTTTGCCTCTTCAATTGTTATATCTAGTGGTAGTCCAAATGTATCAAATAATATAAATGCCTCTTGCCCGCTTATAGTATTTAATGAATCTTCTTTCTTTTCATTTATTATATCATCAAGTTTGCTAAGCCCTGAAAGCACAGTCTGATAAAATTTTTTTTCTTCCAAAAGCAAAATATCTTTAACATTACTCTCTTCTTTTTTTAGATAATCATATATAGGAGAATATGTATTGACCACGCTATCTGTTATCGAATGTAGAAATGGCTCTTTCATGCCAATGTCGCTTGCTGTTTTTAATGCATTGCGTAAAAGCCTTTTAAGCACATAGCCACGCCCTTCATTTGACGGATTAATATTTTCGCTTATTACAAAGACTAATGCACGTAAATGGTCTGCTATTAAATTTATATGCTCTTTATTTTTGCCTTCATATTTTACATTAAGCGTATTAGATATAGAAGAAACTATAGGCTTCATTACATCTGTTTGATAATTACTTTCTACCCCTTGCGTAATATATAGAAGCCTTTCAAGCCCCATGCCTGTATCAATACCAACATTTGGCAGCGGGGTTTGTATGCCATCTGTATCTTGAAAAAATTCATTAAATACTAGATTCCAAAATTCGAGGTATCTTTCGCAATCGCAACCGACAAAACAATCATCTTTTTCGCAGCCTTTATCTTGCCCCATGTCAATATAAAGCTCTGAACATGGCCCACAAGCACCACTATCACCAGCAGGTCCCCAAAAGTTATCAGCCTTGCCAAGTCGAACAATATGACTTTTATCTATTCCAATATGTTTATGCCATAATTCAAATGCATCGTCATCGCTTTCAAATACTGATATATATATTTTATCTTTGGGTAGTCCAATAATGCTGGTAGAAAATTCCCAAGCAAATTCAATAGCCTCTTTTTTGAAATAGTCGCCCATAAAAGCAAAGTTACCAAACATCTCAAAAAATGTATGATGACGCAGTGTTTTTCCAATTTGCTCTAAATCAGACAATCTAAAACATTTTTGTATTGAAGCGGCTCTTTTATAATTAGCCTCTTTTATCCCCGCATATAATGGCTTAAACTGAACCATCCCTGCCGTTGTAAATAAAAGGGTAGGGTCATCAATTGGCACTAATGGTGATGAGGCTACTATTTCATGCCCTCTGCTTTTAAAATAGTCAAAAAATTTCTGCCTTAGCTCAACATGTTTCATCTTATCTATATTCTCCATAAACTTATATTATTTATTTTATATTTCTAATTTTTATCTAAATTTTTCATTTTTTTACAATACTTTTTTGCTCTATGACCTGCCATGTCATATGTAAAACCCTTGCCGAGTAAATATTGTAAAAGCGATTTCTCTGGGGATTTTTTCGATTCACATAGCGGATAATATTTTATCATCTGCCTTTTTAATGATATAATTTCCCTTCTATCAGATATTTTATATATCATCTTCTCTATTATTCTATCATTGACGCCCGCTTTCTTCATATATCTAGAAATAGAACGCCTGCTTTTATTTTTTAATATCATAGAACGCAAAGCAATTTTTGCAAATCTTTTATCATCTAATAAATCATATTCTTTACAAAAATGTACAGCATGTTTTATTAGCTTTTCTGAATATTTCCTTTTTCTAAGTTTTAGTACAAGTTGATGTTTGCTTAGAAATGCGGTGCCTAGTAGTTCCATTGCTTTATTGCTTATATTTTCTTTGGCAGCTGTTTTGATTAGCGACTTTACATCGTATGGCTCAACTTCCATGCCTTCATATATTTCTACATTATAAAACATATGGCTAGGGCATCTAATTTTTTCGCCATTATCTAAGTAAATTACGATAGTTCTATTTTTTTGAACAATATTAGTTATTATCATGAGATACAAATAATACTACATAAATCTCTAATTTTCAACCGCTGCGGCGGGTTTAAGTTGCACATTATAAAGATATCTATCTAAACAAAAAAATCCTAAAGAAAAGAAGTGTTAAACAACTTTTCTCTAGGATTTTTTATAAAACAAAATTTATTGATAAACTATATCTATAAGCCTTATTTTTTAATTAGCTTTTAGTAAAAACTGAAGAAGAGGTCGCAGTTACACCATCACTAATAGAAATATTCACTGTAGCACTAGTCTCGTCTATAAATATAAAGTCGATTACAACTGTCGATGGTCCTCCTGTTATTGTATATGGACCATAAGTTGTACCTTTTTTTTCAGCATCTGCTGAAGTGTCAAGTATCGTGGTGGCATCAAGTAGGTCAAAAGTAATTGCTTTACCATCATCTGCTATAACAGCTTTAGCATTTCCCTTTAAGTCTGGCTCATCAGCAAAAACGATACCGTTATAAGTACCTGCTTTTTCAGCTAGAGTAGTGTTCTCTGAGTCTGTAGCATCTTCAGCTGGGTCTGTATTACAAGAGATTGCGAACATGGCAAGAGCCATCATCAAAAATATGATTAATTTTTTCATATTAAAACTCCTTATATAATATTTGTAATAAATTTATTACTTTGATTTACTATATATAGTTTTTTTTTAATGAGTCAAATAAAATATGATTTTTAAATTCTATGTAAAATATATACTAGCAAAAATATTAAGATTTTTTATATGTTTTATTGTATTAAATTGATTATATATGTGGTAATAAATCTAGCAAACATTGTCATTAATATACATACAACGACAGAAAGCACTATATGTAAAGTGGCGAGAATATACTTTCCACTTTCAAATAAAAGTATAGTTTCGAGCGAGAAGGTAGAAAATGAGGTGAAGCCGCCAAGCATTCCAACAGTTAGAAATAGGTATAAATTATATGAATTGATGAAATTTTCTTTTAATAATATAGACAATATGCCTATCAAAAATGAGCCAGTTGCATTGATGATAATTAATGATAATGGGAAAGAATCAAACTTTATAGTGATGATAAGTAGATACCTTATTATACTACCAATAAGCCCACCAATTCCAACAGCGATTATATTAAATATCATAATTCACCCCGATTTTTATAGAGTTTATATCATTAGTCTATTTTAGTTTATTATAGATAAAAAAAATTGTAACCTTTATTTATATTTATTATTGCCGATTAATTGTGAATATATTAAATTATGGGGGCTTACAAATAAATGATAATTAAAAAATCAAAAATTGTATATAAAAATAAAGATATATATCCTGCATTCCCAAGTATCATCGATATAAATGAGAACTATCTTTTATCATTTCGATATGCCCCAAAAGAAAAAAATAATTATTCACATCTACATTCGCTAAGCAAAGTAAAAGTATTAGAGCTTGATCCATATTTTAATGTTAAAAGAAATTTTGATTTAGCCCCTCATGATGAAGCCGCAAAGCAAGATACGGGTTTTTTTAGAATCTCAAAAAATAAAATATTAGCATACTATTTTCGATATACATTTCATCCAGTATGTGAAAAATATTTATTTGAAAAAATGCATACAACTTTTATTCATGATGAGAGCAAAGATATTATAGCATCTTTGGATGGAGTTGGGCTTTGTATGAGCGAGGACAATGGTCGCACATTTTCAAATCATACTTTGATGAACATAGATGGTGGAAATCATTTTGCTATACGTGGTAGTATGTGTTTTGTTAATGGAAAAATACTTGCCGCTATTTATGCCTATAAAAATAAAAATAAATATCAATGCTATATAGTTGAAAGTGAAGATGGGCTTAATTGGAAAAAGAAAACATTGCTTTGTCAAACCATAGAGCATGATAATAAAAAAATAGAGTATGTCGAGCCTTCACTCTGTTATATAGAAGAAAAAAATATACTTGTTGCATTTATAAGGACGCATGTTATTGGCAAAACTACAGAGATTAGTACATCAATAACATGTTCTTATGATGCGGGTGCTACATTTACAAAGCCTATACTTACGGGTATATCAGGCTATCCTGTTGCCCCTATTGCCTTAGACAATAAACTTGTATTTATATATGGTTATAGAAATGCCCCTTATGGTATAAGAATGAGTAGTATAGATTATAGCAAACTAGAAAAGATTAATTCTAAAAATAATATAAGCGATATAATGACAAATGAAATAATCATTGAAGACAAAATGGCTAGTGGAGATTGTGGATACCCTTGGGCAATACATAATAAAGATAACATAGTATGTGCTTATTATGGTTCATTTAATGATGAAAATAGGCTTATAAAGGCAATAAAACTCGCTTTTTAGCAAATATTGCTTTAATATCACTACTAATAAATATCACTCCCATAAAAAAACACATTGCCTTGTACGATAATATAGAATGTATGTATGAAGACTTCAGTCATAAAGGAGTGTAGCAATGAAATATTTTATTCTAACATTTTTTATAGTGTTATATGTTTTTGCGGCAGATATAAATAGTTTTACTCAGCAATTAAGACGTGAGGGTAGAAATGATAGCTTTGCCTATATAACTTTGGCTAGGAATATGAGGGTTTCTAATGAAAGAAATGCATTAAATAAAAATCTTTATATAAATGATATTTTGTTTGAAGATGATTTGATAAAAACAACAGGTACAGGCTCTTATGGTGCTGTGCTTCTCGATTCAAATACAGCTTTTAAGCTCTTTGAAAATACAGAGGTGCTTTTAGAAAATAACTATAAAGAATCAGGGCAGTGGCTGTTAAACTTAAATAGTGGATGTATTATTGTTGCTGCAAGCCCAGATGTATCAACAACAATAGTAACAGCAGATACAACTATTGAAAGCGAAGGTGGAGTTTTCTCTGTTTGTTTTGATGGTCAAAGTACAATTGTATCTGTTTTGTCTGGTATTGTAAGTATCGATGAAGTAAAGGCAAATGATTTTTATTCTTTCGATACTGATGAGAGTTCACTAAGACAAATGACATTAGATGAATCTCTATTATTTGAGAATGTTCAATATTTACCTGGTATCGATGGCATAAATGGTTTGGGAAATCTGAGTCAAAATATTTTTGTTTTAGAAGAGGGTAGGATATCTGATGTTATTAAACCTATAGATCCTAATGAAGGTAACTATATTCCAGATGACGATGTAATAACAGATATTAATCCTCCTATAGAAGTCCCTACTGTAGATGATGATGCCGATTTATATGATGGTGATTATATCGAAAAAGATATGAGGTATTAAGTAACAATAGTTTTGTATTTGAAATTTAAGGGGAATATTTTTTATGGAAAATAAGAACATTGCTAGAGGTGATTTTTGTGATGATTTAGATGAGAAGCATGAGGCATGGCGTATATTCCGTATTATGGGTGAATTTGTAGAAGGCTTTGAAAGGATGTCGTCCAAAAAAAATATGGTGACAATCTTTGGTAGTGCGAGAACAAAAGAAGAGAATCCTCATTATAGTCTAGCCTATGATATAGCGAAGCTACTTGGTGATAGTGGATATGGTATTATTACTGGTGGTGGTGGTGGGATTATGGAGGCTGGTAATAAAGGTGCTCATGAGGCAAAAGTTGAGTCTGTTGGGCTTTGTATAAATCTACCATTTGAACAGGATACGAATAAATATCTTACTGAAGAGATAAAATTTAAATACTTTTTTGCACGTAAGGTTATGTTCGTAAAATATTCGAAGGCTTTTGTTATTATGCCTGGTGGTTTTGGTACTATGGATGAGATGTTTGAGGTTGTGACACTTATGCAAACACATATAATAAAAAAAGCACCTATTATTGTTATGAATAAAGATTTTTATAATGATTTAATTAGCTGGATTGATACAACAATGGGTAAGCATGGATATATAAATAAAAGCGATATGGATTCTTTACAATTAGCCGAAACTCCTAAGGAGGTATTAGAAATAATACAAAATTTTAAATACTAAGCTAGTAAGTTTTTATTATGTTTTTAAAAATATTTATAATCATTTTTATACTATCATTTAATCTTTATCCAATTGATTCTATGAATGGTTTTCTATCTCTTAAAGGATATAAAAATATAAAGTTTGGTGTAGATACCAATACTGTACATAATCTTATTACAAAATCGGCAAGCACAATAGGCAATGAGATATATGCAGAGTTTATAGGGGCATTAAAGCTAAGAGAAAACAATGATGCCCTCAAATATTATGACCCGCAATTTAAGATTGTATATATATTCTTTTTTGAAAAAAACCAATTGTATAGGGTTGATATTACAACGCATTCGGGTGATAGATATGATGACCTTAGTATCGAATATCCTGTTACAGCCTCGCATATCAAAAATATAATCGAAACTGTTAATGTCGAATATGGGGCGATTACCAAGCATAATAGAGAATATTTAAGTTATTTGGGTAAGGATTTTGATATAGATACATATTTATGGCTTTCCCCTCTAACAAGCGTGTCTTTGGTTGTAAAGCCCACAATGGCGACATTTGATAAAACATTAAAATATTATACATATCGGCTCACATACTATAATGACATTTTGCTCAAAAGTATAACCAAGTAGTATCTAATATATTAGTAAAATATAGCCTTATAAAATAAAAACTTATTCTTTTGCTCCAGCATCCTTAAGCAGTTTTATAATTTCAGTATGCCCTTCTTGAGATGCCCACATTAAAGCAGTGTATCCATGATTTTTGTCTTTTATATTTAAGTCAGCTCCAGCCGCAATTAAGGCTTTCGCAATTTTAGTATTCCCTTTATAAGATACCAGCATTAAAGCAGTCCAGCCTGAATTATCTTTTATATTAATATCAGCCCCTACTGCTATTAGTATTTTCATAATATCAGTATGCTCAAATAAAGATGCCGGCATTAAAGCAGTATTGCCGTGACTATCTTTTATATTAACATTAGCCCTTGCATTAATTAGGGCTTTGGCAATCTCAGTATACCCGTTGAAAGAGGCGCTTATTAAAGCAGTAACACCTTCATTATTCTGTACGTTGACATAAGCTCCTGATTCTATTAAGGCTTTCACTACTTCTGTATGTCCTTTATTAGAAGCAAACATTAAAGCAGTAGAGCCGCCCTCTGTTGTTTGTATATTTGGGTCAGCCCCTGATTCAATTAATAATTTTACCGTTTTTATATCATTATTTGCAGAAGCCCTTATTAAAGCAGTTTGCCCTTTATTATCTTGAGCATTAATATCGCCCTTAGGTATTTGCCACTGTGCCATTAATAACAGATTAAATAAAAAAATTGAGACCATTATTAATATTATTTTTTTCATAAAACCACTCCATAAATTATACTTCTATCAGTATATAATATTTTTTACATGTTTGCTAGAATATTTATAATTTATATAAGAACTAAAATTTATTCAGTAGTACCTGCTGCCCGAAGTAATTCTACTATTTCAATATGACCCGCATCAGAAGCTGCCATTAAAGCAGTGTGTCCTTGAGCTATAGCACTGATATCGGCATTATTTTCTATAAGTAGTTTTACAATTTCTATATGCCCATTCTCGGAAGCATAAATTAAAGCAGTATATTCTCTATCAATAATATTAATGTCCGCACCTTTTTCGATAAGTAGATTTACAATTTCTAAATCCCCATTGCGAGAAACTATCATCAAAGCATTTACTCCAAACCTATTATTTTGTCTATTTATATCAGCCCCTGCATCTATCAATAGTTTTACAATTTCTATATAACCATTCTCAGAAGCAAGCATCAAAGGGGTATTCTGCCATCTATCTATAGCATTAACATCTGCTTTTTTTTTAATCAGTTTTTCAACATTAGCAATATCTCCATGAGTAGCTGAGTGAATTAAATCTGCATCTTTATTAAACATGGGGCTTGCAAATATATTTACTATAATCATACCTATGGCAAATAGTATCATAATTGTAGATTGAAGTATGGTGGTGAATATACTTTCAATAAATGCAAACATAATTTTTTCCTCTATAATTCAAGTGTTTTTTAAAATACAACTTTGTTTCTTTAATTTTCTATTCTGTAGCCCCTGCATTAATTAGTAGTTTGACTATTTTTGCATGCTTATTAGCAGAGGCCGCCATTAAAGCAGTATAGCCACCTTTGCTTTTTATATTGAGTAGAGCCCCAGCCTGAATTAAGGCTTTTGCTATATCTGTATATCCATAAGTAGATACAAATATCAAAGCCGTTTCGCCATAATTATTATCTTGTAAATTAATTTGGGACTTCTCCTTTATTAGTAGTTTAACCGCTTTGGTTTGCCCTCTTTTAGATGCATTCATTAAAGCATTAGAGCCATCATTATTTTGTATATTGATATTTGCTCCCCATTTAATTAGAAGTTTCATAGCTGCTATATTTCCTTCTTGAGAAGAGGTCATTAAAGCAGTAGTACCACTATTACTTTGCATATTGAGTTGAGCCCCTGCTATAATTAAGGCTTTCACTACTTCTGTATTTTCATGACCCGATGTCGACATTAAAGCAGTATAGCCACCATTATTTTGTATATTAACTTGAGCCCCTTTAGATATTAGTAGTTTTGCTATATCTGTATATTTATAAGTAGAAGCAAGTAATAAAGCAGTATTGCCAGATTCATCTTGGGAATTTATATCTTTATTGAGCAAAGATTTTATTTCAGATATTTTATCCTTGCCTTCGTATTTTGTGAAAAGAGTATTAAGTGTTTTTTCTTTTGCGGCTAATGATAAATTAAATAAACAAATTGAAATTATTATAAATATTATATTTTTCATAATTTATCTCGTAATTTATACTTAGACTAGTATATAATAATTTATTTTTTATACAAAATATTTTTAATTATATTTATAAAACTTAAAATTTATTTAGTATTCTCAAGTAATTTTTTTATTTTTTTATCAGATGACAAATCTAATGCCGTATTATCATTATTATCTTTTATATTTATATCAGCACCAGCTTTTATTAAGTTTTGAACTATTTCAGTATAGCCATTTTGAGCTGCTAATATCAAAGCAGTAGAGTCATTATTGTCTTGTATATTGACATTCGCCTCAACTTTTATTAAGTCTTTTACTATATCTGTATGGCCATATCTTGACGCCCATATTAAAGCAGTATAGCCATTACTATCTTGTATATTAACATCAGCCCCTGCTGCTATTAATGATAAAATTATATCTACATGTCCACCATTAAGCGCAGATGTTAAAGCAGTATAGCCTTCATTGTCTTTTAGATTAACATCAGCATTGGCTTTTATTAAGTTTTGAACTATTTCGGTATAACCATTTTCAGATGCCATATATAAAGCAGTATAGCCATTAATATCTCTTATATTTATATCAGCGGTAGCTTTTATTAATGTTTGAACTATATCTACATGTCCATACCTTGATGCCAAATATAAAGCAGTTCCACCATCATTGTCCTGTATATTTATATTAGCGGCAGCTTTCATTAAGTATGCTACTATCTTAGTATGTCCATATCTTGATGCCAAGTATAAAGCGGTTTTACCATCATTATCTTTTATATTGACATCAGCATTAGCTTTTATTAAGTATTCTACTATCTTAGTATGTCCATATCTTGATGCCCATATTAAAGCAGTTTTATCATTATTATCTTTTATATTGACATCAGCATTAGCTTTTATTAAATCTCTGACTACATCTCTATATCCATATTCAGATGACCATATTAAAGCAGTCTTACCATCAGCACCTATTATATTAATATTCGCCTTGGCTTTAATTAAATCTTGAACTATTTCCATATTTCCGCTACTAAATGCTTCTGTTAAAGCAGTCCATTCATATTTGTCTTGTAGATTAACATTCGCCTTGGCTTTAATTAAATCTTGAACGATGTCTGTATGTCCATATCCTGATGCTATCATTAAAGCAGTATAGTTATTATTATCTTCGATATCGACATCAGCTTTTGCTTTTATTAAATCGCGAACTATATCTCTATGTCCATATTTAGAGGCTGCCATTAAAGCAGTATAGCCATAATAATCGCTGTCTCTTATATTGATATCAGCATTAGCTTTTATTAAAACTCTTACAGTTTCTGTATGCCCTTCTTCAGATGCATCTCTCAAAGCAGTATAGCCATTATTTGCTTGTTTGTTGACTTCTGCTCCTGCATCAAGCAGCGTTTTTACTACATCTGTATTGCCTACAATAGATGCCGAATGTAAAGCCGTATCGCCATATGTATCTTGTATATTAACATCAGCACCATCTTTTATTAATAATGAAATTATATCGGTATACTTGTACACAGAGGCAAAGAATAGAGCAGTCCATCCATATTTGTCTTGAGTATTTATACCTTTATCAACTAATACTTTTATAGCAGAAATGCCATCTTTATCTTTATATTCTACGAGAAGCTCGTCAAGAGTTTTCCCTTGTGCCATTAATGTAAGACTAAATAAACAAAGAGAGATTAATATTAATCGTATGTTTTTCATAAACTACTCCAAGCATATATAACTTTATAAATTATACTATTCTTAGTATACAACAATTTATTTTTTTATACAAAATATTTTTTAATCATGTTGTAAAGTATAAGTAGTATTTTTGCTTGTGGTGGGGAATAGTATTTAGTATATTGTTTGTTCATTTATATGGCTTTTATGATGAATAATGGGTGAATTTGGAGCATTTAGTATAGTTTTATACTGCTTGCAAAAAATAATAATGGCTGTAATATTTCAAAATAATTTACATAAGATGTGAATTGAGTTTATAAATAAGGCAGTAATAATATGGTGTATGGTTTGAATGATGAGGGAATAAAAATTTTTGATGAGAAAACAAAATATAATATTTTATCTTTAGGTTCAAATTCAAAGATTGAATGGAATTTCGACTCGCTTAATAATAGATATAGCGGAGTAGACTTAAAAAATTTAGATGATGAAATACATACTATAAAAATTAAATATGATGACAACAGTAAAAATATTAAAAGCAAATATAATGAAAATTATAAACTAAATATTAAAAATTACATTACATTCTCACAAAATATATCTGAATTAAAAGAACAAAATAATGCATTGAATAATATCAATCACAGTATAAAAAGATTAACTGAGTCTATTGGTAGCAAATAATGTAGAAATGATATATCTTGTACTGGTTAATATAAAATTATTGGGGTTTTTGTTTATGTCAATTGTTCTAAAAGAAAAGTTTTGTGAAATCATCGGTAGTCGAAAAGAGAAGCCTACAATAGCATTGGTTGCGGCAGAGGATGAAGATGCCTTGCTTTCTATAAGTACTGTTAGAAAAGAGGGTGTCGCAAATGCATTGCTTATTGGTAATAAAAGCAAACTCAAAGATATACTTTTGGCTATAGATGATGATATAAAAAATTATGAAGTAATAGATGAAAATGACCCTATAAATTGTATAGAAAAGGCTATTGATACCATAAAAAGCGGCAGTTCAAATGTGCTTATGAAAGGCTTGATAGATTCGTCAGTGTTGTTAAAATCGGTATTAAAAAGAGATAGCGGGCTACGTTCTAGTGCATTTATTTCTCATATAGCATTGATGTCATTGTTGGATGAAGATAAACTTTATTTTGTTACAGATGGCGGGGTCAATATTCTGCCAAACTTAGAGGCTAAAGTAAATATAATAGAAAATGTCATAAAGGTCGCCCATTCATTGGGTTTTGATAATCCACATATAGCATGCCTTTGTGCGAAAGAAAAAGTATCTGAAAAAATGATAGCGACTGTAGATGCTGCCAATCTTAAAAAGATGAATCAAGAGGGGATAATAAAAAATTGTCTAATATCTGGTCCGCTTGCTTTAGATAATATTGTTTCAAAAGAAGCCGCTATAACAAAAGGTATAACAGACCCTGTTGCGGGGGATGCCGATATTATCTTAGCCCCTAATATAGAAGTTGGTAATTCTTTATTAAAGACTATGACATTTATGGCAAAGGCTGAGGGTGCTGGCATTGTTGTTGGTGCGAATATTCCTATAATATTCCCTTCAAGAGCCGATAACTATGAAACAAAGATGAATGGTATATATATGGCATTAAGTGTATCTTAGTTTTTGTTAATAAGTGATTTATGGGTTAACTATAAATTTGTTTTTAGGGGGTTATAATTATGTCTGATATAATGGAATGGGGCCCAAAATACTCCATTGGAATAGAAGAAATAGATAAGCAGCATAAGTTCCTTTTTGACTTAGTCAATGAGCTTTATAGCAATAGAGACACAACAGGTAATGAACGGGATGTGTTTTTGAAGAGTTTTCTTGCACGTTTAAGTAATTATGTTGTACTACACTTTGAAACAGAAGAACTATATATGAATGCTGTAAATTATGATAAAAAAAATCATATAATTGAACATAGAGATTTTTTATATGTTGTATTTGATGTGTTAAAACTATATAACAAGGAAAAAATTATTGATATGAATGCTATATCAATCTATCTTCATAGGTGGCTTGTCGATCATATTGGTGGTACAGATTATGCATTTGGCAATTTCTATAAAAAGGTTGATGTGGGAAATTAATTTTATTATAATATTTTAACTATAAAAAATACTATGGTAAATACCGATATAAATGTAGATGAAATTTATTTATGTTATATTAGCAAATCTATTTATTATTATAAGCGTATATTCTAATACCAATATTATGTATAAAATCATTGCTCAAAATGGCGATGTATCTATTGATATGAAAAATAAAGATGTTGGCACTTCTCTTGATTTAGATGCTTCTTTTTTTGAAATAGAGACCTCTGATGAGTCATATATTGTTTTTACAAGTGATGATAAAATAGTTATACTTATGCCACGTAGTCATCTTGTAGTCAAAAATGGCGCTTTTTATTTGAATGAGGGCTATATATATTTTGCATCTAGACATTGGGATAAAAGTATAGATGTTGAATGCTATTCTAAAAATGATGTAAAATATTCTTTGAATAGCAAATCATTCGCTATGTCATCTTATGATAGTGATTTACATCTTTATACTAAAAGTAGTGCTTTAAAAATTAGTAATACTATTAAATTTGGGATAAATTACCTTATTGAGCCTTATAATAAAGTTAAAATCAGCCCGATATTAGAAGTCCCATATTCACTTAGCCAAAAAGAGATTAGTAATTTAGATAGGGTTTGCTCTCAAATGATGTTAGAATTTGATAGTTATCTCAACAAAGATATTACTCGCACTACAATAAAATTATTTGAAAATACAAAATATGAGACAGAAGTACATAGAATTGTACATAAAAATCCGGGTGTGAATGTCTTTATATTTGTACCGCATGGTGATGAAAGGTATTCTACGGTGGCTGCGAAAATGCGTATTTCAGAGCCTATTATTTCAGGTAGTTTGACCATCGTCCCCATAGCCCTTACACCTGCATATAATAATCATAGCCGAGGTATTGGTTCTATAGATTTAAATAGACAATTCAAAAAAAATATGCAAAATAAAACAGCTATAGATAAAGTAGCCTATAAATATGCAAAGATGCTTGATGAGTATGATATAGACCTTGTTCTAGCCTTGCATGAGGGCAATGGTAAAGATGAGTTTTTTGGCGATGCTATCGTTTTTGATAAGAAAAAATATCAAAGTAAAGCAGATGATATTGTGAAAAAAATTAATAAAAAGATAGAACCAACTCAATTTAAATTTAAAAGCATGCTACATCCAATGCCTACAACCTTTACATATTATGCGGCAGAAAAAGGTATTGATGCTTTTGCAATAGAGATAAGCCATAAAATGCCAAATGAAAAGAAAGCTATTGTAAAAAATGCCATAATAGATGAGTTTTTTAAGATATATGGCTT
>CAMRBQ010000010.1 GCA_947040495.1 uncultured Spirochaetia bacterium
TCTTATTAAATTATGGTCGAATATTTTTTGTCCTAGTTAGTATAGCCTATCCAATGGATGGAAGATATAGTAACAAAACTTGCCCCAACAGTCAAAAAACTTTATTTTCTTTCAAGAACAGAATTAGGTATTTATATACTAAGTGACACAGAAGATGGTCTTCATCCTAATAATACAGGTATGAAAAAATGGGCCGATGCTTATTTGAAAATAATAGAAAAAGAAAATATTAATTAACTGCTATTAAACTATTTATGCAAATACTATCTAATTATTTGATATGGTCTTTCTTTATATTGTTTTGCCAACTTTCTGGCAAAACAAAAGTTGCTGATAAAAATTTGACATTTATAGATTAAAACTATATATTGTTTTGTACTAAAAATTTACTAAACTTCGCTCTTTATTTAATTATTTAGGGCTTTGTCCATGGAGTTACACAATATGAGAGAATATGAAATTCTCGTTATAAGCGAGATAAGCGATGCCTTACATGCAGAGGCAAGGGAGAAAACTAAGGCGATATTAGAGTCTTATAAAGCAGAAATTTTTGATGATCAAGATTTTGGTGTGCATGATTTATCTTATCCTATAAAAAAGGTAAAGCAGGGTAAATTTTTCTTTTATCATTTTAGATTTGATGAGGCTTCTTCTATTGCAACAATAGAAAAAGAGCTTCGTTATGAGCTAAGTATTCTTAGATTCATCATCGTTCGTTTAGATGAGGTCAAAAGAAAAATAGATAGAAGCAATATCAAAAGAGCGAAAAAATTTAAGAGAGAAGAAAGTAAAAGAAGGATTGAAAATCCTAGTGAAACAAGTAGTAGTGTATAGACCCATTAATTAGGGGCATAGATAATTTTATTATGAAGTAAAAAAGGAAGGTTTTGTATGGCTACTGATTTGAATAGTGTTTCTTTAATAGGTCGACTTACTGCTGACCCACAATTGCAATATATCGCTCAATCTGGAATGGCTATTGCTACTTTTTCTATAGCAAGTAATTATTATATGGCAAACAAAGGTGATGAGGTCAACTATTTTGAAATAACAGCATTTGGTAAACAGGCTGAAACTATAAATACTTATTTGAAGAAAGGCAAACAGATAGCAGTCTATGGAACATTACGTCAAGAGAGATGGCAAGATAAAGAAACAGGAGCAAATCGTAGTAAGATAAAAATCATACTTAAAGAAATGCAGATGCTCGGTGGAGCTCAGTCTGGTTCTGCTGTCCCAGTAGATAATACAGAATATAGTAGTAGACCAGCTGATACAAATGCTTCTATGAATCAAAATAAAATGCCAACTGAATCATCTATCGATATGAATACATTTGATGATGATGATGATGTTCCATTTTAAACATTAATTAAAAACAATATATTTAAATATATACGGAGAATTTTTATGGATACTAATGAAAGTCAAGTTAAAAAACCTGCAGAAAATGCACCAGCTGAAGATACACAGCCAAAAAGATATAATACTGAAAGAAGAGATAGACCCAATACAGATGATAATAGAAGTATGGGTAGAGAGAAAAAGAGATATTTTAGAAAAAAGGTTTGTTATTTTTGTAAGAATGGCATCGATGTTATTGACTACAAAGATGTGAAATTATTGAGAAGATATATGAAGGAAAGTGGGAAGATAATCCCAAAAAGACTTAATGGTTCATGTTCTAAGCATCAAAGGGTGCTTGCAAAAGCTATAAAGAGATCACGTAATATCGCTTTATTGCCTTTTGAAACGAAGTATTAGATATTGTTTATACCTTTATTGTTAATGAGCGCAAAATATTTGTAAGTTGGTATAAAATTTACTAATAATCCTTGACAAATCAGAAAAATTGGTATACATTAAATAAATGTAATGGTAGTAAAGTTTAAATAAAAAATAATGACGAGGAGTGTTATCTATGAAAAAAATAAGCATGATGCTTGCATTTGTACTTGCTATAGCATCAACATCTTTTGCTCTTACAAGTGAAACCCTTATTGATTTTAGTATTATTGGGGATGAGGCTGCTATGGCAGATCCAGAGGGAGACACTAATACTGTTTTAAAACTTAGTGATTTCTATACAGATAATTGGCTAGTGTCGCTTAATAGTTCAGCTGATACTATTGTAAATCAGACACTTTCATATGTCACAAATGCAGAGAGTATAAAAGGTAATAATGGTCTTTGGGGAGATGCCCCTGTTAAAGTTATGGGTATAAGAGCACATTATCCATTAGAAGATTGGAATAGTTATGCACAGGTTACACCTCCTTATGCTATCGAAATATATGGTGGTGATGATGGTAAAAAATTTACAGCTGGTAAAGGTGTAATACAGAATGTTCAGACTATTAAATCTATTAGTTCATGGGTTTATGGTAGAAATTTTCTTGTTATGTATTATATAAATCTAGCTAATCAGGATGGAATGGTTACATCATATCCTATGGGCTATACATACTTCAGTGGTTGGAGAGAACTTACTTGGGATAATTCAAGTTACATAGCTACTGCTCAAAAAAGAGCTTTAAAAAGAGAACCTATGTATCCTCGTCTTATACCATCAATAAGACTTGATTCTCTTTTGTTTTATAGAACAAAAGACACTCTTGGTGGAAACTTCATTACTTATGTTAAAGATATTACAGTTGAATATGAGGCAGCCTATGTTGAGTTGGAAGAAGATATTAATGATGAAGGTACATGGCATATACTTGAAACAGAGCAAGAGAGAAAAAGATCTCTTGATAAAAAACGTTTAGAAGAAATACAAGAACTTCGTGAAATAGAAAAACTTAGAACACAAAATACTGCTGCTGGAGATGATACTGCTGCTGGAGATGATACTGCTGCTGGAGATGATACTGCTGCTCAGTAGTAATTAAATAAAAAATACTTTATTGTAGTTGTAAATCTACAATATATTTCAAGGGACGGTAATAATAATGTTTTTATTATCGTTCCTTTTTTAATACTTTTAATATGAAAATAGATAAATATATTGATAATACTTTGTTTGAAAATATAAAACAAGAGGTAATATCAAGTGGATTGATTGTTTCTATATGTGATACAAATGGATTATTTCTAAAATATAATAATTATCAAACAACATTTTGTAAAAAGTGTGAAGAGAGTAATATTTGCCCTCAATGTGCTCGTGAAAATATATTTGCAATAGAAGAATCTATGAGATTTGGAGAGGTCTATATAATGAACTCTCATACCTCTTTAATATTTCTTGCTTTGCCTATAATGATAAATCAAGAGGTTATAGGGGGCTTGCTTACAACAAGAATTATGCCCTATGAAAGTAGGGAGTTATTTGAAGATGAAAAATATATTTTAGAGAAATCTATTCCTATAATTAATAGTGAACAGTTAAATAAGATAAGAGATAATTTATTTGGTATAGCTATTAAATTTAATCTTGTAAATGAAAGCTATTTCAAGAGAAAAAAAGATATTAATATACATGAGTCTAATATCGCAAATGTTATACACAAAAAAAAAGATAATCTTATTAATAATAAATATATCCTTTATCATTATAGAGAGAAAGAATTAATATCTAAGATACAATCTGGGGATAAACGTGCTGCTGTAAATATATTAAATGAAATGCTTGTTCGGGTGTATTCTGATCCAAATGAAAAATTCGAAATAATTAAAGTGTATGTAACAGAGCTACTTGTTATAATTTCAAGGGCTGCGATTGAAGGTGGTACTTCCAGTGATAGACTTTGGGGGATGAATTATTCTTTTCTCTATGAGCTTGGAAGTGTTGATAATCAAGTAGAGCTTACACATTGGCTTGTAAGAGTATTAGAAAATTATATAGACGAAGTATCAAAAACAAAATATGTAAAAAATAGAATGAAATCTATTATTGATTATATATATGAAAATTATAAAAATAATATTAGGCTTGAAGAAATATCATTTAAGGCTAATCTTTCGGCCTCTCATTTTGCGCATGAATTTAAGAGGGAAACTGGCATGAGTTTTATTTCTTTTGTAAATGATATAAAATTAAAAAAATCTACAGAACTACTTATGTCTACAAATCTATCGATTATTCAAATAGCTATTGAACTAGGTTTTTCAGATCAAAGTTATTTTATTAGAAAGTTTAAGTCAAAATATGGTGTCACTCCATTTGAATATAAAAAAATATCAAAAAGGAAGATATAGTTATGAAATTTAAAAGGCTTTCAGAACAAAGGGATAAAACAGTATTTGTTGCTGTTGATTTACAAACTAGACTTTTACCTGCCATGTTTAATGAAGATATGGTTATAAAAAATGCGAATATATTAATTGAGGCGAGTAGAGTACTTAATATACCTTTAATTGTTACTGAGCAATATCCTAAAGGGCTTGGCTCTACAGATGAGAGGATTATTCTAACCGATTCTACAGGTATAGTTGAAAAAATAGAATTTAGTGTTTTTCAATCGGAAAATTTTTGTAGAGAAATAAAAAAATATGATGATAGAAATATCATTGTTTTTTTTGGTATAGAGACGCATGTTTGTATGTACCAGAGTATCTTGGATGCTAAGTTTAATGATGATAAAAAATATGATGTTTATCTTATAGGCGATGCTTGCTCATCTAGGAAAGAAAAAAATCATAATAATGCTATAAGGCGAATGGATAAAATTGGTATAAATATTGAAAATACAGAGATGTTATTATTTCAATTTTTGGGTAAAGCGGGTGGCGATGAATTTAAGAAAATCAGCAGCCTTATAAAATAAGTTTTTTAAATTAGGGTATTTGTTATTATGAAACCAAATTCAATACTTTCAGCAAAAATATTAGTAGTCGATTGTAATCTTGATTATTGTAAATATCTACAAATGGTTTTTATTCAGAGAAGTTATTTAACCTATATCGCTTCATCATTGGAAGAGGCATTAATACTTACTCATGATAAAATTCCAGATTGTGTAATAATAGATTATAATATGCCTTATAATGGTGCTCATGTTTTTGCTCAAAAATTAAAAAGTGATAAGCTTTTACAAAATACACCCATTATATTTTTAACATCGCTTAATGTAAAAGAAGTATATATCGATGCTCTTGAAAATGGTGCTGATGATTATCTTGCCAAATCTGTAGACCTTGATGTTTTATTTGTAAAGATTGATAGTCTTTTAAGGCATAAATATACGGTTGAAAGCAATAGAGATTATATGGATAAGATAAAACTTGATATACAATATGCGGCTCGTGTACAGAAGGCTATTTTAAATAAGGAGCATGCAAATCCAAAAAATAGTATTATAGTCCCTTTTGCTAAGCCTGCGGGCGAGGTTTCTGGAGATTACTACGATGTAGAAAGGATAGATGAAAATAATTATGCTATAATACTCGCCGATGTCGCGGGGCATGGTGTTGCTGCGAGCATGCTTACTATACTCATAAAATCTTTTTTTGATTTAAATATCACCGATGAAAATAATAATATATTAAGCCCTAGTAGTTTTATCACCAAATTAAATATGTTTTTTGTATCTGAACGTTTTGAAGCGGGGTTTTTCTCCACTGTATTTTATGCTATATATAATGACAAGACTGGGGATATGGATTATTCTATGGCGGGTTGTCCAATACCATTTTTATATTCAAAAAAAGATAATAAAATTTTATTTTTAGAGGGTGATGGACCATTGATTGGGATGACAGATGAGGCTAGTTTTGAAGATAAAAAAATAAAAATTGAAACTGGCGATATATTCCTTACATTTACAGATGGTGCTTATGAAATATTTGATGAAGAGCATCAGATACTTGGGGAAGATAGATTTGAAGCGTTGTTTGTTTCATTGTTAAATCATGATATAGATGATATACCTATAGAAATTGAAAAATATTTATTAGAGTATTCAAATAATAATATCACAGATGATTTGACGATGGTCGCTATGAAGCGTATTTAATTTTTATTTTATGTTGAAAATAATATTGACCTAATAATTATAATATGCTATTTTGTTTATATAATATTTTGGAGTAAATAAAACAGATGAAAAAATACATGATACTAACTATTTCAATAGCCATAATTTTATCCATCTTGCTTATAGGATGTTCTTCTACTGATGGATCGATTTATGCGATGGTTCAAAGATATAATAAATTTCTTTCTATATTGCCTGATGATTTAAAAGATGCATTTGATATAGATTCAAAAGAATATTCTGATATGTACTTAGATTGGCAAGAAGAAAGTCAAGTATGGATAGATGAAATTATTATTAAAGAGTCAAGTGGTACAAATATGATATCGTCTAAGTTTCTGCCCGATACAAAAGAATATGCTATTGGTATGCTTACAAATAGATTTTATGAAAGGGGCAATCCAAATGATTTAATGCTTAAAGTTTATAGTCATACTACTTCTCTAGGCAAGAGCATTGCGGAGCTAGAAAAAAGTGATGAGGCTTTTTCAAATAAGCTACATTCTCTCAAAGTTGATGAAGCTATAGTAAACTTTAATAATGAAGAAACAGCGTTTTATTATCTTTGGAATTATGCTATTATGCTTGAACGCCCAAGACGTTTTCAATAACAGCATCTACATCATAAGTTCCTGTTCCACCACTGACCTGTATCATTTCTTCAGCTACTGCTAAGGCAAATTTCAGTGTTTTTTGTTCATCGATGCCTTTGTATAATGCATAGCTTAGAGCAGCAGTAAAGCTGTCGCCTGCCCCAACTGTATCAATTACTTTTACATCATTAGAAGGCTCTTCAAAAAAGCCATTATCTGATAAAAGGCATGCTCCTTTTTTTCCAAGTGTTAAAAATATATATGGTATATCAAAAGATGTTCTTATTTTTTCCATTAGCAATTTATTATTTTCAATGTTTATATCGGGATAAAATAAATTTTTTATACATTCTAGCTCATCATCATTTATTTTTAGTACATTAATATAGTTTAATACTTTCTCTATTTTATCTTTTGTATAATAATCTTTGCGTATAGTGATATCAAATACTCTAATCTTTGGATTTGTTTTTTCCATTATTTTTTTAAATGTGTTATAAGAGCATTCATTTCTTAGACAAAGTATATTGCAATAAATCATATCATAGCTGTTTTTTTCGATGACAGTATTTATATCATCAGTATATTCAATATTATCCCAAGCAACATTTTTATGTATAATATAGTCTGGTACTTTTGTCTTTTCATCCAGAAATACGGTGGCTTTTCCAGTTTCAAATTTATCATGCCTCTGTATTAAAGATGTATCTATAAGTTCTTTTTGTGCGAATGCTATAGCCTTATTTCCAAAATCATCTTTTCCTACAGATGATATAATGCTTACAGATTTTTTAAGCCTTGCTATACGTGAAAGCTGTAGAGAATAATTAAATGGGGCACCGCCTATAATAGCATTTCCATTATAAATATCATATAAAATTTCACCAAATACCAGTACTTTCATAATTTCCCCTTATATATTTACATCCAAAGGATTATATAATATTGTTAGCATAATAGCATGTAATATATATGATATTGTCATTCTAATTATACCAAATATAAATAATGATTTTGGATAATTACTTTCAATAAAAACAAATCTAATTTTTATTATTGATGCAAAGATTAATATAAAAAATATAAAAGTAAATGATTTTCTAATTCCATAAAAAGGTATTGCCCAATACACTAGAATATAAAAAAATGTCACTATAGCTACTTCTAATAAAATGAATATTTCATCAAATATAACTTTGTAGCGTCTTGAATCCCAAATTTTAACCGATGGTAAAATCATCCTTTCATAATAAAATTTTTTCACAGGGCTACTATATAAAAATAATTTATCTATAATAAATCGCAGTAAGTATATTATAATACATATTCTTATATATTGTATTAGCGAAAAATAAATCATATTAAACTATCTCAGACATTTTGCATAACATATATAATTAAGTATATATTTAAATTAATAAATAATCAAATATAGTTTATTTTTGTAAAATAGATTCTAAGCAATCAAAAACTTCTTGAGGCTTTATAAGACTTTTACATTCATATGTTTTATCATTATAGCTACATTTAATTCCGCTACATAACTGACAAGGCATATACTTTGCTATAACCTCTGTTTTTATTCCTCTAGGATAATTTTTAGAAATTGGTGTTGCAAAATATAGTCCTATAGTTGGGATACCTATAGCACTTGCAAGATGCATCGCACCAGAATCATTGCCAACAAAACCTTTACAATATGAAAGTATGGCAGCTATTGTACCTAAATCCGTACTTGGTATTATGGGCTCATGGTTGAGATGTTTTTTTATATTATTTATTGTATCTTTGTCATTTGCTGTTGCTACAAATAATGTATGGGCATTATATTTATCATGTAAATTATTTGCTAATTGAGCATAATATTTTTCATCCCATATTTTTCCAAAACCATTTGTTGCACCAATACCATAAGCAAATATAGTTTTATTTAATATATTTTTTTTTTCTAAATATTGCCTTGCTCTTTCTTTTAATTTATTACTAATAGGTAGTAGTAGTGGAGCGGGGATATCTATATTTATATTTAATATTTTATTAACCATATTTATATAATGGTCTGTAGTATGTGCTTTTTTAGAATCATCATATTTTGCTGAAGTATGTTTTGTAAGAAGTAGTTTTCGTGAATCAGTAGAATATCCAATTCTTTGCTTAGCACCAATCTTAAATGCATTAAAGGCACTTATAAATGAATTTTGAAATAGTATAATTATATCAAAATCTCGTCTTTTTATTGATTTATATTTTTTTATGTCAATAATTTGATCTATTATTGGATTATCTTCAAATATGCCAATCATACTAGATTTGCCAAGTAGGCATAATTTACTATTTGGAAAATATTTTTTTATGCCATCAATGGCAGGGTATGACATTATAATATCTCCAAGCCAATTTGGTAAATATATTAAAATATTTTTATAATTTTTCATCTTAATATCCATAATAAAATAATTATTAAATACTAGCAATTAGAGCATCTATTTCATTTGATATATGCAAATCTGTTTTTTTCTTTTCAGAAATTTTATCCCTAGCAAATATTATAGAGGCATGGTCTTTTCTAAACTCTAGCCCAAGTTCTGTAGTAGATTTGCCAGAATAGATTGAAGTGATATACATAGCAATATGCCTTATTCTTGTTATATGTTTACTCCTACTTTGCCCGAGTATTTCGCTTTCTTCAACGCCATAATATTTTGCTATAGATTTTATCATAGATTTAACAGTCATATTTTTTATAGATGTATTAGTTGTAATATAGTTTTTAAATATTTCTTTATCTATACATTCCTCAAGATTTGGTGTTATATTCATAATATCCCTCATAGATAAATATGATTTTATAGCCCCTTCTAATTTACGTATATCTGTTGTAATGTTTTGAGCTAAGTACTCTATAATTTTTTTATCAATAGTGGTAGAGTAATCTTGAAGTTTTTTTTCAATTATAGCCAAACGTGTTTCAAATTGTGGTGGCTCTATTGGGAGTATAAGGCTTTTTTCAAATCTATTTTTTAATCTAGCCTCTATATTTTGTAATTCTTTAGGAGGTCTGTCACTTACAAATACCATTTGTTTATTTTTAGAATCGAGTGCTTGAAATATGTCAAATAATTCTTTTGATGTTTCTTGTGCTGTTTCTAATAGCTGTAAATCATCAAGTAAAAACATATCCAAAGAGCGATACTTTTTTTTAAAATCATTTGCACGTTTAGACATTATCCCAGATACAAACTCTTCTCTAAATGAACTACCATCAATATAGATAACACGAGAATTGGGGTTGTTTTCTAAGAAAGTATTGCCTATTGATTGAATAAGATGTGTTTTTCCAAGCCCAACACCACCATAAATATAGAGTGGATTATATTCCTTGCCAGGTTGCTCAGACACCCTAATAGATGCTGCTACTGCAAAATTATTTGTTGTACCTCGGATAAAATTATCAAATTTATAATATCTATTTAAGCCAGAATAATTTATAGAATCGAAACTGCTGCTATTAGTTGTATTAGTTTTAACAGGTATACTTTGCTCTTCTTCACTATATTCTATTTCATCAATTTCAATATTTTGATCTACTACAATAGAAATTTCAATATTTTGTTCTGCCTTTTTAGAAATAAAATTTCTTATATCAGCAATTATATTTTGTTCTATATAGTTTTTGGCAAGTTCTCCCTTACATAAAATATTTACAGTATTATTATTTATGCTATCTACTACACATTGTCTTAAAAATGATATATTTGGACTATCTTTATCCTCATCAGATAAAGTAACTATCATTTCATCAAAATATTTTTTTATATTATTTACATCCATTTAATACTATTTCCAATAATTTGTGATTTTATTTTTAGCATGAACATCTATATTAATCATTTTGTACTGTTCCATTAATTTATTTTCAATATACTTATAAGAAAGCAATGTCAAATTATCACCTATATTTATAGATTGATTATTTTTAGAATTTATTGCTATACATATAACAGCACTATGACGCACTGCCTTTGTCGCAAATGTATCTAAATTATAACCATTTGATATATTAAATATTGTTACTTTTTCACCATTCATTATATCCGCTTTATCCATTATATCTTCATCTATTA
Source organism: uncultured Spirochaetia bacterium (assembly GCA_947040495.1). GTDB lineage: Bacteria > Spirochaetota > Brachyspiria > Brachyspirales > Brachyspiraceae > CAMRBQ01. The sequence continues at coordinate 10,696 of CAMRBQ010000010.1, forward strand.
TAATAGTACTTTCGTCACTATCTATTATATTTGTGACAACTAAGTTTTGTATTCTTGTTTTAATGACTTCTTTGAACATATAAAATTAATTTCCTAATACTATTTTTTGAATTATCTTTTTTCAAAATACTACGTTTATAGATTTATAAATATTGTTTTTTAACTTTATAATATTTACAATAGTAAAATATCTGTTTTATTACTGTAATATTGCTATGGATAGAGTATTCTATACACTACAGACAAATTGTCAATGATAATAGTAAAATAATTTGTTATTGATTTTATAATAAATTATTAATTGATACATATGAGATATTATAAATATTTATTAAGTCTATAAAGTGATATATAGCGATAAAAATTTTTTGACAAAAATTATTTATTTATATATAATTCAATTGAAAATCATAATATTTTAGTTTATTAGATAATTTTTTTATTGGAAGAAATATTTAAATGTTTGCTAAAAAAGAAAAAATACATTTCATTGGTATAGGTGGCATAGGAATGAGTGCCATAGCAAAAATATTACATGCTATGGATTTTATTGTATCTGGCAGCGATTTGTCTGATAATGAAAGCACTGCTGATTTAAAATCATTGGGTATAAAAGTATATAAAAATCATGATCGTTCAAATATAAGTGATGATTTAAGTGCTGTTGTAACATCCACCGCTATCCCCGTTTCAAATCCAGAGGTACTAGAAGCACGTAAAAAAAATATTACTGTGGTGCATAGAGGGGAGATGTTGTCTGAACTTATGCGTATAAAATATGGCATTGCTATAGCAGGAACGCATGGGAAAACCACTACAACATCAATTGTATGCCACCTTATGACCGAGGCAAACTTAAAACCTACCTGTGTAATAGGCGGGAAGCATTTTAATATAGGCAGTAATGGTGTATATGGTAAAAGTGATTACTTTGTATGCGAAGCTGATGAAAGTGATGGCAGCTTTTTACGCCTTTCACCTGTTATAGCGGTGGTTACAAATATAGACAATGACCATTTAGAGTATTATGGTAATATGGAAAGTTTATCATTGTCTTTTGTAAACTTTGTAAATAAAGTTCCATTTTATGGATATTCTTTTATTTGTTATGAAGATAAAAACCTGCGTGCTATTATCCCTAGTATAAAAAATAAACATTATTCATATGGTTTTTCTATTGCCTGTGATTTGTATGCCGATAATATAAAGATAACAGAAAAAGGCACGACATTTAGGGCAGTCTTTTTGGGAAAAGTGCTGGGTGAGTTTTCTATGTCTATATTAGGGCTTCATAATGTGCTTAATGCATTAAGCTCTATTGGAGTGGCACATACACTTGGGGTCGATGTAGATATTATCAAAAATGCTTTGGCAACATTTGAAGGTGTGGGTAGAAGACTTAACAAGCTTTATGAAAATAATAATATTATATTATATGATGATTATGCCCATCATCCAACAGAAATTAAAACAACATTACAAGCATTAAGAGATGCCTATAAAGATAGACGTATTATAGCTATATTCCAACCACATCGCTATTCAAGGACAGAGTCTTTATTTATGGATTTTGTTGGCTCATTTGAAAAATCTGATATTGTTATAATAACAGATATTTATGCAGCAGGGGAAGTATCTAAGATTGGTATAACAAGTGAAATAATTATAAATGAATTGAGTAAAGTACAAGATAATGTTTTTTATGTACCAAATAAAGATGATGTTGCGGGCTACATTGCGAAAGATATTAAAAGTGGCGATATAATCATAACTCTTGGTGCGGGGGATATAAAAAATATTTCTGAGGATTTGATAAATGTTATTAGAGAAAAGTAATAATCTAGGAAAATTTTTAGATGATAATAATATTGAGTATAGTGAAAATTATAAACTTGGCGAGAAAGCATCACATAAAATTGGTGGTAATATAAAATATCATGTAATAATTGATGAAGAAGATAAACTTAAAATTTTATATAAATTTTTAAACGAAAATGATATAGATCATTTCATAACTGGATTGACTAATAATATAATAATAAGTGATGATGGTTATTCAAGTGTGGCTATATCGCTTGAAGGACATTTTTGTTCATTTGAATTTAATGATAATATACTTAAAGTATATTCAGGTGTTCCACTAGAACGTATTGCAATGGAGGCAAGGCAATATTCTCTATCTGGTCTTGAATTCTTTTCTTCTATACCAAGTACAGTTGGTAGTGCTATAAAACTTAATATTCAAGCATTTGGCAAATCAATATCAGATATTACAAAAACTGTTAAATGTATCGTTTTTAATGAAAATAATGAAGTTGTTACTATGCAATATAATAATGGCGATTTAGGGACTTGTGCATGTTCTAATAATAACTGTATAATATTTTATGCAGAGTTTGAATTAGAGCATACATCTAATCAAAAAATAGATTATAGTTCTGAACATTATAAATATATCAGAGGAACATTGACTCCACCAAACTCATCCATAGGATTAATATTTGATCAAAGAAATTATACAGTAAATACAGGTAAAGAGATGGGTATACATGAAATGATAGAAAAATCTGGTTCTATAGAATTAGTCTATAATGATGCTATGTGGTACAAAAGGTTTCCAAATTATATTACTATAGGCTCTAATACCAATGCCAATGATGTATATAAACTTGTATATGATACAGTATCTAGAATACAAAAATACTATCAGGTTGATGTAAAGCCTATTATTAAATTTTATGGTGATTTTAAAATGGAGTAGAAATTGGCTATATTTGATCAATTTTTAAAAGAAAAGCCCTCGTATGTTGTATACCTTTATTTGGGCGTATTTTTGATTATGAATTTATTACTCATAGTTTTAGTAATAAGTATGGTAATAAATAAAATCAGAAAAAAAGAAACGAAGGGTTTATCAAGATTTATTTCATTTATTACGCCAAATATTATAGTTTGGATATTAATAGTTATAGCTTATATTCTTATTAATATTTTGATACCAGACCTGACTAAGTATAAATATTTTCCACATATATCTAAGACTTTCATTGTATTATCTGTTGGTTATTTATTTTATAGATGCGGTTTTGTTATAAAATTTTTTATAGACAATTGGAATAACAAAGCATCATCTCATAAATTAAATTTTTATAATATAAAATGGGTTGTTACTTTATATCATTTTCTAGTTGTATTTATAATTTTTCTAATAATACTTGCAATTTTTAATATAAAATTCACGGCACTTATAGCAGGTTTGGGGATAGGCGGTGTTGCTATAGCATTAGCCTCTCAAGATACACTTTCAAATATATTAGGTTTTGTTATAATACTTTTAGACAAGCCTTTTATTATAGGGCAACGCATAAAGATTTTAGGCTATGATGGCAATATTGAGGAAGTAGGCGTGCGTTCATCAAAACTTAGAACCCTCGATGGCAATCTAGTTATAATACCAAATAAAACCATAGGCAATGCTGAAATAGAAAATATTGGTGCGAGAGAAACAATACGTCAATTTGAGAATATTGAACTTGATTGCTCTACTATACATTTAAAAGATTTACCAAAGTATATAGAGAAAATAAAAGAAATACTTGCCGAAGAAATGAATATAAGAAATGACTATAGAGTATATTTTGACAATAGCGATGGTGCCAAAATAATTATAAAGATGTGGTATTGGATGGCTTCTAATGATTACTGGATTTATATGGAAGCAAAGGAAAGAATAAATTATGCTATATGTGATTTGTTCGACAAGGATAATGTTCTATATTGGATGCCGACCAGTAAAATCTTACTTGACGATTTTAATAAGAATAATGCAAGTGTTACAAAGCCGACGATTAAACCTAAGGCGAAAAAATCTACCAAAAAAATAAATTAAAATACATAAGCATTTAATTCATTAGTCATAAAAAATTAATTTTAATATGGCTATCAATCAAATACCTATGTATCTAATTGTTTTATTTATAGATAATTTTTGAATGTTCTAATTTAAATTAAAAACTTCTTTTAACTTAGAAGAGACAGGGCTATTGTCTTCATTTGTTTCCATTATATCTTTCATAAAATCCCACCATTTTTTACATTCTTGAGATTGATTAATTGATGCCCATTTTTCTTCAGATTCTATTTCAATATAACCATATAAAATATTAGTTTCATTATCAAAAAAGATGCTGTAATTTGAGCCCCCGCATTTATGTATAGCATCTTTCATATTATTCCATAATTGATTATAACGCTTTATATATTCTTGTTCTTGCCCTTCATACAATTTCATTTTAAAAGAATGTCTAATCATTTTATTTATCCTTGTAAATTAAATAGAAAAATAATAATACTAGTAATTTATTATGTCTTTGTCTGGTATTACATTGAAAAAATCTGCCAATCGTTTGAACTCCTCATCAGTAATTTTTTGTTTTATATCACCCATAGCATTCACTTTAACAAGTATATCGGCAGCTTTTTCAGATGTATCTATCAAACCCATAGTCTCATCAATACTTTCTCCAGCCCCAAATATACCATGAAAAGCTCAAAGAACAAGTCGATGTTTTGTCATTAGATTAGCAGTCGCATCACCTATTTCATTAGTACCTGCAACCATCCAAGGTAAAACACCCACGCCTTCTGGGAATACTACAAGGCATTCTGTACTCATTTGCCAAAGACGTTTTGAAAATGATCTATAATCAAGGTCTTCAACATAGGTTAAAGCAATTAAATTTGTTGCATGGGTATGAATGATAACCCTATTTTTATCATTAGTTATTTTTTTTCTGACAGCATGACTTCTCAAATGAGCTGATGCCTCACTTGTTGGCTTGCCTCCATCATCATAGCCCCAAATGATACTATACTTTTTTCCACCATCGAAATACCAGGATTAATATTGGGGATAATTATCATATTGCGAAAATATTTACCTGTACCAGTGATAAGAAAATAGTCATTTTCAATATCTGGTATTGCTTGAGGTAAATCAAAGATGCCTTTATTATTTGTATCATCAATATATTTTTTAACTTCTTCTTTTGTTAATTTGTAACTTAGATTTCCACCATTTCTTTCAGCCCATCCTTTAATCCACATATCATTTAAAACTTTAATAGCGTCCTTAAAAAAACATGCATCCAATATATTATCTTTCATTTTTATTTCCTTTTAATTGAAATTTCATTTTCATATTTAAAACATTCATCAATCCATGTTGTGCCTATAGGTACATTTTGTCGTCTGCAGTACTCATCCCAAATAATATTAAATGGATAAGTTTTTATTTCTTCAAGCATAGCAAGTCTACGGGTATAATCATTTTCATGTTCATATTTAAATAACATATCTGTAGGTTGTAATAATGCTTTTAGTAATACTTTCACTATATTTCTGGTTCCAATTGCCCAAGCACGATTCTATTTATACTTCCATCAAAAAAATCGAGTCCTATAGAAACTTTATCTATAATATTATTTCTAGTAATTTCTTCAGCAACAGAACATAAAGTATCATCCATAATTACAACATGGTCGGAATCCCAACGTATGGGTCTTGATATATGAAATAAAAAATGATTTATATATAGACTTAAAGCAGATAATTTGTCAGCAACATTCTCTGTCAAATGGAAATGCCCCGTATCAAGAGTAAGAGATATCCCTTTTTGCATAGCATATCCCATATAAAATTTATGCGAGCCAACAACATATGATTCTGTCCCTATTCCAAATAGTTTGCTTTCCACACTATCAATAAGATTATCATATTTTTCTTTTAATATTTCATCTAGTGATTCTTGAAGTCTAAGCCTTGGAGAAAGTCTATCTACAGGTATATCTTTTAATCCATCAGAAATCCAAATATTATTAACACAAGGAATTGGCATCTCTTTTGCAATATAAGCACATATCTTTCGGCATGCCTTTACATTTTCTATCCAAAAATTACGTATGTTTTTATCAGAAGAACTTAATGTGAAGGCGCTACTTGATTTTGGATGAGAAAATAATGTTGGATTAAAATCAAGACCAACGCCATTTTTTTTGCCCAAGATACCCATCCTTCAAAATGCTTTGGCTGAATTTTGTCTAAGTCTATCCCATTTGTATTCTTAGCATATATAGCATGCAAACTTATTTTATGTTTATCGGGAATAAATGATAACATTTTTTCCATATCTTGTCTTAATTCTTCTATATTACTGGCTTTACCCGGATAATTACCTGTAACCATTATACCTCCACTAACATTATCATCATTCATAAATCCACCAATATCATCACCTTGCCAACAATGAATTGATATTTTTATTTTGATAAAATATCTATAGATTTTTTTACATCAACAGCTATTTTTTCATATTGCTTTTTAGCATAATTAAATTGTTCTTCTAGCATATTATTTCCTTATGTTTATATATTTTGTGGATTATATTTTTTTATTTCAAAAGAGTTAAATATCATTTTTCTTGCGGTTTTAATATCACTAACAATATTTTGAGATATAAGTTAAACTACTATGTTGCCTATTGCGGTTGCTTCCACAGGGCCTGCAAAGACTATTTTTTTTGTATAATCTGAAGTTAATTGATTAAGATATTTATCTTGACTACCTCCACCAACTATATAAATTGTATTTATTTGTTTTTCAGATATATCTTCTATTTGCTTTACTATTTTATCATAAAGATTTGCCAAACTATGATAGGCACATCTAGAATAGTCGCCTGCTTTTTCGGGCAATTGTTGATTAGTTGCTTTACAATAATCTCTAATTGCATTTAGCATGCTTTTGGGGTTAAAAAATAAATTTGAAGATGGATCAATTAATGAATGAAAATTATCATTGTCTCTTGCCATATTTTCAAGGTCATCAAAAGAATATTTATCGTCATATTCTTTAATACACGGATATTATTATTATATCCACCTTCATTTGCAATATTATATTTTAATGATTTTTCTGATATTATAGGTTTATCGGTTTCGATTCCTAAAAGGCTCCATGTGCCTGAACTTATATAAGCCAAATTATCATTATCTTGTATATGTGGTACTGAACTAACAGCACAGGCGGTATCATGTGAAGCTGTTGCTATAATATTTAATTGTTTGATGTCCAATTCTTTTTTTAAAGAATCATTCAATTGACCAAGTATGGTACCTGTTTTTATAGGTTTATTTTTAAATAAATGTTTTACATTTAGTTTGTCTAATATCTCGCTATCCCAATCGCAATTTTTAGCATTTAGCATAGCGGATGTAGTTGCTACTGTATATTCATTTTCTTTTTTTTCGGAAAATAAATAATTTAAATAATCAGTAATAAAAAGTAGCTTGCGGGCTTTTTAAAAATATTCTGGATTTGTTTTTCCCATAATAAATAATTGATAAATGGTATTAAATTCTAATAATTGTATTCCAGTCTTTTCGTATAGATTTTTTTTATCCATTAGTTTGTAAAATTCTTCTATTGCCCCAGTGGTTCTTTTATCTCTGTGGCATATAAAATTAGCAAGTTTATTATTATTCTCATCCAATAGAATGAAATCAACTCCCCAAGTATCTATTGCTAGACTAGAAATATTTTTATTTTTACATAGTGAAATACCATTTTTTATCTCATGAAAAAGTTTATCTATTTCCCAAATATCTTCGCCATTCTTATGTATAAATTTATTTTTGAATCTATGAACTACCTCTACAAAAAGTTTATTATCAATGACTTTGCCAATAAACCTTTTTCCGCTTGAGGGCCTATATCAATAGCTAATACTTTCACAACTAATTCTTTTCTAATTTAATAGTTAAACTTATCTACATTAAATATTAGAGTAGCCCCTAATACAGTCACTTTATCATTGATTTTTTTAGAGCCAAGTCTTCCAACTATAAAATTGGTAGATGATGCATCTATTTCACCTGTAATCATTTGATATGCACCCATAACAGACATATATCCAAGATCCATTGAATTCCATAGAACTCCATTATCCATAGGATTTGTTTCATCTTTTATGTAAGATTTTAATGCATTTGGTGTTCCGATACCTACAAGTGTTATTGTATTTGGATCTGGTTTATTGGCAGCAGCTTGATATTGTGAAGCCAAAGCAGGGGCTGCCATAGAACTTAAACCAACAGCTGCTTGTATTTATCCTTTATCTGCTCCCATTCTACTTATTAGTGTAGCTGCATCATTTTGAGTCTTTGTTTTATCTGGACCAGGGTAGTAAATATCTTTTTCTTCATTTTCTAACACTATCCATGTATAATCTGTTGTTAAAAGTTTTTTGATTTCAGCCACCCAAGATTGTTGATTGGCATCTGTTTTGGCTGATGATATAAAAGCAATAGAAGCATTTTTATCTGGGGCATAGCCTTTTTTTATAAGCTCATTTCCAACACTTTCCATAACACCATATGCAACGCTAGAGGCAACGACCTGATTTATAAATAAATCTCTAGAATCTTCTTTTGCGTCAGCATCAAAAGTAATAATTTTTATACCTTTTGATTGAGCTTTTTTTAATGTTGGAGAAATATCTATAGGATCATTAGGTGGGAGAATTATAGCATTAACTTTTTGTGCTATCCAACCATCCAAAATATCAACTTGTTTTTGATTATTTGCTTGATCTTGAGTAGGAGCATCATATATCAATTGTACAACTGTACCATTTTTATTGAGTTCGGCAATTGCTTCTTCAGCCCCATTCTTACAAGCATCAAAATAATTTTCTCCTTTGAACTTTGGTAGCATTGCTATTTTGATGACATCACTTTTTTGACCCTGATACCCACTAAAAAATATAGTAAAAACTAGCCCCATCAAAAATAATACAAATAAACTTTTTTTTCTCATAAATTTATCCTTTAATAATAATTATATATTTTATTTTTTCAAATATATTTTATTTTAATATGAACTACTAATAAATTTTCTTTGTTTCGATTTATTATTTATAATTGAAAATGCTATAAGGCTTATCGCTAATATGCCACCATTAATTATTGTTTGTGTATCTAATGCTATATTTAAAACAGTCAAACCACTATTTAATAAAGCAATTATTAATGTTGCTATGATTGTTCCTTTCATGTCTCCATTACCACCTAATATACTAGTCCCTCCAAGTACAATCACAGTTACAACTTTAAGATTTCACGCTTGAAAATCGACCAAGCCATGTTAAAGCTGCTATAGAACACATAACACCTGATAGTGTATATATTAATATTTTTATTTTATTAGTGTTTATGCCAGAAAAAATAGTGGCATTTTCATTATTACCAATAGCTAATACGAGCCTTCCTAATATAGATTTTGACATTATAATTGTAAATATTATTGCAAATAATATATATATATATATTTGTATAGGGATGCCAAAGATAGTACAATTGCCTAAAAAATTTGCTATTCCAAAAGAGTATATACTATTACCTTTTGAGATACCACGTGCTATGCCTAAATATAAATACATTGTAGCCAAGGTTGTAACAAGCGGGCTGATTTTTAGATATGCTATTATTAGTCCATTAATAAATTCACATAATGTAGCTGTAGCCAAGCATGCTATTAAACCAATAGAACCACCAAATGTTACTGCAAATATACCGCCTATTATAGAAGATAAAATCATAGTAGAACCAACAGCCAAATCAATACCACCAGTAGCGATAATGAGTGTTACGGGTAAAGCTATAATTCCTATTTCGACAATATTTTTGAGCATAACTCCTATGATATAATCGAATGAAACAAAATTTATATTGATAGAAGATATTATCATAAAAATAGCCAAAAGTATTTTGCTATACGTTAGTTTTATATTTTTCATATTTTAATTCCAACTGAATTAGTTTTATTTTTTTATAAACTTAAAAGCACTTATAATAACAGATGCAAGTATTATCGAGCCCATTATAGCATCAGACCAATCTGGGTTTATCCCCATATAATTTATAGCTGGTGAAATTATAGACAGTATAATAGTAGCTATTATACTGCCAAGTATTTTCCCTGTACCACCGCTTGTGCTTGTGCCCCCGAGTACAACAGCAGCTATAAAAGTCATTTCAAGACCTGTTCCCATTGTTGTTGTGACCCTTTGGCTTAATGTTGCTATAATTGTTGCAGCTATACCAAATAATGCAACTGCTATAATATATGTTATAATAATAGTAGCATCTACATTAATACCTGCAAGTCTTGCTCCATTTGGATTATTGCCAATCGCATATAGTTTTTTTGAAAACCTAGAATATTTCATAAATATTAAAGATATTATTGTTATAACTAACATTATTAGAACACTCAATGGTATAAAGATTAATATTTTAGCATTAAAACCGAGGTATGTGAAGCTTGGTGGTAAATGATATATTGAGCCTTTAAATATTATTTGTATCGCACCTGAAAAAATTTGAGTGGTAGCTAATGTTGCAACTATAGAAGGTATTTTTAATTTTGTTACAAACATGGAATTAAATCTGCACCTATAAGAGATGCTGAGATTAGAAGTATAGGCAGTTCAAAACCAAGTTTACCTATAGCCGCAAGTATTATAGAAACAGCTAAAATTATTGCACCTGCTGAAACATCTATATTTGAGGTTATAATAATCAAATTCATGCCAATAGCTGCGATAAGTGTATAACTACATCTATTTAATATACTCATTACATTATTGACTGAATAAAAACCTTCTGTAAAATTGCTAATATAATCAAAAATACTAATAAAAAAAACATTAAATATACTTCTGGTATTTGAAGTTTTCCCATTAAATTAAATTGCTTTTTTGGTGCGACTGTATTTTCTATAATTATTTTCTCATCTTTTTAATTATTAGAACTTAATGCTATTTCTAATATTTCTTTTTACGTTGGTTTATTATCATGCTCAAAATGATGTTTTATCATTCCATCTTTCATTATATACATTCTATCACATATACTAATCAACTCTGGAATCTCGCTTGAAATCATAAACATTGTAAGACCTTTTGATACAATATTGGCTATAATATTATGTATCTCGATTTTAGCATTGATATCTACACCACGAGTAGGCTCATCTAATATAAGAAGTTTTGGATTCAAAGCCAAAGCTTTTGATATCGAAATTTTTTGTTGATTTCCACCAGATAGATTTGCGGCTAAAAAATTATTATTGGGTGCTTTTATCGATAGTTGATTTATATACTTTTCAGTAATAGTATCTTCAGAATTATCATTTATTATTCCATTATCTGAAAATTTTTCTAACTGTGGTATTGTCATATTATGCTTCACTGACATATCAATAATAATCCCATACTTGCCTCTATCTTCACTAACATAAACAACACCATTTTTTTGTGCATCTTTATATGTTTTTATTGATATTTCTTTTTGTTCAATAAATATTTTACCACCATCTATTTTTCTAAGCCCGCATATAGCTTGGGCAAGTTCTGTTCTTCCCGCACCAGCAAGACCTGCAAATCCAACTATCTCACCTTGGTTGATTTTAAAAGATATATTTTTTAATAAATTTTTTTTATTAATATTTGATACATTTATAACTTCATTGCCAACCTTTGTATTAGGTTTTACATAATAATTTTAAACATCCCTACCAATCATATCTTTAACTATTTCATTTTTAGTAGTTGCGGCAACATCTTTATATAAAATATATTTGCCATCACGTATAACTGTAACTCTGTCGCATATTTTAAATATTTCTTTCATACGATGACTTATATAAACAGCCCCAACATTATTGCTTTTTAATTTTTTAATAACATTGAATAATGCATCAACTTCTCTATTAGTTAAAGATGCTGTAGGCTCATCTAATATAAGTATTTTTGAATTAAATGTAAGGGCTTTGGCTATCTCAACCATTTGTTTTTGTGCCATGCCAAGTTCTTTGATTTTTTTATTTGGATCTATATAGTATTAAGTGTTTTAAATATATTAATGACAGCCTCTTTCATAGCATTATAATCTAATATGCTAAAAGTCCCTGCTATTTTTTTTGCTTTTGATGTCCTAAAAAAATATTATCTAATATTGTTATCTCTTCAAACAAGCTCGTTTCTTGATATATAATAGATATCCCTTTATCAAAAGCATTTTTTGCATTCTAGGTTTGAAATATTTTTTCCATAATTATGGAGATATCATTATTGCATTTTGAGTTCCCATGTCATCGCCAGTCCAAATAAGATCTACACCCATACTAACCATTTTTTTCCAGATTCTATACTATACTATAATATTTTATCGAGGAGAACTTCTACGTATTCTTCTTCGGTAGCCATATCCATCATGAATTTTTCTATTCCAACTAAATTCCAAGCCATTTCATAAAGACATCCCTCAAGGTCGCCTATTACACCATAATCATTTTTATATTTTGCCATTGTGTCTAAAGCAAAATTCTATCTTTCTTCATCGTCTGCTTTTGGAAAATCATATTTTTCTATATTTGAAACATTTGTACATGATGATAGTGGGCGTACTACAGCCTCTGAATATAGACCAATATTTTCATATTCAATTCCCCATTCATCTTTAACATCACCATTGGGAAGTTTTATTGTAGGTTTATTTTTTGTATGAGTAGATGCAATAATTATTGCATCATTACCTAAATTTAAAAGTATAGAACGGGGAGATATCCTTGTAGCTAAAGGGGAATCGATAAATTCAACTTCTAAATTTAATTCTTTAGCAAGTTTTTTAGCAACTTGTATAGTAAGATTGGCAACAATTGGTGCTCTATCGGCTTTTTTACCATTTACAGTCTTTAGAAAACGCTCTCTAGAATTCATTTAATATCCCTCCAATAACTTACGCTTTATTTTACGCAAAAAAATATTTTTTTCTCTAATATTGTTGAAAGCATTGTTATTTATGCTCAAGCCAATAAAATAGATATAATGGTTTTTAATACTCTAGATGAGATTGAAAAAGAAATTGAAATACTTAAATATTTAAATAGTAAGTCAATAGATGGTATTATACTTTTGAGTTCTAGTAAAGAAGACATTGGCATGATCTTAGTAAAACAATATCTACACCATTAATATTAATAGATAGAGAAATAAAAAATATTAATTGCGATGGTATATTTTTTGATAATATAAAAAGTACAGAGATGATTACAAAATATCTATTTTCGATTAATAGAAATCATACAGTTTTAATTACAGGAGAAAAAAACTCTGATGTTGAATAGAACGTGTTATTGGCTTTAGAAATATGTATAAATATAATGATATAAAATTTAATGAGAAGAATATTATATATTTAAGTTTTTATAATAAAGATATTATTGAAAATAAAATTGAAGAATTATTTAAAAATATTGATTTTGATTCTGTAATTTGTTGCAACAATCTTATAGCAAGGATTGTTATAAAGTATGCACTTAAAAATAATATAAAAATAAATGAAGATATTGTTATAGCAACATTTGATAGGCTTTGGGATATAGAAGATATTGGAATAAATCTGGCTTATATTCATTTTGATGATAAACTTGTTGCTGAAAAATCTATTAATCTTTTATTAAATAAGACAAAAGGTCTTAATAGTTATGTCAATTCTATAAAAATACAACCAAATCTTATAAGTCATAATAGCGAGGCTATAAAATAATGCTATTAATTGTATTAAAATTTAGACATTAAATCTAAATATAACTGTATCGCCTTCTTTCATAAAATATTCTTTACCTTCAATGCGTACAGTGCCAGCTTCTTTCGCCTTTACAAAATTACCACATTCTATGAGTTTTTCATATGCAACTACTTCTGCACTAATAAAGCCTCTCTCAAAATCTGAGTGAATAACACCAGCAGCCTCAGGTGCTTTTGCTCCATCTCTAACAGTCCAAGCACGGCATTCTTTTTCACCAGCTGTTAAAAAAGTTATAAGATTTAATAATTTATAACCCGCATGAGCAAGACGGTCTATACCACTTTCTGTAATGCCTAGCTCTTCAAGATATGGGGCTCTTTCCTCTTCAGATAGTTCTTGTAATTCAGATTCTATTCTAGCACTAAATGGTACTATTTCCATATTGTTTTCTTGGGCATATTTTTCTAATTTTTTATAGTTTTCATTTTTACTTACATCTGATATATCATTTTCAGATACATTAGCAACTATTAGCATTGGTTTTATTGTCAGCAAAAATAATGGCTGTAAGGCAAGTTTTTCAGTATCTGTTAAACCAAATGATAAAGCTGTTTTGCCTTCATTGAGATATGGTATAAGTTTTTCAAGCACTTCCATCTCTTTTTCTGCTTCTTTTATTTTGCCACCTTTTAACGAGCGTTTAGTTTTTTCTAATCTATTTGTTGCGGTTTCAATATCGCAAAGAATTAGCTCTGTCAATATTATTTCTATATCTCTAATAGGATCGATTTCACCAATATGAGTTATATTTGAATCTTCAAATACTCTAACAACTTGTGCTATAGCATTTACCTCGCGTATATGGGAAAGGAATTTATTACCTAACCCTTCGCCTTTAGACGCCCCTTTGACAAGACCCGCTATATCTACAAATGTTACAGTTGTGTAAACTTTTTTTTGTGTATTAAATAGTTGTCCAAGATAATCAACTCGTTTATCTATTAGAGGTACAATACCCTCATTTTTATCTATTGTACAAAATGGATAGTTTGCTGCCTCCGCTTTTGCATTTGTGAGAGCGTTAAATAGAGTAGACTTACCAACATTTGGAAGACCTACTATACCTATAGATAAAGCCATTTTTTATTTCCTTAATTTTAATTTAATATAATTATTTGCAAGTGCAGTATATACCATATTGTTGATTTTATCAAAGGCATGTTATAATAAGCATTGTAATTTTTTGAGTTAAAGTGTAGGATTAGCCGTATTAGTAGTGTTTGTTTCTGACATGACTTCTATAGCTTCATTTAATCCCGATAGTTCAAAATATGTAGAGACATTTTCATTTTTGCTAGATGTTAAAGAAGCATTGAGCCTTTTCGATTTTAATAGCATATCAATAAATTGGCTTCCATCTTTTTTTTCTGTTCTTGAATCTAAATATAACAGCGAATAGCCCGCTAAGTCTTGTCCATTTATATTGACAGCAGGGGCATTATCAAGAGAATAGCTAATAGAGTGTGGCTCTTTAGAGTATTTTTCATCACCCCAAAATATTGTTGCATAAATACTATCTTCTGTAAACATCAGCACAAGTATTGATTTGGAATCAGAGGCTATATTTATAAATGATGTGGAAGGTATATCAGATTGTTCAGATTGCTTTATTATCCAATTTTCAGATTGCTTAGCATTTAATATAATATTAAATAAAAATATAAAAGATGATATACATATAATTTTTTTCATTTTCTTCTCTAATTAATAATTTTATAAAATATATTATATACTTATAATCGAATGCTCTCAAGTGTTATTATATAAATTTATTTAAGTTTAAGTAATAAAATAATGATTGAATCTTAGTATTATCTACGAAGGTAACGTATTAACTGTGTAAATAAAAGTACAAATCCCATTATGCCTGATACTATAAAGCCCAACATTCCAATGATTGGTATATCGCCAAATATAAATGGTGGGATTTTTGCATGCAATATGAGCGCACTTGATATAATTATTGAAGCAAGCACTATTGAATAGCTAAGCCTATTAACCGCTCTATCAAAAGCATTGGCAAGGTCTTCAACACCTTGATGATTGAACTTTATTTCAATAGAACCTTCTTGTATCATTGACATGATATTATTTATTTTTTTTGGTAGATTAAATATAATATCCTGTGTACTGTATATCATATTTTTAACTTGCTTGACAATCGATTTGGCATTAAATTGCTCTGTTATATAATCTTTTATAAGTGGCTTAATTTTGTCAACTATCTTAAA
Organism: uncultured Spirochaetia bacterium; assembly: GCA_947040495.1. Classification (GTDB taxonomy): domain Bacteria; phylum Spirochaetota; class Brachyspiria; order Brachyspirales; family Brachyspiraceae; genus CAMRBQ01. The sequence goes on from CAMRBQ010000010.1 coordinate 26,636, forward strand.
ATTTTTATCAAGTTGTCTACCAACACCCTCAAGGATTACAGCTGTTTTTGCCATAAGAGAAATAGATGGATCTAGTGTAAGATCATATTTATGTATGAGCGATAAAATTTCGGAAAAAATTTCTTCAATATTAACTTCATCAAGTGATAAGTCAATATATTTTTGTATTAATTCATATATTTTATTATTGAAAGATTCAAAATTATTTACAGTCTTAAGTTTAGTCATATTTATTATTGCATATGAAAAACGAGTAAAATCTTCTGTATAGATTGAATATATCATTTCTGATAGAGATTTTTTTATATTTGGTGTAATTATACCAACCATTCCAAAATCAATAAAAGCAATTATATTATCTTTTTCTACAAAAAGATTGCCGGGATGTGGGTCGGCATGAAAAAAATTATGATGAAATATTTGAACGAACATTGCATTTGTAAGCCTGTCTAATATAATATCATTATTAAAATTATAGGCTGATTTGTCGATGTCTGAAATTTTTGTGCCATCAATGAATTCAAGTGTTAATACTTCTTTTGAACAATATGCATCATAGACTTTTGGTATATGTATTGTATTGTCATTTTTGAAAAATTTATTAAAGCGTTTGATATTATTTTTTTCATATGAAAAATCGAGTTCATTTGTTATCTGATTTTTAAATGCATCGATAATATTTACAGGGTCAAAGATAGATATACTAGGGACATATTTTTGCAAAAGGTCTGCAATATCAAAAAGGATGGCGATATCTAATTTTATCTTTTCTTCAATATTTGGTCTTTTTATTTTTACAGCAACATTAGTTCCGTCATGCAATGTCGCTCTATGCATCTGTGATATTGAGGCACTTGCATTACTCTCTCTTTCAAAATATGAAAAAATATTGTCAATTTTATCGCCAAAGCTACTTTCTATTATTTCTAGAGCAATGCTGCCGTCAAATGGTTTAACATTAGACTGCAGTAAAGAAAGTTCTTTTATAATTGATGGCTCTAATATGTCTTGCCTGTTTGAAAGGATTTGCCCAAACTTTATGAAAGTTGGCCCAAGCTCTTCTAGCAGCATTCTTATTCTCTGGGCATGTGTATAATCTGTAAGCCGCTTGCCCTCATATTTTTTTGCAATGAAATAAAGCGGCCTAAAATTCCTTAGTACAGGTATCTGGCTAATAATATCACTAAAGCCAAATACAATACATGTAGATATAATCTCTTTGTAGCGAACTGTTCTTTTAAATAGATTTTTATTTTTCAAAATGAAGTATATTTATCCTAGTTATTCTTTCCATTATCTACTTTTGATTTAAGCTCTTCATATTTACTTTTAAGGTCGTCATATTCTTTACGATTTACCAAACCGAGTTCATTAACTGCTTTACCAACAGCTCCTTTTATAAACTCTTCAGCATCAGAACGCTTTTCTTCAAAATTAGATGAAACATCCTTTATAAATTTTGCGCCATCTTCAGCATTTAGTTTGTTTTTTTCGGCAAAATCTTTAGCAGCCTCTTCTATTTTTTCTTTTCCCTTTAAGGCAAAACCTAAGCTAGCATAAAAGGCATTTTTTAGATTATCATTTATAGACATATTGTACTCCTTGTTTTATTATAATCAAAAATTTATACTCATTAGAAGAATTGTCAAGTATATATATATTATTATAATACTATATTTAATGGGTAGTTATTTTTATAAGCACATTTAAATAAAATATAAATTAATAAGAAAAAAGTCTATTTGCATATAAAAAATTGTATTAATAATGACGAAAATTAATAGTAGTAGATTACTGCATAATTGTAACAAAATTATATAAAGCACGGTATTGGAAGATTCTCTTTCTATAATTTTCAAAATATGTTAAAGTATATTTGTTGATGAGGATGATAGTTTTTGGGGGATATATGTCTATAAAGAAAAAATTTATATTATTTGCCGTCTATATTTTTATATTATTTGCTATTATATTTATGTTGGAATTTAGAATATCAAATGCGATAGAAGACTTGCATTCTATAAATAATCTTGTTACACAATCGTCTACAATAGCAAAACAGTATCAACAAAACTCGTCATATCTAACACAATTTGCTAGAAATTATGTAGCAACAGGCGATTCAAAGTATGAAATATTTTATAATGACACTATAGCTATATCGGGTGGCAATTTAGCAATACCTGAAAATTATGATAGAGGGCTTTATTGGTCATTATATATAGGTAGTGGTATAAAACCTAAAGATAGCAAACAAAAAAGGTCTTATGAAGACATAATGAAAGACCTTAATTTTTCTAAAGAGATGTTTGATAAACTTGCAGAATCAAAAAGTAAGTCTAATCAATTAGTCGCTCTTGAAACAGAGGCTATTAGTATTGTAAAAAACCTTATAAGAAATAGTGGGGGTAGTATAGCAGAAACAGAAATATATAAGCAAATACAAGCGATAGAAATGCTTAATAGTGATGATTATCAAAAATATGTATCCAGTATTATGATACCAATAGATGAGTTTTTTGACATGCTGGATGAAAATAATAGCATGATGTTAAAAGAAGTATCTAGTGCTATAAATATTATTCGTATGTTACTTTTCTTTGTATTAATATTTGCTTTTTTATCTATTATGATTTTCTTTTATATTTTATCCAGAGAGATATCGAAGTCGCTTGAGCTTTGTACGAAGGTATCTAATTCTATGGCAAATGGGGATATGACATACCAATTATCAAAGAAAGCTTTTGAGAATAAAACTGAGTTTGGTGTTCTTATAAGAAGCTTTAGTAATATGAAAGATAGTATAAAAGATGTTGTATCATTTGTTAAAACTTCATCAGACACAATAGGTAGCTCAGTAGAGGAAATAGTGCAAGGCAATATTGATTTAGCCAATAGGACAGAGACACAAGCAGCAGCACTTGAAGAAACAGCAAGCAGTATAGAAGAAATATCTTTCAAAATAAAAACATCATCAGAAAATTCATCCAAATCTAACGAGCTTATGAAAGAGTCTAAAAAATCTGTATCAGAGGCAAGTTCAATTATAGCAGACACAGCTACTAATATATCAGATGTTTTTGAGGCAAGCACAAAGATAGAAAGTATAATAAAAATTATAGAGAGTATAGCATTTCAAACAAATATTTTGGCATTGAATGCTGCTGTTGAGGCCGCACGTGCGGGAGAACAGGGGCGTGGTTTTGCTGTCGTTGCAACGGAGGTAAGAAACCTAGCTCAGACAACACAAAATTCTGTTAAAGAGATTTCATCTCTAATATTAGATGTTAATGATAAAATAAAAACAGCGACTGAGACAGCTACGCAATCAAAAGAAATATTTAATTCAATTGAAAGTAAAATAGAAGAAAATTCAGAACTTATGGATGATATAAATAATATCGCAATAGAACAACAATCTGGAATAGATCAAATTAATAAAGCAATAAGAGAAATTGATACATCTACCCAGCAAAATGCCGCCCTAGTTGAAGAATCAAGTGCTTCAAGTGGTGTTTTATTTGATTTAGTAAAACAGCTACTTGAATCTGTGGCATTCTTTAAAACAGGGCAACAAGATAAATCATAAGCATACTTGCAATTTATTTATATGCATGTTCATATAACTTTATATAAAATATTATTCGGGTTGTAATTTTTCATGCATCAAAAAGACAATTTAACATTTGCTAGTATATTAATCATGGTTTCATTTGTATCTATTTCACTTATTTCAAATATAGCGAGTGCAAAGATAGGCAATGTTTTTGGTTTTGCTGTCGATATGGGGACATTTTTATATCCTTTGATATTTACAATTAGGGATTTAGTGCATAAAAGACTGGGCAAAAATGTTGCACAAAAACTTATTATAATATCATCTATATCTGTACTTTTTATGTCAATGTATTTTTATCTTGTAGGGCTTGTCCCCGAGGATAAAAGTTGGGATCTCAATGATGCTTTTGTAAGTATAGTTTCGCCTGTATTTCGGATAGCATTAGCCTCTATAATATCTGCTGCTATTTCTGAATTGCTCGATACTGAAATATATCATATTATTTATAAAAAATTTAAATCAAAATTTCAATGGCTTAGAGTTGTTGCAAGTAATGGAGTTAGTATACCAATAGATAGCATAATATTTAGCCTTATAGCATTCTTTGGGCAATTACCTACGAGTGCAATTTTTCAAATAATAATATTTAATATTGTTGTAAAATATATAGTAACAATTTTTAGCGTCCCTATGATATATATATTCAAAGATAAAAGTTATAATAAAAATTAAAAAATATTTAACACTTTTATTATAAATTATGTTATACTTAATATATTAGGAGAATGCTTTTATGAAAAAGTTATTTTTGTTTTTTGTCGTAGTATTTTTATTGTCGTTACATAGCTCTGTTTTTTCATCTAATTTTCAATATTACTCATTAAAAAATACATCTTGGGAAGGATATGGAAAATTAAATAGCTCATATAAATATGGCAGACATAGATTCGATTTTGATAATTCTGATAAAATTGTTCATTCTGTCGATAGAAATTTTGAAGAACTATATCAATGGCGTAATAGCTACGATGATAAATTTCAAATGTCAAAGGAGAATCAATACCTTTGGAAAGATATGGATTTAGAAATTATAAACTCATATACAATAAAACTAGATGGTCTAGAACTTAGAAAGGTATATAATTAATAAAGCTCTATTCTATATTAAGTAGTGATTTTTCTAAGATAATCAAAAGATTTTTTCACACTGTCATGGACTTCTTGTAAGTCTTTAGGTCCTTTGCTAGTATATTCAATTTCAACACTCAAAGGTATATATTTTTTATCATGAACTATATTAATTATTTTATCAAATTCGATATATCCATCGCCAATAGCAGGGAAATTCCATTCTTGATTTTCGCCCAGTTTATCCTTCAAATGGATATATTTAACACAGCATAAACTATCTTTTAAATCATCATATGGCATGATGTTTCCATAAAATATAACATTGGCTGTATCATAATTTAACCCAACATATTCGGAATCTATTTTGCTTAGTAAAGAGCAAATACTTTTTCCTGTAGGATAATTATTACCATGTGTTTCTATAACAAATGTAATGTCTTTGTCTTCACATATTTTAGAAATATTTTTTATCGTATCTACTACCATTTTATCATCATCTAATTTTTCTTTGCCGCTATATGCATCACCAACAATATACTTTGCCCCAAGACGTTTGGCTAAATCAATTGAACATATAAAATCATCCCTTTCTGATTGCTCCATAAGATTACTATGTGCACTAATAGATATACATTGACATCCTATATCGGCAAGGGCGTTTTTTATATCATCAATCTCTTTGTCGCTCATTTGATTATGTACATGCTCTGTATATCCACGTACAGCAGAAAGTTCAACATAGGAAATATTTGAATTTTTTATACCTGATAGCATATCATTAAATGTAAATCCATGATAGGTATTTGAGTTTAAGCATAATTTCATATTTTATCCTCTCATAAAAATATTATATATAATTTTATAACAATATTATACTTAGAATATACGATACTGCAAGCCAAGTTTTGCCTCTATGTATATTTCATGTGTAAGATAATTATATGATAAATATTGACCAACATGGCCTTCGCCATAAAGAAAAAGTTTATCATTAATATTAAGCTTTGCTGAGGCAACAACACCAAGTTTATGCCCTATCTCAACTTCCTCCCCCATATAATTTAGCACATAGTTTACACCAATATTTATAGGATATATATTGAACATAAAATAATTATTAAACGAATATGAAAAAGTCTTATTTTTTCTTATAAAATAAGTGAAGTCATCATAAAAATATGCATCAACGTTCATATCTCTGTATACAATTTTCAAGCTAGAAATGAGTGTGAATCGATAAACATTTACACTTATAGTAGGCTCAAGTTCAATGAAATAGCCATTTTTATTTTCAGATTTTTGGTTTTTTAATACATCTGAAGAATAGTCGGCATTAACATTGTCAAAACTATAAAAACCAAGACCATCTACTATGTTATAATAAGAAACAAATCCTATTGTTGCTTTTAGTCTGAATAAATTTACAGGAACTACATCAACATAGGCTTTGATAATATTGGCATATAATCCCAAGTCATTTTCCACACCAAATTTTATTTTAGCATTGTCAAATAATGAATTATCAATATTCATTATAGGCATCCTATAAAAAAAATCGAGTTCCCAATTCCCTTCAATAGGTTTATACTGTCCTAAGAAGGATGTATTTATATAAAATCCTTTTGTTGTATTGGTGTCATAAAACATAGAATATACATTTATGGAAATGATGTTTATTATTAATAGAATTAAAATTATATTTTTTAGCATTGTCAAAGTTATTATATCATAAAATAGTATTTTTTTATATTTAACATGTTTTTACTATATTAACAAGTGAATATATAAGGATATCTAATTATAAATATATTGTTGATATTTTATAATACTAAGATAGTATAAATACAAATATAAAATTGGAGTTTTGAAAAACATGTCTACTATATATGATTCAATAATAATAGGTGGTGGCCCTGCGGGGCTTTGTGCATTGCTATATTTAGGAAGAGGGCTTACAAATAGTATTTTAATTGAGAGGAAGGGGATTGGTGGTCTTGTATCTAGTACAGAGCATATTGAAAATTATTTGGGATTTAAATCTATAGATTCATTTGACCTTATAGAAAAAATGAAAGAGCATGCCTTAGAGTTTGCCAAAGATTCAATACGTTATGATGAGGTGGAATCGATATCAGATTTTGACAAAGAGATAAAAACTATAAAAACCTCTGATGGTGATGAATATAAAACAAAAAGTATAATACTTTCACTAGGTACAACTACAAAAAGTATAAATGTTACTGGCGAAGAAAAGTTTGTTGGTAGGGGTATATCATATTGTGCTACATGTGACGGGGCTTTTTATAAGGATTTAGAGATAGCCTTGGTTGGTGGTGGTAATAGTGCATTTGATGAGGCGATATTCCTAACAAGGTTTGTCAAAAAAATATACCTTATACATAGAAGAAAAGAATTTCGTGCGAGTGAAGTTCTTGTACAAAGATTAAAAGATACTGGTAAAGTTGAGTTTGTATTAGATTCTGTAATTGAAGAAATAGTTGGTGATAATAAAGTGTCTAGTATAAAAATTAAAAATATAATATCTAATGAAGTAACAGAAAAAAATATAAGTGGAGTTTTTGTATTTGTTGGACAAAATCCTTCTACATCTTTAATAGAAAATACACCTATAAAACTAAACAATGAAAAATATATAATAGCTGACATGAATATGCATACTAGTGTCGATGGTATTTTTGCTTGCGGTGATGTTATAGAAAAAAATGTTAGACAAATTGCCAATGCTGTTGGTGATGGTGCTATTGCTGCTAGTGAAGCGATAAAGTATATTCAATCTTTATAAGACAATATAATAATAAAAAATTATATTTTATTTATTTAAAAGTTTTCTAAAGTCATAGGCATAGTATATCCAAGCACCAAAGCCAAAGGCAAATTGGTTTTTTCCAACTTGATTGACAAACGGTGATAAGTTTATACCAAATGTAGCATCATTATTAAATGCTAAATATAATCCAAGTCCAAGATGGTCTAAGTATGAAACATATTCACCATAAAAATCATAAGAGATATGATATTCAATATAAATGCCTAGTAGTGAAAATCCTAAAAATGAACCGGGGTACAGTGCCAAAGAGCCTTTTAATCTAACCGCTTCAACAATACCCAAGGGGTTATCAAAATACATAGGGACTTCTATATTTATAAAGCCACTCATGAAATCACCCAACCCTCCTAAATAATGTAGCTGCGGGTTAAGTCCAAAATTCTGACCTTTGGAAGATGGGAAAAGTATTTCAGCTGCCCCTATAAGTCCTTCCATAAATTGAAAGCGTGGCATTATAGAAAACTGATATGTTCCAGCACCTATACCAATCTCTGGAGTATATGAGATGGGCAATACACCAGCAAAGATATCGATATTTCTAGTGATGCCATAATTTAAATATATAGGCGATTGAAATGCAACTTCTTTATATTTTGCACCAACATTTCTTGTATCAAGATAGCCAGTTAGACCGAGTGTCATCTGCCCTGTCATACCAGAATACATATCATATGGAAAGCCAAGCAAATGGCTAGATGATATGATGGTTATTATAGATAGAAATATTATTAATTTTTTCATTTGACAACAGTTTAATATATAAATTAAATGATTTCAAGTGAATAATTATATTTTATTAATTGAAAAAAGGCTTTGAAATATTCTTTATATAAATAATTTTTTAAATATATAAAGAGTATTGTCAAAGCCTATTTTTTATTTCTATTTATTACTCTTGGCTATCTTTACTTCTTATTTCTCTACGTATAATTTTTCCAGATATAGTCTTAGGTAAATCATCTACAAAATCAATTACCCGTGGATATTTATACGGTGCTGTTATTTTCTTTACAAAGTTTTGTATATCTTTTTTCAAAGCATCATCACCGGGCTTGAATTTTTTATCAAGTATTATAGTTGCCTTTATAGCCTGTCCTCTTATTTCATCAGGGACACCAGTCACAGCACATTCTACAACAGCAGGATGTTCCATAAGTGCACTCTCTACTTCAAATGGACCTATTCTATATCCAGAGCTTTTTATAACATCGTCATTTCTACCAACAAACCAATAAAAGCCATCTTCATCACAATAGGCTACATCACCTGTATGATATATGCCTTGTTTTAAAGATTTTTCTGTATATTCATCTAAATGATATCTTTGAAAAATACCAAATGGTCTGGCCTCTCCTTCAAGCCTTATTACAACCTCACCAGTTTCTCCAGGCTCACACATATAATCATCTTGGTCAACAATCTGTATATTCCAACCAGCGGCAGGTTTTCCCATTGAACCTATCCTCGGCTCATCCCAAGGCCAGCAAGCCAACATAACTGTAGTTTCAGTTTGTCCGAATCCTTCTTTTATTTCTAAGTCTGTCATTTCTTTAAATTTATTAAATATTTCAGGATTTAAAGGCTCCCCTGCGCTTCTTAGTTTTTTTAAACTAGATATATCATATTTATTAAAATCTTCCAAAAGTAAAAATCTATATACTGTTGGAGGTGCACAAAAACTTGTAATTTTATGTTTATCTATCATCACAAGTAATTCCTCTGGGACAAATTTTTCAAAGTCATAAACAAATACAGTAGCCTCTGCAATCCATTGACCATATAATTTACCCCAAGAACATTTAGCCCATCCCGAATCTGAAAGTGTAAGATGTAAATCCCCTGGGACTAAGTCATGCCAATAACATGCTGTGTTTATATGTCCTAATGGATATGTGAAATCATGTATTGTTAATTTTGGATAACTTGCAGTACCACTTGTAAAATAGGCGAGCATTACGTCATTATCTGAGGCAAAGTCGTCACCTTGGGGCTTTTTGAAATCATTATGGTTATATTTTTCATATTCAAAAGATTGCCAACCATTTGGTACCTCGCCATCTAATACAATTTTCATTTGTGGTTGTGCTTCTGATTCGTTTATAGCATTAATAATGACTGTATCATTAACCGACAGTATGACCTTTACATTAGCCTCACTTACTCTATAAGAAACGTCATGGGCTGTGAGTAAATATGTTGCTGGTATTGGGATAACACCAAGACGACATAATGCCATCATGTTCACCCAAAATTGCCAATGCCTTTTTAGTACAAACATTACATGGTCGCCTTTTTTTAATCCTTTGTCCTGCCAAAATAATGCTGCTTGTTTTGATAAATCTGATAACTCTTTAAATGTTATTATTATTTTTTCATCTTTATCATTGACCCAGTAAAGGGCTACCATATCAGGTTTTTCATCGGCTAAGGCATCTAAAACATCATAGGCGAAATTGAAATTATTTGGTTTTCTTATTCTACAGTTCGCTTTATAATCATCGTATGATTTAAACTCGCTCCTAGTCAAAAATCTATCTCTAAACATTTTATTATATTCCTTAAATTAATTTTTTAATGAAGCTACATTATTATAACAAGTAGCTCGGCATTTTCATTGCCTAATGCTTTAAGCCCATGCGATACAGATGAATTAAAGAAAATACTATCGCCTTTCCCTAAAATAATCTTTTTATTTCCAAGCATAAGTTCTACTTTACCTTCAAGTATATAATTAAATTCTTGTCCATCATGCTTATTTGTTGGTGAATTAGGTGATTTGTCAGTATTAACAATTACATGATATGGTTCTCCTCTTTTTCCTTTGAAGTTACTAGTGAGTGCTTGATAACTATACTCACTATTTCTTTCAATATATGTGCCTTTATTGGCATATGTTACAGAATAAAGGCTATTATGAGGACTTTCACCTGTTAGAACTTCAGAAATATCTATACCACATTTTTGACATATCTGATGCATCACACTAACAGGGATATCAATTTCACCAGATTCATATTTATTATATTGCTCTTCAGTTATCCCTCCATACGAAGCCATTTCTTCACTACTTAAATCAAGGGCATCTCTTAACCCTTTTAATCTTTGTGCGATATCCTTAAAAAGATTATCCATATTTTTTCTCCTTTAGATTAAAAAATTTTAAAATTACTCTATAAATTACCATGATAGTGTCATAGTTTAATTTTTTTATTAAATATATATTTTAGTTATTTGTGGCACTACAATGCCAAAGTTATGATATAGCCTCGTACTAGACGAGGACAATAATGCTGCTAATAGATAAGACGCATATATTTGAAACATATGTAGATACATTATTTATTTTTTTCATAATGGCACTCTGCGTCAATTAGACATTTTTAGATTAAAAAAATAGTACTATAATTTGATAAAAAAGTCAAGAAAAATCTAATTATAATATATTAGTTTTTTTGACAGTCTTTTTACTTTTATGTTTATTTTTTAATTCATTTATTTTTTCTCTTAGTTCAATAGCCTTTTCAAACTCTAGGTTTTCTGATGCTTTAATCATTGCTTCTTCAAGTTTTTGTATATAATTTTCTTTATCTTTTTTGGGATCAATTTTAACGGCTTCATTAAATCTTTTGAAGTCAAAATGTAGTTCATAGTTTGGAGTGTTTTTTTCTTCACGAACGATAATATCTTGTACTTTTTTTATAATAGTAAGTGGTGTTATATTATGCTCTTTATTATATGCTGTTTGTTTTTCACGCCTTCGATAAGTCTCATCAATACATTCTTGCATAGCACTACTCATTTTATCGGCAAACATTATAACATGTCCATTTGAATTTCTAGCCGCACGCCCTACAATCTGAATAAGACTAGTGGTGCTTCTAAGAAATCCAATTTTGTCAGCATCTAATATGGCAATTAGAGAAACCTCGGGAACATCAAGCCCTTCTCTAAGTAAATTAATTCCAACGAGAACATCAAATACACCGAGCCTAAGGTCTCGAAGAATCTCTACTCTTTCGACAGTTGTAATATCTGAGTGTAGATATCTAGTATTTACATTATTTTCATTTAAAAATATTGTGAGGTCTTCAGCCATTTTTTTTGTAAGAGTGGTTATAAATACACGTTCATTTTTTGCGGCAGTTTTTCTACATTCTTGAATTATTATATCTATCTGTCCATCAATGGGGAGAACGGTAATACTAGGGTCGATGAGCCCAGTGGGTCTAATGATTTGTTCTGCGACACTAACACTACGTTTGACTTCATATTCGGCAGGGGTTGCACTTACATATATAGTATCATGGGTAATATTTTCAAATTCTTCATAAACTAATGGTCTATTATCTAAAGCAGAGGGTAGCCTGAATCCATAATCAACAAGCGTTTGTTTGCGGCTTCTATCGCCATGATACATACCTCGAATTTGAGGGAGGCTAACATGTGATTCGTCTATTATTGTTAAAAAATCATCTGGAAAATAATCTAACAAACAAGCGGGTCTCTCGCCTGCTACACGACCAGAAAGTGGTCTCGAATAATTTTCAATACCTGAACAATATCCGACCTCTTTGAGCATTTCTATATCATACCTTGTACGTTGATATAATCTTTTTGCCTCAACAATTTTACCTTCTTTTTCAAGTTCGCTATATCGAAAATCTAATTCTTCTTCTATAAGTTTTATACCATTTACAAGTTTATCCTCTGACATAACAAAATGTTTTGCGGGATATACAACAGCCTTGTCTTGAATGGCCAATTTTTCTCTTGTAATGGGATGGAGTTTTGTAATGCATTCGACAGTATCTCCAAAGAATTCTATACGTATAATCTCATCGAGATAGGCACTCATTATTTCAATCGTATCGCCGATGACCCTAAATTTACTACGTTCGATAGTATCACGTGTCCTTTCATATTGGATAGAAATAAGCGACTCTATTATGCTATCTCTATCGGCATCGCCACCAACTTCAATGGGTATATACATCTGTCTATAATCTTCAGGCGAACCAAGACCATATATACATGAAACACTCGAAACTATAATTACATCCCGCCTTTCAAGTAGAGACGTTGTAGCCTTTAAACGAAGTCTTTCTATTTCATCATTGATATCAGCATCTTTGTCGATATATAAATCACGAGAGGGCACATATGCCTCGGGTTGATAATAATCATAATATGAAACAAAATACTCTATGGCATTTTCTGGAAAAAAATCTTTGAATTCTCTATATAATTGTGCGGCAAGTGTTTTGTTATGGGACATGATAAGCGTTGGTCTATTTAATGCTTGTATAACATTTGCCATTGTAAATGTTTTACCACTACCAGTAACGCCCAAGAGTGTCTGACATATACTTTCATTAGCATCACTTTTTTTTGCTTCAAGCATTTTTACCAAAGATTCTATGGCTGTAATTTGGTCACCCGAAGGTTTAAAGTCTGCAGCTAATTTAAATTTTTCCATTTAATATATTTTAGTGTTTTGATAAATCAAGATTAATACTCTTTTATATAAAACTAAAATCTCCAAACTAAAGATGCATTCAAGCCAAATGTAAAGGTAGAACTATTAATATTATCTGGATTAGTTATATATACAAAATCATCATCTAATGATATTTGTGGTCCACCTAGTCCTTGTAGTTCAAATCCAAAAGTTAAATTTTCGATAGGGGTAAATTCAAAGCCCGCTTCAAATCCATATATAGCCCCATATACACTATCATTACCAACGCCTTCATCTATACCACTAGCACCATGTTGGGCATATGATAAACCTAATATAGGTGTTCCATACATTGATATAGCATTGCCTATAGAAGAATAAAATTTCACTGGAACTTTAATCTCTACTTTTACAGGGGTGTTGTTTCTTATATATTGTGCCATATGTGCTTGCCCGTCTAAGGCATTTATCATTTCTGAACTGCTATTAAATCCTACTGCAATAGAGATATCAGGTTCTGCCAAAATAGTTATTGGATTAGTCATCAACTGTAGTCCCATTTCAGCTCCCGCAAAAACTGTTACAGCATGCCCATCACTATATGTAGTACTAGAAGTTTTTTGGCTACCGCTATTAATACCAAATCCAATTGTAGTTTCAATATATGTAAAGGCAATGCCTCCTGTATTATATCTTACCTTTGGAAACACAGAAAAAGCCATATTGCCCTTTGGACTATCCTTTAATGCCGAAGCACTACTAGGCGCCCCAAAAGATGTTGAATAGTAATTCTTATTTGCAGCTGTGAATGAAAACGGAATATTTAATTCTACAGTATCATCAAGAAAAGTCATCCCAAAGGATATAGTATGAGTTGTAATAAATCTATCGCTCACGCCGACAAAGGCATTTTGTATACTGTCAATAATATCTTCAGGACTTCCCGATGGGTCAAGACTAGCAGGAATTGCTTCTAATTCTCGTAAAGTAAGATTATGATATGAAAATTGATAGCCTAAGCCTATACCGATACCATTCACTTTCATCCCCGCCCCAACAAATATTTTTTTTGGGAATAAGAAAAATTGTTTGCTATCATCATTTACTATGACATTGCCATTTTCTAACGCGGTCTTATTTACTGTGAAATTATTGTTTAGTATTGCTGAATCCACATCTAAAATAGAAAAACCAACATTAATATTATATTGTTCATAAACATTTATAGTAGCCTCTGCTCTGTCTAATCTAAATCTAGCATGATTCATAGATGTAATAATATCTGGGATACTCTCTGCATCTATATCTGCAAATGCTACAGAAAGGCTAATAAATAAAAAACATACTATAGAAGAAACTTTTTTCATTATAAACTATCCTCATAAGGCTTTTAAATACACTGTAATACTAGAGGATTATATAAAATAACTAGGTAAATTACAAGTTGTTATATATTATTTTTCTATTTAAAGAAGTCATTGATATATTTATCGCTATAATTTTATTATAATGAAGTTGTATGGTTATAGTTTACAGGCAAGATTTTTGTGATAAATATTAATTATTTGACAAAAAACTTTTGTTATCTTAATATACAAAATGTATTTTTGTTTTTAGAATATATATTAAGGCGATATATGAAATATTTTTATTCTGTTATTATTTTTATTTTTTTGTTGGTAAGTATATTAAACCCACAAAAAAAACCAGACTATGGTAATGCATTTCTTTTATATAAACAAAAAGACTATACAAAGTCATATTCAAGTTTTAAGGTTATATTAGATAATAAAAATACAAATATAATAGGCGATTATGTTTTATACTATTTTGCTAGAAGTGCTATGAATATAGAAAAATATGAAGAGGCTGCTTCACATTTTAATCAAGTAATAAATGAGCATCCAGATTCACTACTAGTGCCTTATTCAAAACAATATATGGCTTTGTCAAAGTTTATAGTAAATGACTTTATGGTGGATGATTTTTTTAATGGCAAGACACAAAATTGGATAAAAGAATTTGTTGCTACAAAATCTCTTCCAATAGTTATAAAAAATGGTAGACCTGATAAAGCCTCTTTGATTTCTAAAATATTAATAGACAGATATGATAGCATTGAAGGGGCTGCTTATTATCATAAAAATTATAAAGAGAATACTGCAAAAGACAATGATATAAAATTTATTAGTAAACTAGCAAAGATATTTTATGATGCCGCCCAATATAATAATGCATTATATTATTATAATTTAATGACTATAAATAATGACTATGCGGAAGAAAGTATGTATAGAATAGCTAGCATATATGAAAAGAAAGGGGAAAGGGCAAATGCTATTGATATGTATCATGCATATCTTAATAATAAAAATTATAAAAAATATAGAAATATTGTCTCGTTTTCTATCGCAGAACAATATTATTTAATGAAAAAATATAATGCTTCAAATGATGCTTATATAAAATATATTCAAACATATAAAAACAAATCAAGCTATTTGCTTAGGTCTTATAGAAGAATTGTTGTGAATTATCTAAGAAATAATAACTTTACTAATGCAAAGCCGTATGTTGATTTTTTATATAAAAATTATCCAGATGAATATATGACAGATGTATCTTTGCGTAATTATATGAGGAAATCTTTTTTAGCATCAAATAAAAAAGAGTCATATGAAACAGTCGATAAAATTAAAACATTATATACAACAAGTATGAGAGTAGGCTATGGGCTTTCATGGGGGCGCTTTACATATTTAGAATTTGGAGATACAAATAGGGCGCTCGAAGAAGTACAAAAAACACTGCTTTATAGTAAAAACCCTCATCATATACTCGAAGCCTATTCGCTTGCAACAGATGAAATGAAAAATCTTGTTTCTTTTAGTAATGATATATATTTCAAAGAGGCAAAAGATTATTATAGCAATGGCAATAAAGATAAAGCATATGAAAGATTAAATCGTATTCAATTTAATGATGCAATTGTGCTACTTAGAGAAACCGCCTTTTTAAAAGATGTTAGAAAATTTTCTAAATCTATTATGATGGAAAATGATTTTGTAAAAGATTTTTATGCGAATAAAAGAGAAAGTGAGATTGCAAATGCTTTATCAATCTATACAAAAAAATCTTCTGACAAGGCTATTGTTTTATATTATTATGGCGATTATGAAAATGCCTATAATGAATTAAACACTGTCAAAAAAAATTATGATATGACTTTTGATATGTTTTACTTTTTTGAAAAAATACTTTTAGCCGATGGTGATACATTCAGTTTTTTTAAGATGAGCAATGGCATAGGTAAATATTTTGGATATAATTATAATAATGTAGAATTGCTTCCAAATGAAATGCGTGTATATTCATATCCAAGATATTATGATGAATATGTATTGCCCGAGAGCAAGCATTATAAAATTGACGAATCATTTGTATATGCTATTATGCGAGAAGAGTCTACATTTAGAGATTATGTGAGTTCATGGGCTGGTGCTGTTGGTCTTATGCAGCTTATGCCCGCCACTGCTAGAATGGAAAATCAAAACAAAAGATATAATTATGACCCGCTTGTTCTTACAAATGTGGAACAAAATATTAATTTTGGTATAGCTCATATAAATAGATTATTTAAAAACGAAAGCTATAAAAATTATATGCTTATATCTGCAAAATATAATGCAGGCAGCGGCAATGCCAAAAAATGGACAGAGGCATATACGACAAATAATATGAGTTATTATTCACGCCTTGTTACATTTGAAGAGACTGAAAATTATATACAAAAAGTTATGGCGAGTTTTAATTTTTATGAGAGATTTTATAAATAGCCGATATAAATTAATATAATTTTCATGTATTAGGTAGTTGCAAAATATAAAATTATATTGTATATTAAATGCTCTAAAGCGAGGGTGGCGAAACTGGTAGACGCACTAGACTTAGGATCTAACGCCATTAGGCGTGGGGGTTCGACTCCCCCCTCTCGCAATTTTATACTATTTTGTTTAATCTATAGATAAAACATCGACGCCATGTTCTTCTATACTTGTTCTTGTATAGTTGTCAATAAAATCAGTTATCAGTATGTCTATATCGCAAATGTTTGAGAATTTAGCTAGTTTATGCTTCTCAAATTTTGAATTATCGCATAATAATATATTTTGAGCGGCACATTTTATCATAGATGACTTAATATCAGAGAGAGAGAGTAGGCCAACAGATAGTCCTCTTTCAAGAGAAATCCCTCCAGCTGACAAAAATGACTTATCAGCACTAAGTTCATGTAGCATTTTTTGTGCATGTATACCCGAACTCCAATGAAAACCATTATGTATAACACCACCTAACATGACAATATTAAAATTATTCGGCTCTAGTATAGAAACACATGTTATATCATTTGTTATTATAGTGAGTTCTTTTTTTTTATAAAGTATTTTTGCAAGCTCATGTATTGTTGTACCAGAGTCTAATATTAGTGTATCGCCATCATCTACAAGATTTAATGCTGCTTTTGCAATATTTTGCTTTGCTGTAATATTGTATTTTCTCGAAGATAAATCTAATTCTTGAGATGACTTAGATTTAACCATAGCCCCTCCATGGGTTCGCATTATAAGACCAGTTTTTTCAAGATCCCTTAAATCATTCCTTATAGTCGCTATTGATACCTTAAAATTTTTGCTTAGTTCATTGGCAGTTGCTTTTTTATTTTTATTTATATATTCGGTTATCTGCATCTTTCTTTCTTCCGCAAATAAAATATCTTCATTAGCCATATCGTTTTTCTCCAAATAAAAATGAATATTTAATTAAAACAGTGTATTGTTAAGTATAATTTTTTTCATACAAAAGTCAATAATAACTATCAAATAATAATTATCAATAATAAACAGTAAAAATAAATAAATAAAACTTGACAACGCTAATTAAATAACTATACTTAATAAAATACAGTGAAGAAACAATAATAAACAACAAGGAGTCTGTCGTATGAAAAAAATACTTTCTATCATGTTTGCTTTTATAGCTTTAAGTTTGTTTTTAATTTCTTGTGAAAAAAAGGACACTCAACAACCAAAATCTGATGCTAAAAATGTAAAGGAAATAGCTGTTATATTAAAAGCCACTGATTCTGAATTTTGGCAATCTATGGCATTAGGTGCAAAAAAATATGCTGAAAATAATCCAGGTACAGTTAATATTACTGTGTATGGTCCACAAACAGAGGCTCATATAGCAGAATTAGTTGCGATATTAGAGAATGTTATTTCTCAAAAACCGGATGGTATTCTTGTAGCACCATCAAATGCTGATTCTATTGTAGTTGCTGTAAATCAAGCTATGTCGAAGGGGATTCCTGTAGTAACAGCTGATAATAGTATAAATACAGATGTGACAACACATATAGCTACAGATAATATTGTAGGTGGAGCAGCAGCAGCAGATGCTTTAGTAGAGGCTATTAAGGCAAAAGGTCAGAAACTTGAAGGTAAAGTAGCTATAATTGCTCCAGATGTTTTTGAGGTTATCGATAGAAGAATTGAAGGATTTGTTGATAGAATTGCAGAAATAGCACCTAATTTAGAAATAATGGAGCCACGCTATTGTGATAATGACATAGCCAAATCTTTAAATATATCTCAAGATATACTTTTATCAACTGATGATTTAATAGGCTTTTATGGTGCAAATAATCATAGTGCTGATGGTATTGCTCGAGCATTAAGAGAGACTGGCAAATATAAATCTATATCTACTGCTGCTTATGATTCTGATCCTGAAGAAGTGCAGGCTTTGGCTGATGGTGTTATCAATGCCTTAATAGTACAAGATCCTTGGGCATTAGGTTATAAGGGTGTTGAATTTCTTGTAGATTCTATCAATGGTAAAGAAGTTGAGGAGTATTTTAATCCTGGAGTAACATCAATCACAAGTGATAAAATGAATGAACCAAAAAACAAAGCGATGTTAGAGCCAAAACTTAGAGAAGAATATTAGAGATATTATTAAAATTATTTAAAGGAAATGTTAATGCTGTATCGAAAAGTAAATAGAATGGATGATCTAGAATTTTCATTATTAGGATTTGGATGTTGGTCATTGGGTAGTAGTAGTGGCTGGTCTAGCTCTAGCGATAGTTTATCGATGAGGGCATTAGAAGTTGCTATAGATAATGGTATTACATTATTTGATACTGCCCCTGTTTATGGTCTTGGTAGTTCAGAGATATTACTTGGCAAGGCAATAAAAGGGAAAAGGGATAATTTAATCGTTATCTCTAAATGTGGTCTTATTTGGGATGATGCGGGTAATATTACAAATGACCTTACAGCAAAGTCTGTTCTTAATGAGTTAGATAGTAGCCTAAGCCGACTTAATGTGGATTATATAGATATTTATCAGCTACATTGGCCAGACCCAAAAATTAATATTTGTGATTTACAAAAGACTATACAGAAACTTTTGGATACTAAAAAAATTAAATATATAGGTTTAAGTAATTTTTCTTTAGAGGATTGTAAGATACTTTCTCAAAATAAAAAGGTAGTTTCTTATCAAGGGCTTTATAATTTATTAGAACCTAATGAAGAAAATTATTATGGTATTAATTTGGGTTATAAAATGAAAGATGAAATACTGCCATTTTGTGAAAATAATGGGATGTCAGTTTTTCCATATAGCCCACTCATGCAAGGAATACTTACAGATAATTTTAATGCTTCTAATATTGGTAAGAATGATGTAAGAAATAGTAATCCAAAATTTCATAATGAGGATTCTATTAAAGTTTATTTAGACAAAAGAGATAAACTTATGCAGTATGGAAAATCTATTGATATGAGCTTACTTGAGATAGCATATGGATGGCTTGCTTATCAAAAGGCAATAACATCTATTATCAGTGGGTCGACCAAAGAAGAACAAGTTATAAAAAATATTAAAGCTTGTAATACAATATTGAAAGAGCAATATTATAATGAAATAGAAAAAATAGTCTGCACTTAAATATGCGGGCTATTTTTCTACTTAATATTTTATATAAGGGATATCAAAGTGGAACAATTATTGTCTATGAAAGGTGTATCAAAGTCTTTTGGTATAACAAAAGCACTTGATAATGTAATGTTAGAATTAAATAAGGGTGAGTGCTTAGCTCTTATGGGTGAAAACGGTGCTGGAAAATCAACTTTAATAAAAATACTTATGGGTGTTCATATAAAAGATAGTGGTTTTATATGTGTTAGAAATGATATTGTTGATATTAATAACCCCTACGATGCTAGAAATTTAGGGATTGCTGCTGTTTATCAAGATGTATTTTTAGCTCCAGAGCTTAGTATTGGAGAAAATTTTTTTCTAGGTTCTTTGCCATATAATAAGTTTGGTATGGTCGATTGGAAAAAAATCTATAAAGAATCTAATGAGCATTTAAATTCATTAAATATAGACCTTAATTCTAAAGATGTACTATCTACTCTTAGTATAGCACAACAACAAATGGTTGCTATAGCAAAATCAATATATCAAAATGCTAGTATATTTATATTTGACGAGCCGACAGCTTTACTCACAAATGACGAAAAACTACAAATATTTGAAATAATAGAAAATCTTAAAAAGAAAGGATGTGGCATTATATATATATCACATCGTATGGAAGAGATATTTCAAATAGCTGATAGGGTTACAATACTTAAAGATGGGCAGTATATAGATACCTTAGATGTCAAAAATACTAATGAAAACATGATTGTCAAACTTATGGTTGGTAGGGCATTTGTAGATATGTATGATATAGAAAGTCATAATAAAGATGATATTGTGCTTGAAGTTAAAAATGTTACGTCTAATATAAATAATGTAAAAGATATATCTTTTGATTTGAATAAAGGTGAAATATTAGGTGTGTTTGGTCTTATAGGTGCGGGTAGAACAGAAACTATGCGGATGATATTTGGTGCTGATAAGATGAAGTCCGGTGTTGTAAAGATTAATAATAAATCGATGAAGTTTAAAAGCCCTAAAGATGCAATAAAAAATAGTATGGGCTTTATAGCAGAGGATAGGAAATATCAATCGCTTGCCTTGTCTTTATCTGTACATGACAATATAAATCTTCCATCATATATAAGAAATAGTAGATTTAGTTTTATAAATATTTTAAATACGAAAAAGTATTCAAAAGAATATGTTGAAAAATTTAATATAAAAATACAAAATATAAAACAACGTATAATTAATTTAAGTGGTGGAAATCAGCAGAAAGTTGTTATTGCAAAATGGGTATTGACAGGTTCAAAAATACTTATTGCAGATGAGCCCACGATTGGTGTTGATGTTGGGGCAAAGGCTGAAATATATAAATTATTTGAAGAGCTAACATCAACTGGCGTTTCTATTATATTAATATCATCGTATCTTCCAGAGGTTATGGGGCTTTCTGATAGAATTATGGTGATGCATGAGGGTGCTAATATGGGAATCGTTAATAAAAATAATTTTACTGAAGAGAATCTTATGATGCTGGCTTCTGGGCTAAATCTAAGTTAACTTCAAGGAGATAATAATTATGATTTCATCAAAGAATAAAAAAATAAATCTAAATTTAGGTACTATAGGTACTTTAATTATGATAATTATAGCTATGTCTATAGTATTATTAATTTTGGCAACTAAGTCATTTGGTACTTATACAAATTTTAATAACCTACTTAGACAAACATCTATAAATGGTATTATCGCCTTAGGGATGACAGTTGTTATAATAACTGCTGGTATTGATTTATCTGTTGGTGCTGTTGTTGCATGTACAGGTGTTCTTGTTACTCAGCTTACAGTGGTCAATAATATGCCTGTATTTCCTGCGATTCTTATATCTATTTCAGCAGGCTTTTTTGTGGGTATAATAAATGGTGCTTTAGTGTTTGATGCAAAAATACCTCCATTTATAGCCACTATGGGGACTATGACAATTCTAAGAGGTTTTGTGAAATTTATCACGGGCGGCAGAATGATAAATGGTGTTCCAGAGTTTATAACTAATATATCTCAAATAAATATATTAGCCCTTCCTTTGCTATTTTGGATTTGGTTTATATTGATAGTTATAACATTTATATTTTTGAGATTTACTGTTTTTGGTAGAAATATATATGCATTGGGTAGTAGTAGAGAAGTTGCTAGATTAAGCGGTGTGAATTTACGATTACATATATATTTAGCTTATGCCATATCGGGTTTGTTTTCTGGTATAGCTGGTATACTTTTGGTTTCAAGGCTTGGTGCGGGGCTTCCAACAGCTGGGATGTCGTATGAACTTGATGCTATAGCTTCAAGTGTTATTGGTGGAGCAAGTCTTACTGGTGCTGAAGGAAGTGCCATTGGTGCTGCTTTGGGTGCTCTCATAATGCAGATGATACGTAATGGAGGAAACTTACTACGTATAAATCCATTTATACTAGAGATGGTAATAGGATTTTTAATTGTTATATCTGTATATATAGACACTATGAGAAGAGCTAAAATAATGAAACGTAGTTAATTAAAGTACAGTGTATACTTTTTATAAGAACTATATTTTTAATAATTAGGAGTATTTTATGAAACGTGGCGGGATATTAAACATAGAACTTTCGAATCTTATATCAGGGCTTAGGCATGGACATTGTATTATGATTACAGATGTCGGATTTCCAACACCCTGTAATGTACCAATAATAGACTTGGCTTTGACAAAGGGTATTCCAAGTATTGAGATGGTTCTTAAATTACTTGATAGCGAAATGGTTACAGAAAAAATAATATATGCCAAAGAACTTAGAGAAAACAATCCAAAGCTACATAAAAAAATTATAGATATTTTTGAGGATGCAGATAGTCAAGAAGTACTACATACAGAACTTGTTGAAAAATATGGACCAACTATGAGATGCTTTGTTCATACAGGAGAGTATTCTCCTTGGGGAAATATTATATTAGTTTCAGGGACAGATCCATTTCTATGGTTTGAAGAAGAATCTACAGTTGTGCCTGAATTTTACCATCAAAGATTAAAACAAATTAGAGGCTCTTCAAAGCTAGATTTGTTTGACCAAAGTAATTTTACTAGAAAAGACTGTTAACAAGTTCATTACTATAATAAATAATACATAAATAGGAGATAGTTTATGCCTAATAAAATAACATGTCTTGGTAGTTTTGTAGTAGACCTCACTTGTAGGGTTGAGCATTTACCACTTCCTGGGGAATCTATTGTTACTGATTATTTCAAGATGGGGCCTGGTGGTAAAGGTTCTAATCAGGCGGTAGCAGCAAAACGTGCTGGGGCAGATATTGTGCTTATGACAAAAATAGGGACTGATATACTCTCTACTGTTGCACTTGAGAGCTTTAAAAAAGAAGGATTTGACGATAAATTTATAATTATAGATGATGCCAATTTTACAGGGATTGCTCTGATAAATGTTGATAAAAATACAGGTCAAAATTCAATAGCTGTAGCACCCGGGGCATGCGAACATATTAATGATAATGATATAAATCTATTGAAACCACAAATAGAGGCTTCAGATATATTTCTTACTCAGTTAGAAGTTAATATGGATGCTATTGAAAAATGTATCAATATAGCATATGAAAATAAAAAAATGATAGTATTAAATACAGCCCCAGTACGTCAAATTTCAGATGATTTAATTAGTAAAGCTACTATTATAACACCTAATGAAATAGAGGCATCTATACTTACAAATGTAGAGGTTACTGATATTGATAGTGCTAGAAAGGCAGCACATGTATTTTTTGATAAGGGTGTTGAAAATGCTATAATAACACTTGGGAAAAAAGGTTCATATATTAATGATAAAAAAACTGAAGCAATTATAGAGCCCATTGATGTTAAAACTATAGATACTACAGGTGCGGGTGATGCATTTACAGGTGGGCTAGTCACTGCCTTGGCAGAGGGCTTGTCTCTTTATAAAGCAGTAGAATTTGCAACAGCTACAGCATCTCTTTCTACAACAAAATTTGGAACAGCTCCATCTATGCCATATAGAAAAGAAATAGATGATTTAATAAAAAAGACGTATGTATAGATAGTTTTATATTACTGTAAAATATTATTTAAGGAATAGAAATGAGTACTGATAGTTCAATAACAAAAGATAAACTCTCCCGTTTTTTTGACCATACACATTTAATGCCATTTGCTACAAATGAATCTTTTAGAGTTCTTTGTGAAGAAGCATTAAAATATAATTTTGCTATGGTTGCTATAAACTCCTATCCTGTAAAATTTTGTAAAGATATACTTAGGGGTAGCGATGTACATGTGGGTGCTGCAATATCTTTTCCATTAGGTGCAACAACAATCGATACAAAATTATTTGAAATAGAAAAATCTATAAAAGATGGTGCTGATGAAATTGATTATGTTATAAATATTACAGAACTTAAAAATAAAAATTATGACTATATAAAATTAGAGATGGATAAAATTGTTTCTATGTGTAGAGGTTATAATGTTTTATCCAAAGTAATTTTTGAGAACTGTTATCTTGAAAAAAGTGAGATAGAAATACTTTCTAATATTGCCAAAGAAGTAAAACCAAACTTTATTAAGACGAGCACAGGTTTTGCTCCTTCTGGTGCTAATATCGAAGATGTTAGATTTATGAAAAGTATTGTAGAGGGGGATGATGTCCTTGTAAAGGCAAGTGGTGGTATTAAAACACTTTCAGATTGTATTAATATGATTGATGCAGGAGTTTCTCGCATTGGTTGTAGTAATTCTGTAAATATTTTGAAAGAATTAGATTAGATAAAATATATTCCATAAGGAGAAATAAATTGGAAAATAAAATAACAAAACAAATGCTTTGTAAAACACTTGAACATACTATTTTAAAAGCAAATGCAACAAAAGAGGAAATAAAAAAAATCTGTGAAGATGCGATAAAATATAATATTGGTATAATAGTCGTAAATTCTTATCCTGTAAAATTTTGCAAGGATATACTTAAAGGTAGTGATGTGCGTATTGGTGCTACAATATCTTTTCCATTAGGTGCAACAACAATAGATACAAAATTATTTGAAACAGAGAATGCTATCAAAGATGGTTCTGATGAAATCGATTATGTTATAAATATTACAGAACTTAAAAATAAAAATTATGACTATATTAAACTTGAAATGGCTAGCATTGTAGATTTATGTACAAAACATAATGTTTTATCCAAAGTTATTTTTGATAATTGTTATCTTGAAAAAAGTGAAATAGAAATATTGTCTAATATTGCTAAGGAAGTAAAGCCAAACTTTATTAAAACGAGTACAGGTTTTGGTCCTTCTGGGGCTAGTGTAGAAGATGTCAGGCTTATGAAGAGTATTGTAGAGGGGACAGATGTTCTTGTAAAGGCAAGTGGTGGTATTAAAACACTTTCAGATTGTATTAATATGATTG
>CAMRBQ010000011.1 GCA_947040495.1 uncultured Spirochaetia bacterium
TCTCCTAATATTTTATTATATACTTCTTATTAAATTATGGTCGAATATTTTTTGTTCTAATTAGTATAGCCTATCCAATATGCATTTATAACTTGCAAATAAAGCCTATATGCCTTGGAGTATCCCTTTAGGGACGCAGTAGTTGGCACGGTTATTGCTCTTGAGTATCAAAAAAGTGAGGTTCATAGAACCCCAAAAAAATAATGTTCAATAGAGTATCAAAAAAGCGAGACTCAGTAATAAGATATAAGAATATAGACTTAAGAAGTTTCTTAAGAAGTGCAGAAAAACACAACCACTACTCTTTTTATTTTTTCATTACAAACTTATAAAAAATATGTTTACACTTTACATTTTTAAAAAAAGTTGCTATTCTGATATTGTATTAAAAACACACTGAATATTTTTTATAATCAGAAATTAAAATGAAAATCATGTCATTAGGCATGGAGTCTTGTGCTCTAGCAAAAAGAATTGACTTTTTAGGCAATTTATTATTTTCTAAACATTTAGTAAAATATTTAGCTCTTCATAGAGTTTTATTTAGCGAAAGCGCGGTGCATAGAATTGATGTTTTTATCATCCTGCTTCTTGTTTTTGTTGCAACCCTAACAAGTGTTATATGTGCCGCTTTCGATATATTTAGTCTTGTTAAAAAATTTGCTTTTTTTTATTATTATAATATAATTGTATCCATGCCAACGCCCGGGTGATGGAATTTGGTAGACATAGCAGATTTAAAATCTGCTGGCAGTAATTGCCGTACCGGTTCAAGTCCGGTCCCGGGTAATAATCATCACTTAGCTATAGTTGAGACTATTTTATAATGATAAACAGCCATGATAAAATGAAAAAGAAAAATTGGATTTTGTTTTCCATTGGTATGTTTTTATTTATATTGGGTTTTATATTTTTATATTTTGTTGGTAGTAAGCCTGAAGGTTTGCTTGGCTTCATGTCTCCTCTAACTGTTTTCTTTGGAATTGTTACTATCACATTCAGCTTTGTTCTAAATTAAATATATATTATTTTTGGAGGGTCTATGGAAATAAAAATATTTAATAGTTCTAATCCGTACTGGCAGCGTCTTATAGAATTTTCTAAGATTTCTTCTTGGGATGCAGGTATAAAATTATCAGATAGACTTCTAGAGAATAATTTTTTAGATTGGGAGCGAGCCTGCATTGCTATAGAAGATAATAATATCATTGGATACTGCGTGTTTGTAGAAGTTGATTCATGCCCAAAAAGCAAATATTATCCATGGGTTGGCTATGTATTTGTAGACGGCAATCATCGTGGCAAGCGTGTTAGTGAAAAAATGATTAATCATCTTGGGGCATATGCGAAAGGGCTAGGCTTCGATAATATATATATTCAAACTGGGTTTGAAGATTTATATGAAAGATTCGGCTTTACTCATATTGACAACTTGCAAAATGAGGCTGGCAGCTTAGAAAAAGTATTTGTACGCAAGCAATAAAATATGGAAATAAAAACTTTAGAAAAATCTGATAATATATATTGGCAAAAGACAATTAATTTTGCTTATGCAAATATATCGAATGCACAATCTAATATTATTTATAATGCTATGAAAAATGATACATTTGATGATTGGCAGAGAATATTTATTGCTACCATAGATGATAATATCGCAGGCTTTGCATCATTTACAAAAAAAGACTATTGCCAAACAGATAAATATGCCCATTGGATAAGTAATGTTTTTGTCTCTGAAATATATAGAGGTAATAGAATTAGTGAAAAAATAATCTCAAATATAATTTTATATGCAAAAGGATTAAACTTTGCGAATCTATATCTTCAAACCTCGCATGAAAATTTATATGAAAAATATGGCTTTACTCATATCGATACATTAGAAAACTTTGATGGCAATATGGATAAAATATATAACTTATGCTTAGTTTCAAATTAATAATTCAAACTAAAATATCTAATATAAATTAAACTAGCATTATAAATTATCCAGCAAATCTATCATAGAAGAAACTGCTTTATTTTTTAATTTCTAAAATACCCAAGCAGCATCCTTTCTAGTATCTAATATATCTGCTTCTTTTAATATATTTAAATGTTGTGAAAGGTTCGACTGCTTTACATCAAATTTATCTCGCAATACACATATCTCTTCCTCACAATTAAGTATCTTAACTATTCCTATTCTTAGAGGATCTGCTAATGCTTTTAATACTTTGACTTTTTTATCTATTTTTATATATTCCATAAATTATTTATTTTTAATTAAAATATAAAATGTAGCAAATTAAGTGCATAGCCTATTATTATAACCCCTACAACAACTATAGATACAAATATTGAAAGCAGTTTAATACTCATTATAGATTTAAGCATTGTTATAGAAGGTAGAGATAAAGCTGCCGCACTAATCATAAATGAAACAACAGTACCTATTGGCACATTTTTATCATAGAAAGCCTTTGCTATAATCATAGATGACATTTCATCTGTATAAATTGGAACGCCTATAATTGTGGCGATTATTACAGAAAAATAATTGCTACGACCTAAGATACTTTCTATTATATTTTGTGGAATATAATTATATATAATGCTTCCAACAGCTATACTTATAATGATATATATCCATATCTTTTTAATCACAGCTAATGTTTGCTGCTTAGAATATGAAAAGCGATTCTTTGAAGCATCATCAATTTGTTTTGTATCATTATTTAAATTTTTTCTATCGTCAGAAGAGCAACAACATGATTGAGAGCATGAGGGTTTCTCTAATAAAATTTCTTTTTCTAATTTTAATTTATCTATAATAATACCACCCACAACAGCAAGAATTATCCCAAGTGACGTATATATTATACCAACTTTTAATCCAAATATATTTATAAGAAAAATAAGTGATGCCATATCTATAAGTGGTGAGGCAATTAGAAATGAAAATGATGAGCCTAACGGGGCACCTGCTTTATTTATACCTATGAATATTGGTATTGATGAGCATGCACAAAATGGAGAAATGATTCCCATAATAGCTGCGATTATATTTGATTTTATACCCTTATATTTTGAAATCATCTCTTTTGTTTTTTGTGGAGGAAAATAGCTTTGTATAAAAGATATTACAAAAATAATAACGGTCAAAAGTAAAAATATTTTTATCATCTCATAAAAGAAAAAATTAACACTCTTAACTATTTTTAATTCCATATCAAGATTCAAAAGAGAGAATAAGCCATCTACAATATAGTTTATCCATGTCATTTTTATAAATATGTCGAATAATCTTTCCATGTTGCACTCCTAATATTAGAATATTATAATATCAAGGAGACTCTAAATATATTTCTATATAAATATTATAATGTACGACTTAGTGTAACCAGTCTGCAGTACTTATTTTTTAAAATCTGGTATATATTTTTTCAAAGCAACAATTATTGTTGCTTTGTTCTTATCATTTTTAATATTTTCAAATTTTTCTATCATCTCATCAACTTCTTGTTCACTTAATATATCACTATCATTTTTTGCGATAAATAATTTTTTATATGGAGAAGATATTAAAGCATCATCATCCATAAGCACTTCTTCATATAATTTTTCGCCTTCTCGAATTCCAATATATTCTATTTTTATATCATCTTCGCTGAGCCCATTTAATGCTATCATATTTTTTGCGAGGTCTAATATACGAACAGGTTTGCCCATATCAAGTACAAATATATTGCCATCATTTAATGAAACACTTTTTATAACAAGCCTTGCCGCCTCACGTATAGACATAAAGTATCTTATCATATTTGGATCTGTTATAGTAATAGGTCCACCATTTTTTATCTGCTTAGAAAATATAGGGATAACACTACCATTGCTACCAAGAACATTACCAAAACGAGCTATCTTAAATAAACAATTATTTTTATATCTATTTGAAAAACTTAGAATGATACGTTCGCATATCCTTTTACTCGCACCCATAATAGATGTTGGTCGAACTGCTTTATCTGTAGATATAAAAAGAAAATGTTTAATATTATTTTTTATAATTGTATCGAGTAATTTTTTTGTTGCGATGATATTATTTTTTATGGCTTCTGTCGGGCAATTTTCCATTATAGGCAAATGCTTATGTGCTGCCGCATGAAAAACTATCGATATATCATTGTCTTTTATAATATTAGATATTCTCTCATTATCATTAATATTTGATATAACATATGAAAAGCGATTATCTTTTTGATGTTCAAGCATTAAATCGTAAATAGAGTTTTCATTATAGTCTAATACGACAACTTTTTTTATATTTAAATTCAGCAATTGCCGAACTATTTCACTACCAATAGAGCCCGCCCCACCTGTAACTAATATAGATTTATTATTATAAAACTCATCTATCTCTTTCTCATCAAAGCCTATCTCTTCACGTCCAAGCAAGTCAGATGGCTCTATATCTCTAACATTATTGAGTGTCGCCTCCCCTTTTATAATTTCAAATAATGGGGGAATTATTCTAACCTTTATATTCGACTTATTTATAATACTAATAATATTTGTTAAATTTTTTGGCTCTATCGATGGTATCGCTATAATAGCCTCATTAATAGGCTTGCCTTTTTTTGCCATTTTAGATGCATACTTTGGTATATCATCTACTATTCCAATAACATTAAATGATAAAACTTTTTTTGCATTTTTATCGTCATCAAAGAATCCTTCTATAAAATAATTATCGTGGAAGTTTTCTGTATCCTCAAATTCTTTGGCTATCATTTTTCCTGCAATGCCTGCACCTATAATGATAATATGTTTTTTCATAATTAGTATTTTATTTCTTTTTTATTTTTTTATATAATTAATTATAGCATTAGCCATTTCAGTTGTACTAACAAGATGGTCAGTACTATCTTTTGCTATATCTTTGGTTCTAAGCCCATCTTTTATAACATTCTTTACAGCTATTTCTATAGATTTGGCGGCGTCATATTCTTTTAATGAATACTCTAACATCATCGCAACAGATAATATAGAGCCTATCGGATTTGCAATATTTTTGCCTGCGATATCAGGAGCACTTCCATGTATTGGTTCATATAATCCAAGGCTCGTTTCGCCAAGGCTTGCTGAAGGGGCAAGCCCTATTGAACCACATAATACACTCGCCTCATCAGAAATTATATCACCAAATATATTCGATGTAACTATAACATCAAAACTATTTGGATTTAATATAATTTGCATTGTAGCATTATCAACATATAAAAAATCTAGTTCTATATCTTTATAATCTTCATGCACTTTATTAGCAACTTCTCTCCATAATTTTGAAGTTTCAAGCACATTTGCTTTATCAACAAGAGTAACATGTTTATTTCTTAGACGAGCGGTTGCAAATCCCAATTCCATAGCACGGGCAATTTCAATCTCATTATATTCTTCTATATCATAGGCATAAGCAATACCATCTTTTTGTAGTCGCTCTTTTTTTCCAAAATATATACCACCAGTAAGCTCTCTAATAATTACAAAATCTATAGCCCCATTTGTAATTCTAGTTTTTATAGGGCAAGCAGATTCTAATTCATTAAATAATTTTATTGGGCGAATATTTGAAAATAATCCAAGTTCTTTTCTAAGCCCAAGTATTGCTCTTTCTGGTCTTTTAGCACTAGGAACATTATCCCATGCAGGACCGCCAACAGAACCAAGTAATACAGCATCGCTATTTTTACAACCTATAATGGTATCATCAGGCAATGGGACCCCTACTTTATCAATAGCCTCTCCACCTGCTATAAAATAATTAAAATTAAATTTAATATCAAAAGTAACACTCACTTTTTCGAGAACATTAACAGCCTCTTTTATTATTTCACTACCAATACCATCACCATATATAACAGCAATATTGTACACTTTTTTATTATCCTTCATATTTAATTTATTTTTAATTTTTATCTATTTCGATGTTAAATATGTATGAGCAGCTTTAAGAGACTCTATTATTTTTAAATTTTGAGGGCATTCATTTTCACATTTGCCACATTCAATACACTTTAAACTATCCTGACCATTTGTAATCATAAATCTTTTATAGTCATCGCTATGTCTATCTTTTTCATCAAATATT
Organism: uncultured Spirochaetia bacterium; assembly: GCA_947040495.1. GTDB lineage: Bacteria > Spirochaetota > Brachyspiria > Brachyspirales > Brachyspiraceae > CAMRBQ01. The sequence goes on from CAMRBQ010000011.1 coordinate 6,134, forward strand.
ATAGCATTATTATAGGCTCTAAATATAGAAGGGATAGCAACATTAGAAGGGCATGGTAAACAATATGAACATCCTGTACATCCAACTTTAATTTTTTCAGAAAGTTTTTCTTTTGCCTTTTTATACATAGCAACTTCTTTTTCTGTCAATGGGCTATAATCTATATTACTAAATATATCTATATTCTGATTAATCTGTTCCATTGTACTCATACCAGAAAGCACAGTGAGAATCTTTTCATTTGAAACAATATATCTAAATGAACCTTCTACACTATCATATTCAATACCAAATTCTTTATATACATCTTGCACTAGAGGCATATTTTTTGCAAGAATGCCACCCTTTAATGGCTCCATTATAACAGTATATATATTCTTAGATTGTGCAAGTTGTAATCCTTTTATACCCGCCTGATATTCATCATCTGTATAGTTCAGCTGAATTTGACACATCTGCCAATCATAGTCATTTATTATATCTTCAAATACACTATACACATCATGAAAAGAAAAACTCGGATATTTTATTTTTCCAGATTTTAGTGCATAATCAAAGAATTTTTTATAATTAAATTTTTTAAATTTTTCAAAAGATTTTTTTTCAAGTGAATGAAGTAAATAAAAATCAATACAATCTACTTGCATCCTTTTAAGCTGCTCATCAAGGACTCTATACATATCCTCTTCTTTTTCTAATACCCACATAGGTATCTTTGTTGCAATTACAGCCTTATCTCTATAACCATCTTTTAAAGCCATACCAACAATATCTTCACTTCTACCCTCATGATATATATATGCGGTATCAATATATGTAATACCATTATCTATAGCATGTCGAATCATATTTATACTTTCTTCTATATCCATATCTTTAGAATATGCATATTTTGAATCGTCTGTTACAGGCATACGCATTATACCAAAACCAAGCTTAGAAACATCAAAGCCATCAAAGTTTGTATATTTCATTTATCCCCCTAACTATACTATAAACTTGAAAATTATACTAAATAAAAATAGTAATAATTATTTATTCAGAAAGTTTATATTCTATTCTAGCATCTAGAAAAGCAGTGTCGCTCCAATATCTTGCAATACGAGTTGTCTTAGATGAATAAACATCCCTCATTACTGAAATACTTTCTTGTGGATTTAACAAAGCAATATCTTCCATACTTTTTTTATCTTCAGAGATAACTTTAACAATAGCTATTGCTTCAGGCAAGTCTATTATACTACTAGAACTACCAATGCCTGTTTTAAATACAGCATCAGCAAATGATTTCTCATAGCTATATGGTATAGTAACAGATGTTACTTCATCTTTTGCTGTTGCTCCATAATAGAAATTATTATCTGTATAATATTTATAACCTTCGGCTTCTAGTTGTGTTCTATCTTTTGTAGAACTATAGTCAGCCATCATTTTACTTTTCAAATCAACCTTTGTCTTTGCAATTAATCTATCATGATTTTTAGAAAGATATTCACTTGATATCATCTCTTTTGATAAATCTGATATTGAACTAGGAAGCCTTACATTATTGACGAGGATAATATAATAATTTCCATCATAATACATAGGTTCAAGCAATGTCTTATCTTTTTTCACAGCAAATACAGCCTCAGATATAATAGCTGAAGGCATCTCTTTTGATGTGAGATATCCTACATTACCACCATTTAAAGCACTTCCTTTATCCTCACTTTTTTCTTTTGCCTTTTGAGCAAACTCATCTATATTCTTTTTCAATGAGTTATATAGTACAGAAGAATCACTTGCACTTTTAAGCACTATCCAAGATAAATCTGCCTGAACAAAGTTTGTTACATTTTCTGTAAAGTATACATTTAATTCATCATCTGTTGGCACATAATCTCTAACAGTTGGTAGAGCATCATAATAGATAATTTCTATAGAGCGTTTATTATTTCTTTTTAGATATTCAGAAGTAACACTTAGATCACTAGTTTTTATTGTCTGAAATAATTCATGTGTGAGTGTTTGTACGGAGATATTTTCTCTTATATCATTTTCTATTGCTTTTTTATCGGCATCACTTGTGTTCTTTACAAATGCATTATAATCTGCCTCTCTAAATGAGCCATCATCATTTAAGAAAAAACTACCCTTAATATTATCTATAATATATTGATCACTTACAACTATATTTTTTTTTGCACCATCGTATAGAAGTAATTGGTTCACTGTCATTATAAAAGCCTGATATTCAAAAAAGCCTGAAAGCATATCAGATACACCGCCACCCATGGATGCCATGTTTTGTACAATCTGTTCATAATTTCTAGCATATTGACTTTCTTGACTATAGTAAACAGGCCTGCTATTGACTTTACCAACAAGTATAGATTGATCAGGACCAGACATATCTGAAAATATAAAATATGCTACCAAAAGTAAAGATACAGTAGCAACAGCAAGCCATTGTAGTGTTTTTACAAGCGTGCTTTTTTTCTTTATTGGTATAGTTGTATTGGACATTTAAACCTCTTTTAAAATATAAATAATATATCAATATTAAAACATAATATACATTGATTATATTATGTTGAAAACAAAAAGTCAATTAATTCAATGCTTATTTGCATTAAAATAGAAATCTTATAGACTATATATTATATAAAAATATACGCATAAGAGGTATAATGAAAATAAAATATTTAACAGTAAGATATAATAAACATGATATACCATACATTAAACTTGCTAAAAGAGCACATTTAACTTTTAATATAAATAATAACGAGCAAATTGAGATTATAGGTAATGATATTGGATTAAAATTATTATCAAGGGCTCTTTTGGGCATGTCAGGAATATGCAAAACTAATGGGTATCATGAACATATTGATGATTTGTACGAGATAAATAATGAAAATAAAAGTTTTATAATAAAAAAATATAATGACCCAAAACAAATGTCATGCCATACAACTATAGATATTAAAAAACTATCATGTTAGGAAGTTAGAGTTCCAGTCCAATCCCTAGTAAATTTAGATATTCTACTTGCAACTAAAGCATCGCCATCAACATCAAGTAAATCGTCAAGATTTCTATTTAATGCTTCTTTTAAGTTTGCAAACATTTTTTTATAATCACGATGTGCGCCACATAAAGGCTCATCAACTATCTCATCAATTACACCAAGTTTTAATGCATCCTCTGCTGTGTTTTTCAATGCCTCGGCTGCATCCTCTTTCTTATCACTTGTACGCCATAAAATAGAAGCACATGATTCTGGAGATATTACAGAATAGATAGAATATTGCAGCATGAGTATTCTATTTGCAATTGATAATGCCAATGCACCTCCACTACCACCCTCGCCAGTAACGCATGATATTATAGGTACTTTTAATCTAACCATTTCATAAAGGTTTTTAGCAATAGCCTCGCCTTGTCCCCTTTCTTCAGCACCAAGACCGGGATATGCCCCTGGTGTATCTATCAATGTTATAATAGGCTTATTAAATTTTTCAGCGATTTTCATAACACGTAAAGCCTTACGATAACCTTCAGGGTTTGGCATCCCAAAATTATACTTTATATTTTCTTCGGTATTACGTCCTTTTTGCTGCCCGATAACAGCAACACTATGCCCATCAAGTTTTGCAAAACCTGCTATTGTAGCTCCATCATCACCAAAAAGCCTATCGCCATGTATTTCTACAAAATCGTCAAAGACATTTTCGATATAATCTAATGCATAAGGTCTCTCTGGATGTCTTGACAACATTGTTATTTGCCATCGATTAAGATTAGCAAATAAACTAGAGCCAAGTCTTTCTATTTTCGCCTCTAGTCCTTCTATATCTTCAGCTGTAGATATTTTTGGGTCTAACTTATGCTCAGCTTTAAGTGTGTCAAGCCTTCTATAGTGCTCTCTAAGTGGTTGTTCAAAATCTAAAAATGTTCTTGTCATACTATTATCCTCATAATTATCTATAATACTATATAGAACACTTTTTTACAAACCACTAGTTAGATTTTAGTTGCATGATTTAATAAAATAGTATCATACAATTATATTTAGATATTATTATTGTATTTAAATGTACAACTAAAGCGTACATAGTACCTTAAGCATATATGCCTTGGAGTATCCCTTGAGAGATACAGCATCTAAAACTATAGCAAGTAAAATGTATTAAAATATTAAATTGCATTAAATAGTGCAACTTAAGCCTACGCAGTAGTACTATTTTTTTATATTATTACTTAGGAATTCTTTCAAACCTAAATCTTTGTCGACTATATGCTTAGCACTATAATGAAGCATGCCCTTTATATTTTTATTTCCATTAATTTTATTAAAATTAGAAATATAATTTGTGATTGTAAAATTTGAGTATGTGGCTTTAAATGCAGGCATACCTATATATAGAGGAGTCTTAGAACTCTTTGACTCTTTTTCCCACCACTTCAAAACATTATCAAAACTGGCATTGGTATTTGCATTATCAAAATATATTTGAGGTGCCATATAATCTAATATACCATCTCTAAACCATTTTCTTGTATCAGCATATAGCGTATCATAAGATGTTTGCATAGCGAATGTTTTAGAGCCTTTTTTATCATCCTTATAGTTTCTCCATATAGCAAATGGACTTACCCCAAAAACAACATCATTTTTTGAACTCTTTATATCACTTGCAAGCTTATATACAAATTTATTTATAGCATCACGCCTAAAATTACCCTTTGACTGCAAGAAACGCCTATATTTTTTGTAAGATGCCTCATCATTAAAATCTGAACCTTTTATACTATATGGATAAAAGTAATCATCTATATGTATACCATCTATATTATAATTGTCTACAATTTCCATTATGCTAGAGATAACAAATTCTCTAACCTCTTTTATAGCAGGGTCAAGCCAATAATATTTGCCATGTTTAACTATCCACTCTTCTTTTGCAACATCAACATATTCTAAAAATATTTCTTTATCTAATATACGAAAAGGATTACACCAAGCATGTACTTTCATATCTCTTTTATGGGCTTCTTTAATTATATATTTAAGTGGGTCATATTCATAATCATTTGTATACTTGCCACTTAGAAATCTAGAATATGGCAGTATATCTGATTTATAGAACACCTCTTGGGCTGGCTTTACCTGAAATATTATGTCTGTTATACCAACATCTTCAAATCCATCGAGCAGAACATCAATTTCACTTTTTTGGCTATGCTCTGTAAGATTTGCTTTACTAGGCCAATCAATATTATATACAGTTGCAATCCATACACCATGCATTTGCTCATCACTTTCTACATTGCGAGCATCACCATGGCATGATAATTGAAAAAATAAAATTGAAATAATAAATATAAGACCCAACGAAAGTTTTATATTAAATATAATTTTTCCATAGAGCCATGATTGTGTCTTTGTATTTTTCATTATAAAGTACTGTTATACCCTTTGTTATATGCCTATTATCATATACCTTCTCTAATATTATTCTATCGGCATTATCGGATACAAAGTATAACTGCTCTTCTAATTCATAATAGCCTTTTATTCTTAGAGCATATTTTAGAGTATCTTCCATTATACTAATAAAATCATTTTTTAATATTACTACTTGTTCAAATGGAATTGATTTTGGAGTGCTTTGAGTGCATGATGTAAATTCTCCAAGCACTTCTTTAGCTGTTCTTTTTTTTATCGAAACAAAATCTATATCACAAAATGAAGTTTCAATAATATCATTGCCATTTGTATATTTATTTAGTTCATTATATATCAAAGTTTTTTGGCTATCAGCTATGAGGTCAATCTTATTTACAATTATTGTATCACTCTTTTCAATTTGCCTTTTAATCGCATCGAGATTTGCAACAAGCTTTATAAACTTATATGCATCCACAAGGCAAAGTATATTTTCTACTTCATAGAATGAATCAAATTCTTTCGATAAAGTTATGTTAGAAAATGAACTAGGATCTGCAAGACCTGAAGCCTCTATAAATAGCTTATCTACTCTATTCTCTTCTTTCTTATAAAACCTAAGCCCTTCTACAAATACATCGATTCTACATGAACAAAATATTGAGCCGCCTGAAATTTCATAAACTTCAATATCATCATGCTTAGATTTTACAGTAGCAGAATCTACATTGTTGCCAAAATCATTAGTTATAACACCAACACTCATATTAAGAGATTTATAATTATCAATAATTTTGTTTAGTAATGTTGTTTTGCCCGCACCCAAAAAACCTGTTAATAATATAAGAGAAGTTTTATTTTCCATATAAATTTTATTCCCATGATAGTTTAATTATAATTTAATAATAATAAATATTGTCATCTAATTATATAACAATATGACTATTTTGTATAATTTTATACTGTAAGTAAAAAAATACTTGTTTGACAAAATGTATTTAATTTGCTATAATCGTCGTAGACCGATTTACGGTATAATTTTTTCCTTAGCATGAAATATTTTTAATTTATAAAAAATATTGTCCAACTGTTATAGTTAGATAAAAGTGCTATTGTAGTAATAATATTATTGAATATTAAGCAAGGAATAAAAGGGTACCCGTATCGGTACTCTATTTTTTTACCCTAAGGAGCACTATAATGGGACTACCTATCATGAAAGACTTGCTTGAAGCTGGTGTGCATTTTGGACATCAAACAAAAAAGTGGGATCCACGTATGAAGCCTTATATTTTTCAAGAACGTAATGGCATACATATTATCGATCTTATCAAAACATTAAATTATATCAAAACAGCATGTGAGGCTGTAAGAAACCTTTCTCGCAATGGTGGCAATATTTTATTTGTTGGTACAAAAAAACAAGCCTCTCAAAGCATAAGGGCTGCTGCTGAAAAATGTGGTATGTTTTATGTTAGTAGCCGTTGGCTTGGTGGTACACTTACAAATTTTTCAACAATTAAAAAAAGTATTGCTAGACTAAAGAAAATTGAAAGAATGGAAGTTGATGATTCTTTTAAATCTTTGCCAAAAAAAGAAGTTATACTTCTATTGAAAGAAAAAGAAAAACTAGAAAAAAACTTTTCTGGTATAAAAGATATGGAAGGCATCCCTGATATGATGTTTATTATCGACCCAGAACAAGAGAATATTGCTCTCACTGAAGCTAAAAAATTAAACATACCATTAGTTGCTGTTGTAGATACAAATTGTAATCCTAATGTTATAGATTATATTATCCCTGGCAATGACGATGCTATTAGAGCTATCAATCTATTTACAGATATGATTGCTAATGCTGTCATTGAAGGTCAAAATGATGCAGGCAGAGAAGCACTTCTACCAAAAGATGATGAAAATACTGGCGAAGAAATTTATGATGATAGCAAGCAAGAAGAGGCTATAGCTATTGCAGAACAGTATGGTGTAGCGGATACTACTAGCGAAGTGAAAAAATAATATATAAAAATACTATAACAGTATACAAATTTTAGGAGAATAAAATTATGGCAGAAGTCACTATAGATTCGATAAAAGAACTTAGAGAACGCACTGGTGTTGGTATGATGGAATGTAAAAATTCACTCATTGAGGCAGATGGCGATATAGATAAAGCTATCCGTATTTTGAAAGAAAAAGGTGCTATTACAGCAGCCAAAAAAGGTGAGCGTACTATAAAAGAAGGTCTTATTGGTATGTACCTTAGCGATGATAAAAAATTGGTTTCTATCGTTGAAGTACAATGCGAAACAGATTTTGTTGCAAAAAATGAAGTCTTTCAAAACCTAACTCAGGCTATTGCTAATCATGTTAGTATAACTAATGCCAAAGATGCTGAAGAGCTAATGACTGAAAAAATTGATGGCGGCACTGATACTATCAAAGACATGATAAATGCTGCTATACAAAAACTTGGCGAAAATATGGATATCGGTAGATTTATGAAATTTAGCACAGATGGCTTTTTTGCTACATATATGCATTTTAATAAAAAAACTGCCGTTATACTTGAGATTGTAAATGGTGTATGTAATGACGAAACTCTTGAGATAGCAGGTCAAATCGCAATGCATGCTGCAAGTGATAAACCTGTTGCTGCTACAAGGGATGCACTTGAAGAAGCTACTGTTGTTGAACAATATGAGATATTCAAAAAACTTACTGTCGATGCTGGAAAGCCTGAAAATATGGTTGAAAAAATTACAGAAGGCAAAATGAATTCTTGGTATGGTGAATCTATATTAATAGACCAAAAATTATTCACAGATAATAAAATAACTATTAAAAGTTTAGTCGACCAAATAAGCAAAATATCTACAAAAGATTGCACATTTGGTACATACTTACTTTTTAATATTGGAAAAAAATAATATTTATGCTCAAAAGAGTATTATTAAAAATTTCAGGCGAAGCACTATCAGGCAAATATGACGCTGGTCTTGATAGTGCTATGCTTGACTATTTATGCGAAGAAATAAAAACTATATATGACAAAGTAGAACTATCTATTGTTATGGGCGGCGGCAATATTTATCGTGGTGCTAGTGGTAGCCTTAAAAAAAATATCAAAAGAAGCACAGGCGATTCTATGGGTATGCTTGCAACTACGATGAATGCACTTGCTATTAGAGATTGTTTTATTTCTAATGGTATGCATGCAACTATACTCGGTGCTTTTTCTATTGATGGCATGTTTGAAAAGTTTTCGCCTATCAAAGCAAATAATTTACTCAATCAAAAAAATATAGTTTTAATCCCCGGTGGTACTTCAAATCCGTACTTTACGACAGATACAGCGAGCGTTCTAAGGGCATTAGAAATAGAAGCAGATGTTATATTAAAAGCTACAAATGTAGATGGCGTTTATGACAGTGACCCAAAAAAAAATAGCGATGCCAAAAAATATGATGAACTTTCATTCGCTCTTGCAATAGAAAAACGATTAATGATTATGGATATTACAGCTTTTTCTATGGCTATGCATAATGATTTGAATATTCGTATTTTTGATATGAACAAAAAAGGTAATATCTATAAGGCTGTAATAGATGAAAGTATAGGAACATTGATATCTAACTAGTTAATATAATATTTTTATAGAATAAAATTAAAGGCTGCCCTATATTTATAGAGTAGCCTTTAATTTATCATAGAAATTAATATTTTTTACAAATCTAATCCCTAATTTTTTTGATTAACGTTTTTATTTTGTTTTTGTTAAACTTATGTGTTTTTGACATATAAATACTCCTATCATAAAAATACTTCCTATACTTTATATATCGAAATCAATAGAAAAAGTATTAGCACTTTTTTTATATTGTCAAAGGTTTTTTATATATAACTAAAAAGAATTAAGTTTTTGACATACTGCTTTATGTATAATTGCATTTGAGACAACAAGTGTATCACGTGAAAAAACATCATAGTATGCCCCATCTTTTTTCGTAATATTAGCACCCGCCTGATTTGCGATAATAATACCCGCAGCAACATCCCAAGCATGTAAAGAGGTTTCATAGAATGCATCACATACACCCTCAGCAACATAACATATATTTAAAGCAGCACTACCATCGCGCCTAACACTTTGTACACTTAATATAATATTTTCAAACTCTCTAATTCTTCTTTCTGTATCAGTATCAAAATTATAATAAAAACCAAAAACAATTAATGACTGTTCTAATTTTTTAATTTTTGATACTTTTATTACTTTATTATTTTTATATGCTTTCGATTTTATATGTGCTTTATAGATACATTTATTTATAGGATTATATATCACGCCAAGTATTGGTATACTTTTGTAAGCAAGGGCAATAGAAACACAATAAGCAGGAAAGCCATGGGCAAAATTTGTTGTCCCATCTATTGGGTCTACTATCCATACAAAATCTTTATTGCTTTCGTATTTTTCTTCTTTTGACTCTTCACCACAAAAGCCATAATCTTTAAAATGTTTATCTAAATAATCTTTTATCATTTTCTGACATTTTATATCTACATCAGTAACAATATCCCTTGGTCCCTTACTTGTTATAGTTCTAGGCCTTGAAAAGAATTTAAGTGAATAATTACCGGTCTTTTTTATAATTATTTCTACTTTTTTCATTATTTTATCAAGGTCAGTCTTAGATATTTTTTTCATTTCTTTTTCTAATAATTTTTCATTTTTGGGTATATACATTTTTTGAAATCCCTCATTATTATTGATTTTATTATATAATATTTTTATTTGAAATAATATCAACTATTTTTACTGGTAAATATATTATTATTTTTGTAGTTTGCAGTATTTAGAATATTAAAACATTTTTATAATTAAATTTTATATTCAAATAATATTTTAAGATTTACCGTCTTTTTTATTTTGCCTAGTACCTAAGTATACTCTAGGCGATCTTCTTTTATTTTGATTATTTGAATTTTCTTTTTCGTTTTGATTGTTATGGTATTCTATTTGTTCGTTGTTATTTTGTTGTGTTTTATTTTGATTATACTGTTGTTGATTATATAGTGAAGCAAATATGACACGTCCTGCCTCTTTAGGTAAAATATTTTCTATCTTTATTTCAACATCCTTCCCTATCAAATGCCTAGCATTGTCGACTACAATCATAGTTCCATCTTCAAGATATGAAAGGGCTTGATTTTCTTTACCCTCTCTTATAAGGCTCACTTTCAGTATATCACCTGGTATTACCACAACATGCATCATATTGGCAAGGTCATTTAAATTTAATATTTCCACACCATGTATCGATGCAACTTTCATGAGATTAAAATCATTTGTAATAACTTTAGCATTCATTTTTTTTGCTAGTTCAATAAGTTTTAAATCTACCTCTTTTACGCTTGGAAAATCTATTTCTGTTATAGATACAATTGCATTTTTTGAGGTTTTCATTCTATTTAGAACATCCAAAGCACGCCTTCCACGTATACGCTTTTGGCTATCATATGAATCGCTTATAAGTTGTATTTCTTTTATTACAAATTCAGGCACAATTAAATCGCCATCAAAAAAACCTTTCTCAGCAATATCAGCAATACGCCCATCAACAATAACAGAAGTATCTAATATTTTAGAATATTGTATCTCTTCTCGGCTTCTATTTAACATTTTAGATACCTCCGGCAAAAAGGCGAATGTTATAGAAAACATTAAATACATTGTAGAAAAAACAAATGCAACAAACACATATAGATAATATTTATTTTGAGATAATAAATTTTCACCTGACATAGAAAATATTAAATAGTATAAAAATACGACAATAAGAACTATTATAAGTGTGGAAAGTGTCCCTATCACTAATGCTAAAAGAGTACGTGTGGTGATTTTTTTTACAACAACCAAATCTAGCAATAAAATAAAAATCATTATAAACAAACCTATAGATATTATGGGAATAGGGACATTTATAAAATACGAACAAATACTAAACAAAATTACTAACGAGATATACAATATTTTAGACATATTTTTTTAACTTCTTGATTTTAGATTAGAACATGCTTTCTATTTTTTTGTCTTTTTAGACGAGGCTTCTGTCTTTTTTTCAGCTTCTTCAGGCTTATATTTTTTTGCCGATTTTTCTAAAGCTGTAGAAATCATATCTTCTATTTCTTCTTTATCTTTTTTTAAAGCGATGGAAAGCTCATCTACAATAAATGTGTATGCTTTTTCATATAAACGTTTTTCACTTGCTGATAATTCTTTAACTCTATTTCTTATAAATAAATTCTTTGCAACCTCTAAAGTATCTGAAATATCACCTGTTTTTAACCTATCTGTATTTTCCTGGCACCTTATTTTCCAATTGTTTTCCATATCCTGAGGCTTCTTTTGAATAGACTTTATTAAATCTAAAGCACTATTCTTGGATATTATTTTCCTTACGCCTCTTGATTTTGCTGTACTTACAGGTTCTTTTACAATTATATTCTCTACAGTACATTCCAACTCATAACATTCTACATCATCGTTTAATATCTTATAGCTTTTTATAGATAAAACCTTACATACTCCGTAAATTGGATGCACCAAAAATGAATTAATTTTATGCATTTTAGTTAGTTATACCCCGATTATTAGACGAATAAACTACATACTGTTTCAGATGATATATTGTTTTTATATAAATTGCAATATGCCATTAGTATAGATATAGAATATATGCCTATTTTTATGAATTATAAAGTACATTATAGAATATTATTCATTGAAATTTATTTATTTATAATATTTAATCAAACATGTTCATTTTATGCTAAAATATTAAGGAAAAATGATTGAACGCTAATACTAAAAATCTAGAAAATCCAATAAATAACATTGGTAGTAGAATTAAATTATTTAGAAAAAAAAGAATATAACACTTAAAGAATTGTCAGAAAAAACTTCATTATCTATTGGCTACCTAAGCAATCTAGAAAGAAATGCTTGCAGCCTGACTCTTATAAATATACAAAAAATATGCCAATTTTTGGATATATCCATAACAGATTTACTCGAAGACAATATTTATCCTCAAGTTATGATAAAAAAAAGTAATAGAAAAACAATATTGCATGAAGAAAAAGTTAAATATGAATCAATCCATTATCAAGATTCTAAAATGGAAGCTTTATGTATCACAATGCAACCAAATTTTGAAAGTGATAAAAAATGGGCCCATAACTACGATGAAATGGGCATCGTTTCAAAAGGAACTATGGAAATAATAATAGATAATTTTAATATGGAGGTGAATAATGTTTTATAATTCAAAAAATTGTAGTATTGAAATTGATAATACCACAATGGACTATGTTACATTTGGATATGGTGAAAAAAACTTAATTATTATTCCAGGCTTAGGAGATGCTCTAAAATCTGTAAAAGGAATGGCATTCACACTTTCTTTCTTGTATAGAATTTTTGCAAAAGATTATAAAGTATATGTCTTTAGCAGAAAAAATAAAATCCCCGAAACTTATCAAACTAAAAACATGGCAAAAGATATGGCGACTGTTTTATACAAACTCGGCATTACTAAAACTTATGTATTAGGAGTTTCACAAGGTGGCATGGTTTCCCAATATCTTGCAATAGATTATCCAGAAATAGTCGAAAAACTTGTGCTTGCTGTCACTTTATGCAGACCTAACAATACCTCTAAATCAGTTTTGACCAAGTGGATAAATTTAGCGAAAGCTGGTGACTTTAAGAACATTTTTATTGATACAGCCGAAAAAACATATACTGAGAAAAAGTTAAAATCACTTAGATTTTTTTATCCTTTACTTAGTAAAATTTCCAAACCGAAAAGCCTTGATAGGTTTATCATACAAGCAAACTCTTGCTTAACTCACAATTGCTATGAAGAAATTTCTAACATAAAATGTCCAACATTTGTTGTAGGTGCTGATGATGATAAAATTGTTGGTAACTTTGCACCAACAGAGATTGCAAATAAAATAACTGACAGCAGGCTTAAAATATATAACAGACTAGGACATGGTGCATTCGAAGAGGCAAAAGACTTTAATAATGAAGTTTTAAATTTTTTTAATTCTTAACTAATTATTAGAAACATTGCACGCAAGTACCCTATTCCCTACAACCAAGTAAAATAAAACTGAATACGCACAACGTAAGCACTTATCGACTTGAGATATTATCTCAAAAATCGCTAAGTGCTTTTTTGCATTCTAAGGAGGATTATATATTGGGAAATAAACAACTAGCACTTACTACCCCACCAACATTCACACAGAAAATCGGTAAGACCACCTATCAAGTATCTGTTCATTTCAGTGAAACCAGCAAAGAAACATTTGACGATAAAATCAAAAGGTTAATGCTCAACGATTTAGCCAATTTAGAAAAAAAGTCAACTTTTGATTAAAAAACTATTGACAAGTGGCAATAGGAGGAGATAAACCTATATTTTGTCCTGCATATGGTCCTGTATTTGTTTCAAAAAATGATAAAATGTCTGAATCAAACAAGAATGATCTTATAAATTTTACAAAACTTACCCAAACAAGTCAAGTTATAGATATGTTAAATCCATATGTTGTAACACCATTTGATATTGATGTTGGTAAATTACAACAATATCAACAGGCTGTATGTTTAAAATATGGCTCAAAACCTATGATGTGTATTACAAATGGCTATGAAAAGAGTGATGAATCTATTAAAATGATAAAAAAAGTTTATGGAAGTGCAAATTATGAATGTGTTACCATAGGTTTAATAAGTGCATTATCACCTCTCTCTTATGATAAAACTATGATAGAAGCTATATTCGCCTTTGCCAAACATAATCAGGCTATAGTATTTGGATGCGGTGCTTTACCCGGTGCGACCTCGCCTGTATCAATAATTGGTACTATGGTTGTGGCAACATCTGAATTACTTGCTGGTATTGTATTATCACAATTAATAAAACCAGGTGTTCCTGTTGTATTTGGCAATGTCGCTGCATCCACAGATTTACGATTTATAACCCCTGCTATAGGTACAGCTGGGGCCTGTAAAATAGCTGCTTTGTCTAAGTCTATGTGCGAGTTTTATAATATACCATGTCGTGGTGGTGGCTCTTTAAGTGATGCCAAACAAACAGATTATCAGGCAGGTAGTGAGTCTAACATGGTTATGTTTTCTACCATTACCTCTAAGTTAGACTATATAATACATAGTTGTGGTATCCTTGATTCTTTTAATATAATAGGATATGAAAAATTTATGCTTGATGAACAAAACATAACTAATATACAATTTCTATTGAAAGAAACCAACATTGAAGATGATATTATAGGTTATGAAACTATAAAAAGTATAGCACATGGAGAACAGTACTTACAGGAAGAACATACATTAGAATATATGAGAGATGAGATTCATTGTACAAAAATATCTCTGAGGGGATATTATGACAGTTGGAAAAAAAGTGGGTCCCCAACGTTACTTGATCATGTAAATGAGGCTATAGATACTAGATTGTCTGAATATAGTATCCCGAATAAAGATAAACAATCTGAAAATTATTTAGATAATTTTTTGGGTATTTAATTTAAAATATTTTATTAAAAAAAGGATGTTGAAATGAAAATTACAAATGTCACAGCTAAGGCTGTAAATATACCATTCAAAACACCATATGTTTGGTCTGTTGGTGGTTATTTAGGTGTTACAAGGGTCATAGTTCGTGTCGAAACAGATGATGGTATTATAGGTTATGGAGAGGCACCATAATGGGAATGCCAAGACGACATTATGAAACATATGGCACAAAATCTTGTAGGCATTGACCCATTTGATATGGAGGCATGCGAAAGAGCATGTGTACCAGAAATGAAAGTGCTCGCAAATACTGATGGAATATTACCTAGAATGTCATTTGGTGGTATCGAGCTTGCCTTATGGGATATACGTGGAAAGGCTTGGAATATGCCTCTATATAAATTACTTGGTGGAGCTTGTAGAAAGAGTGTTCCATTTTGTGAATATTTTGCAGACCTACTTCCAAAAGATAATTTTAAAGGTTTATCTGGCGTGGAAGACATTGTTAATTATTGTCTTATGAGAAAAGAAAAACATGGCTCTACATATTTTGAAGGAAAAATTTCCTCTTCCGATGTAAAAAGAGATATAAAGCTTATCAAATTATTGAGGGAAAAACTTGGTGAAGAGGCTATCTTAAGAATAGATGGCAATATGGCTTGGTCACTACATTCTACTAGAGAGCTTTGTAGAGGGATAGAAAAATATAATATTAGACAATTTGAAGATCCTGTAGCAACATTTTGGGATATGAAAAAACTTAGAGAGCATACATCTATACCATTCTCAACACATAATCCAGATATTGCTTTGGCATTTAACCTTGGAGTTCCTGATACATTTGTTATAAATACTACAGCATTAGGTGGTATAAGAAAAACTGTTGGATTTATTAATGCATGTGAAAGACTTGGTATTGATATATCATTCTATAGTGGTGATACTGGTCTAGCAACTGCTGTCTATATACATTTAACTGCTTCTCTTCAGCATGTGCATGAGCCAAGTCAATCACTATTTAGATTTATGGAATTTGACGTAATAGAAGAAGGCCCATTTGACCCTGTTAATAATATGGTTAACGTTCCAGAAAAGCCGGGCATTGGTGTAACTATCGATGAAAAAAATGTAGAATATGCTCATAAACTTTTCAAAGAAAATGGCCCTATAAATCAATATTACAACCCTAAAGAGCCGGGCAAGTATATAAGGCTTCCATTAAATTAAACTAAATTAATTAAGGATAATAAATTATGAGAGAAGTAATAAAGAGTTCTAATACACCAGAATCTGTTGGTAGCTATTCTCAGGCTGTCAAATGTGATAATTTACTATTTTTATCAGGGCAATTATGTGTAAACCCTAAAACTTCAAAAATTGAAAATGAAAGTGTTGCTTCTGAAACAAAGCAAATTATGGAAAATATAAAAGCTATTGTAATTGAAGCGGGTTCAACTATGGATGATGTTATTAAATGCAATGCCTTCCTTTCGGACATGAAACATTTGCAGAATTTGAAGCAGTATATAAATCGTATTTTAGCAGCCCATATCCTGCCCGTATTACAGTGGCAAGTGCTGGCATATACTCTAACTTAAATGTAGAGATGGATGCTATTGTTAAAATAAAATAATCATACTATAACAAATAGTAAAGAGGTAGATATTTTTATATATCATACCTCTTTATTATTATATACTAACTTTTATAACTAATTACTAATTCACGCTTTTTATATATTCTAAAACTTTTTCGTAATTTGGCTCGCCTGTAATTTCTTCAATATATTCTGTATATTTTACAATATTACCCGCATCCAAAACCAAAATAGCCCTAGTAAGCAGCCCGAGCTCTTCTATAAGAAGACCATACTTATTAGCAAAATCATGTTCTTTATAATCTGATATTACTGTCATCTCTTTGATACCTTCAGTAGAACAAAATTTTTGTTGTGCAAAAGGCAAATCCATAGACACTGTAATAATAACAACATCTTTTAACCCTGCAATATACTCATTAAACTTTCTTGTCTGTATTTGACAAACTGGTGTATCAAGTGATGGAACAACTGAAATCACTTTTAACTTTGCCTCTACATCATTAAGCGAAAATGGAGAAAGATTTATTGTAGTTGCTCTAAAATTTGGTGCTTGCTCCCCTACTTGCAGTTGCTTTCCAACAAGATTCATTTTAGTACCATCAAATGTAATTTGCATGTGACATTCCTTTGTAGTAGATACCTATATGATATATACCATAATTAAATTTTAACCAACTCTAGTATAGATAATATTTAATTAAAATCAAATATTTTTATCCTAAAAGACAATTTTTCTTTATTAGTAATAAATACTCTTTTATAATTTGTAAACTATATATTTATTGCAATAACTATAATATTATGTTAATATCAATTTACTTAACATAACTATAATATTATGTTAATATATGTTCTTGGGAGAATCTAATTGAATATATATTGCCAAAATAATAGCGATTATCTTAAAAAAACATTAATAGCCTATATAGGAAACAAAAGGCGACTAATACCTTTCATACATAATCAAATATCTAAAATTATTGAAAACGATGATAATGTAAAAACATCTTTAGATTTGTTCGCAGGCAGTGGCAGTGTTTCTCGCCTTTTTAGGACCTTTAATCTTAAAGTATATTCAAATGATATAGAGTATTATTCATATATATTAAACTATGCACATAATTATATCTTGCCAAAAGATGAAAGAAATATGTTTAAACATTTTGGTGGGCTCGAACAAGTTCTTAATATATTAAATAATCTAGCCACAGTTGCTATAGAGGATAGATATATATCTCTTTATTATGCACCAAAAAATGATAGCAATCCCGACATCATAAATGAAAGGATGTTTTACACTCAAGAGAATGCTAGAATTATTGACACTGTACGCCATAGTATTGAAAATATGTATATAAACAATGCTATAAATAAAAAAGAATATTATTATTTATTGGCTCGCCTTATATATGAGAGTGCGACATATGCAAATACTTCGGGTGTGTTTAAGGCTTTTCATCTTGGTTTTGGCGGAAGGAATAAGGATGCACTCAGTCGTATTATGAAGCCTATTAGCATGAGCAAACTGCCTCTTTATGGAGAGATAAGGGGAAAAAGTTTTAACATGGAAGCTAGTCAATTTTTGAAAAAAAATAAAAATAGTTTTGATATTGTTTATCTCGACCCGCCATATAATCAGCATCAATATGGAAGTAATTATCATTTGCTTAATACAATTGCATTATGGGATAAGCCATTTGTAAATAAAGAGATATATATAGATGGCAAAAAAACAGATAAAAGTGCCATAAGAAAAGATTGGGTAAATACAAAATCTGATTATTGCTATAAAAGTACAGCAGAAAATGCATTCAAAAATATGATTGATATGATAGATGCAAAATATATTATCACAAGCTATTCTACAGATGGCATTATAGAATATGAACATTTTATAGATATACTTAAAAACCGTGGAGACTTAAATATTGTTACAAAGGAATATACAAAATATCCCGGTGGCAAAAGGTCTACTATAAACAAAACAAAAAATATTGAATATCTATTTATTATTGATACAAATAAAAAATCAAAGATAAAAAATAATATAAATTATAAGCGTATAAATATTATTGAAAATATTCGCCTACTTTTAAATATGTCATTTAAATCAACGTCTAATAATATAGTCTTTGATTATAATAATGAAAAAATAGAAATAAAACTAAAGCATAAAGTGCATGTTATAAATAAAAAATATATATGTAATAATCTCGATAATAAGAGTATTGAATTTATAAGCCAATTTATAAACTATATTAAAAATTATATTATAGATGAGCCTAGTTATGATATAGAATATTTTATATTTTTATTAGATGAGGCTAGTAGAAATTTTGATAGTAAATCTATTAATTATTATCTTAGCAATATAAATAAACTATATGTAAGATTTATGTCAAAAAAATCTAGTGATATTTTGACCGCTATCAATGAAAGATTAATGCCTATTATAAATTATATTAAAAGCACAGGCACAAATACTTCTAATTTAAAAAAACTAGAATATAAAATTAATTCAAATAGTTTAAAGCAAATAATATAGTAATATTTTTTCTCAAAGTTATATATAAATATTTTAAATGGTATTTATATTTTATATTAAAAACTTGATTTTTGGATAAAAATTTATTATACTTAGGTTAAGTACAGAGAAAGATATTTAATAAATATATAAATATCATAAAAAATATCATAAGAAAAATGCTTTCTAAAATAAAAAAACCATACAAATGAGGGCTATATGATAAAAGATACTCCATCTATAATACATAGCGGCGCAATTGAGCTGATAAGAGAATATGGATACACCAATGTTTCTGTTAATCAAATATGTAAAAAAGCAAATATAACTAAGGGAACTTTCTATTATCATTTTTTCTCAAAAGATCAGTTATTGATAAATTTATTCCACAAAGAAATGGCTAGCACATTAGAATATAACAATCAGAATATATCTACACTTGAAATGATTAATCATAATATAGAAGTAGTATTTAATAAAATTGAAAATATAGGATATGAAATAACAAGTGAAGTCTTATCGATAGAATTAAAACATGGTGGTTTAGTTAATAATATATTTGATAAAGATAATTTTTTAGTTGATAGACATATTTTAATAATCTCTCTAATTAAAGAATCCCAAGGCAATGGTGATATATCTCCATACCTTAATGCCGAAGAATTTTACCATTCATATTGTATGGGCTCTTTAGGTATATTATTCGACTGGTGTTTAAAGAAAGGTTCTTATAAACTATCATCAAAAGTAACAAAGCTATTTCAAAATATATTCCTTAGCGGTTCAATGCATGATAATACTAGAAAAGATTTAATATAATAGTTAATTAATTATGAGCATTTTTATGTATATAAATAAGCATAATAGTAGATACAATTATCATAGGTATAGAATATAACATCCCAGCTGTAAATATACCAACCTGCCATTCACTTATTTCACGAACAAATTCAACAAGCGTCCTAAATATACCATAAAGTAATAGCCAAACCCATGTCCTTGTGCCTTGCAAAACTTTTTTATTTTTAGAAAGAAAATACATTACAGCAGCAAGTACAAGACCTTCCAAAAAAGCCTCGTATAATTGTGATGGATGGCGTGGTTCTGTATATGGCCTAATAGCAGGCATCATACTAAGCCATGATTCATAGCCCCCCGCTATATCATATGATGGAAATCGCATCCCAAAAAAAGCATCTGTTATTCTTCCATAAAGTTCTGCATTCAAAAAATTACCTATTCTACCAAAAAACAAACAAACACTCATCGATAAAGCAATATTATCTGTTATCATATAGACTTTATATTTATATTTTCTAGCAAATAACACACAGGCGACAAGTAGTCCGAGCATTCCACCATGAAAACTCATCCCCGCAAAACCACTAAATTGCACACCACCCGCATTAAAGGAAAAGCCAAGTATTTCCCATGGGCTTAAAAATGTCTGTGGAGAATATAAAACAAAGTAGCCTATACGTGCCCCTATTATTGTACCCAATGCAACATAAAACAACATATCAAATATGCCGCCATCTTCTGTTGCATTTCCATTTTTATCTTTTCTAGTTAATAAAACTAAATCACCCCTATTTAAACTCCATTTGAATAGGAGATAAGAGCAAGCAATGCCAACAATATACATAGCACCATACCATCTAAGCGGTATTGATGGTGATATTATAAATGGGGATAAAAATTCAGGATATTTCATAAAAACCTCCTAATCTTAATAATCATAAGATTTATTTATTCTAATCTAAAATATACTCTATTGCAAGTAGATATAAAATATATATTTATAAAACTTCTATAATAGCAAAAGCACAGGCATATTCTCCATCATGGGATATTGAGAGATTTAGATTTATATTTTCTTTTTCGATATTTTTATTAAGTATATTATTTATATAGGTTATTATTTTTTGACTTATATTATAATATGGGGCATTTTTATTATTATGTAAAATCTCTATATCAAGCAAGCCAATGTTTTCTGCAATACCACTACCGATTGCTTTTAAGAATGCCTCTTTTGCGGCAAATCCCCCCGCTACGCTTTGAGCATTATATAACTTTTTTTCAAAATAGATTTTTTCATTTTCAGTAAATATAGAATCATAGAAATATTGTTTTTTATTTTCAAACCTTTTTATTCTTATAATATCTGTACCAATACCAATTATCATATATATCTATTTAATAAAATCATCGATAGCTTTTATAAATTTATCAACATCTATAGTATTCATATAGATGAATGTCTCACTTATATCACCACTATTAATTATTTGATTTAAAAGTGAATTATTATAGTCAGTAATAGATACTATATCTTTTTCTAAAAATAGAGACATAATATTTTATCCTTTATCTTTCTTCGCAAATAAATTGTCAAGTTTATTTAAATTGATATCATTAGATGTTGCTGCAATATTTTGTTTTTCTATTTCATCATAGACCTCTTTTCTATATATCTTTATAGAACGAGGGGCATTAATACCAATCTTAATTTGATCGCCTTTTACATCTAAAATAACAATTTCTATAGAATCATTTATAATAATACTTTCATTTGTCTTTCTTGCTAATACTAACATAATTTTATTCCTGCTATAAAGCAGCCACTATTGAGCAACATGCTCTAAAAGTTTGTGCTTTGTGGTATATTTGTTAGATTTTATAATGCATTGTTTGCCCAAATTATTTTTTAAATTTATAATTATAGGCCCAAGTAAATTAACTGTCATATTTTCATAATCATTATTTACTATTGTAACCATAACTAATGCAATAACATCCTTCTCACTTTCAATATTCAAAGATTTTACATCTTCATCATGTACATCAAGTTCATAATCTGGAAATGCCGCGAAAGGACTTAATACTATCCAAGATAAATCTTCATTTTCAGATGATTGCAATATTTTAAATATAGAATCTTTATCACTATTATTATCTAAAATGTAAAAATCATTATATTCTTCAAATCCCAAAATAGAGCCATTGAAATTTAATTGAGTAGCCTCATCGACCTCTATTTCTCCCAAAACACGTGATTTAATTTTCTTCATACTAAATTATTCCCCATAACTAAAATAAATTATCTAAGATAGTCCATTAATGTTGGTCCTAAAAGCTTTGATGCTGTAAGTAAAGATGCCTTATGAACATATTCCCAAGTGCTAAAATTTATAGATTCCTCTGAATAACTTATATCTTCATTTTTACTTAACGCCTCTGCTGTAGCAACCCTTTGTACTGAAAAATGTTCATTTGCCATATTAATTCTATTAACCATAGCAGATATTTTTGATTGATTATGTGTCACATTATTTATAGCCTCATCAATATAACCTAAACCACTACTCCCAATAGTTGCAGTATCATCAGTAAGCATAGCGTCACGCAAATCTATTAAAACTTCAAATATAGATTTACTATTAATTGTAGCATCCATAGCATAGTTATTTTCAGGGCTATTTGCTAAGCCTTCCCTTATAATTCCTATATCTTGCAAAACTGTCGAGCCTTCTAAATCTTGAACTAATATTTTATGCGGTTGTCTTGTTTGCAGCTCTATAACTTTGCCATCTCCCCTAAGCTCACCTATCGAAGCTTTAACATTTATACCACTATCATTTATACGTTCAACAATAGTTTCTATATTATCACCTTGTTTAATATCAATAATATTATTATCTATCATTATTTTTTGATTTCTATCGGCTATATATGTTGATGAATCCCTAGATGAAACTATTTCCATATTCCCAGCCCAAAAAGCATAACTACCCGGTGTCCCTACATCCATAAATTGACTTTCTTCAATTTCACGATTTTGCGAATAATCATCACCCTCATAGTTTATACCAACCATCACTTCACGACCCATATTATCATCTTGTCTATATAACGCCCTAAAAGGTTTATTTTCTACACTTGTACCAGAGAAAATATATTCACCTTTACTTTTTGTTAAAGACACATCATGCAAACGACCTATCATTTCTTCTATTTCACCCGCCATGACAATTCTGTCCGATTTTGTATATGTCCCATTTGCACCCTGTAAAGCAAGGTCACGAGTTCTCATCAAAACATTGTTTATCTCGCCCATAGAGCTATAAGCAACATCTAATCTTTCTTTGGCATCGACTATATTATTTTCAAATTGATTTATTGCACTTAATCTTGTTCTGTAATATATTGAATTTACAGTACCATACACATCCTGATGTGGAAGTTGTATACGTTTTCCAGTAGAAAGTCTTATTTGCGACTTCTCTAGCTCTTCGCTATTTCTACGTATAGAATCTACAGTACTAATATATCTTGATTGTTCTGTAACTCTCATAATTTTATACTCCCTTGGCATAACTTATTACTAAACAATATCGACTGTATAAAAAACTACATTAGCTATTTTTTCAACTACTGTGTAGGCTTACGTTGCACATTATAATGCATTAAATATATGCAACTAAAACGTATATAATACCGTGGTAGTAGCACAGTTACTGTGTATTCTAAAATTTTCTATACTTGTATCTGGTGGTATCTCGCATCCTGCACTAGTTATAGTACGACCATTTGTTATTTTATCGCAATAGGCAACACTGTTTTCTATTTGCTCTTTAGTTCCATCGCATATTATACCAACAGGGTCGCTATTACCAGAAAATACCTGATTGCTTTTCAAGGTTTGGCTTGCCTCTTTCATATTTGTAACCATATGGTCTATATCTATTATATCCGCACTGCTTTCAATTAAAAATCCTAATATATCACTTGTATTTCCACATATATGTGTTTTTACTAATGCGCCAAGAGAATGTGTATATGCAACCATTTCTTTATGATAGTCGAAACAAAAATCTTTGAAAAACTCTGACCCTATCTGAGATGTTGCTGCATCGCCAATACCTATACAGTCTGCCCCAGCCTCAACTTGATATTTTATAATCCTTTTAGCATTTGCTAATAATATATCAAATGCAAGACGTACTTTGTCTAGATTATCATATAAATCAAGACAGCTGTCTGAAAGCCCGTGTAAATCAGCATATTCTGCAAACATCCCTTCAACCCAACCAACTATAAAATATTTATCACCAACAAGTTTTCTAAATAACTTTATTTCTTCTACTCTATTTTTCATTCTGGTACAATTAGATCAATCAGGCACTTTAAGTTTATTAATATCTTCTATATCATTTATAAAATGCCCTATATTAATAGGCAAATCATTTTCAGTAAATTTTACTTTTAACCCAAAATCATGAGCCTCGACAAATGGGTCAGATAATACAGTTGTCCAATCACAGCCAAAAGCGTCAGCCATTTTAACCATAGCTTCTACTTTATATTGAGCCTGAGTACAAAAAATTTTATAATTTATCTTAGCATAGTTTGAAGCAAATCTCATAAGTATTGGATGATATGGTGCTCTATCTATCTTAGAATTAGAGATAAAATCTATCGTCCTTTTATAACCGTTCATTTTAAAATCCCTAATTAACCCCAATGCTACATATAGCTATATGAATATAATATCAATTGTCAAATATATTACAGAAATTATATTTAATTTATTATATAATTTACAAAAAAATAATAAAAAGATTTGATTTAGTACAATATTTGTTATATACTTTCAATAATTTTATTGTATCTAATATTAATTATAATGTGTTTTTATATAACAAAACAGGAGACATCATGGAACAAAAAGCAAAATTAGGCAGTATCCCAAGGCAAGCAATGCCTGAACAGGATGCCAAACGAAGAGCAACAAATTTTGAAGAAGTTTTTATTGGTTATACAGAAGAAACCGCAAAATTAGAGGCACAAAGATGTCTACAATGTAAAAAACCATTTTGTATGGATGGTTGTCCTGCCTGTGTAAAAATACCAGATTTTATAGCATTGGTAGCAGAAGGGAAATATATAGAAGCAGCACAAAAAATAAAAGAAACCAATTCTTTGCCGGGTGTATGTGGACGTGTATGTCCTCAAGAAACACAATGTGAAGAGCTTTGTATAGTCGGTAAAAAATTTGAACCCGTAGCTATTGGTAAACTAGAAATGTTTGTAGCCGATTATGAAAGAAAGAATTCAAAAAAAGAGGCACAAAAAATAGAACAAAACGGCAAAAGTGTTGCTGTAATTGGGGCAGGTCCTGCTGGTATCGCCTGTGCTAATGACCTTATACTACTTGGTTATGATGTAACAGTATTTGAAGCATTGCATACACTTGGTGGTGTTTTAGTTTATGGAATACCAGAATTTCGTCTTCCAAACGCTGTTGTAGCCTTTGAAGTTGAAGGCTTAAAAAAACTTGGTGTTAAATTTGAGACCAATATAGCTGCTGGTATATCTGTAGAGATGGACGAATTACTTGAAAAATATGATGCAGTATTTTTAGGAACAGGAGCTGGTCTTCCTGTGTTTTTAGGAATACCAGGTGAACATTATGGTACTGTATATTCTGCTAATGAATATCTAACAAGATCTAATCTAATGAGTGCATATGACTTTCCAAATGTAGACACACCTATTATTAGACATAAATCTATTGCGATATTGGGTGGTGGTAATGTTGCTATGGATGCTTGCCGTACTGCTATTCGACTTGGTGCCGAACATGTTTACTGTGTTTATAGACGTACAGAAAAAGAGATGCCAGCCCGTTTAGAAGAAGTACATCATGCCAAAGAAGAAGGTGTTGAAATGCGTATACTTCGTTCCCCTATGGAAGTCTTAGGCAATGATAAAGGTGAAGTTACTGGCTTGCGTACTCAAGTTATGGAACTCGGAGAGCCAGATAAAGATGGTAGATGTAGCCCTATTGCTGTAGAAGGAAAAGAAGAAATTATTGATGTTGATGCCATTGTTGTTGCAATTGGTACTACACCAAATCCTATGATAACAAGAAAGCTTCCTGAAATTGAAAGATCAAAATGGGGTGCTATCATTGTAGATGAAAATGGTATGACAAGTAAGAAAGGACTTTTTGCTGGTGGTGATGCTGCCCGTGGAAGTGCTACTGTTATACTTGCTATTGGTGATGGGAAACAAGCCGCTGCTGGTATACATAAATACCTTTCATAACTACTGCGTAGTCAATAGTTGCACGATTAAATGCATTAATTATAATGAACAACTTAAGGTTATTTTAAATATATTTGTATTTTGAATAACCTTTAATTGTCCAACTAAAATGTACGCAGTACTACTAATAAGCACATGAAAACAAAAGTAACAATTATTATACCTAGTAGGCAAACTGATAATATTAAATCCAATATAAAAAATATTATAGAATCAAAATATCCAATCGAAAATATTGAAATATATCATGTAACAGGTACACATCCTACCAAGCAAAGAAATCAATGCATTAAAGAAGCAAGTGGCGATATAATATATTTTTTAGACAATGATTCTATTATAGAAAATAATAATATTCAATATGCTATAGATATATTTAATAGCGATAGTAACATAGCCATAGTTGGTGGGCCTGCCGTTCATACAATAACAACAAAAAAAGAAGAAGATATCAATATATGCCTATCCTCTTTTTTCTGTGTTGGCCCTATAAAATCTAGGTATACAAAAAAAAATATAGCACCATTTGATTGCAGTGATAAAGATTTAATATTATGTAATATTTTTATTCGTAAAGATATACTAGAAAAAATGAATTATTTTAATGAAAATTTATATCCTAATGAAGAGAATGAACTCATAGATAAAGTCATTCTAAGTGGCTATAGAATAATACATCATCCAAATATAGTCGTATATAGACCCCCTAGGTCAAACCTAAAAGAGTACATAAAAATGCTTACTAATTATGGTCGTGGAAGGCTTGAACAAATGAAAGAAAATTTTTCATTAAAAAATATAATATTTAGCCTACCAATGTTTTTTATGTTTTATATACTGTCAATACCAATATTATTTTTTGTATTTTTAAAATATCCAATTAATATATTAATTGCTTTTGTTTTTTCATTAGAAAAATCTATAAAAAGAAAAAGCGGAAAACTTCGCTCACTTTTTATTATGCCAATAATGTTTTTTTTAACACACTTTTTTTATGGATTTGGTTTCTTCTATGGTATCATTAAAAATCTATTCAAGAAAAAAAAAGAGATTATTCATAATATAAATATAAAAAAAATAAAAGAATTTAATTAAAAAATAATTATAACTATGAAACAACAATAGGTATTGTAATTATAAAATCTGTATACTTTGGGCTTGCGGATGTATCAACATGTATAGAGCCATAATGTGCCTCAATTATTCTAAGTGATGATGGCAAACCAAGACCTGAGCCATGCGATTTCGTCGTAAAGAATGGATCAAAAATTTCTTTTATTATTTTTTTATTTATATAAGAATGAGAATTTTTTATATGTATATCAAGTAATTTATCATCATATGAGTTTATTTCTATGATACATGTTATATATGATTTTTTATCTGCAGGCACAGCATCGACAGCATTTAATAATAAATTCAAAAAAACTTCATGCATTTTCATATAATCCCAACGCACTAAAATATTTTTTTTATTACATACCATAGTAAATTCTATATTTTTTTTCGACTGTATTATACATTCTATACTCATGGTTTTCATTGTATTTTCTATACTTGTCATTGGAACATCTTCAACATTTAATTTCACAGTTTTAGCAAATGACAAATTACTTTTTACATATTGCTCTAGGCGTATCATCTCCTCATATATTATATTAACATATTTTTCTACTTCTTTATCTACATTTTTGACCCTCTTTAGTCTATTAGCAAAGCCTGTTATTGGGACAATAAAATTTCTAAGATTATGTGATATAGATGTACTCATTTCTCCAATAAGTGCCAAATGTGATGCCTCTGTTAATTTGTCCTGAGTATTACGCAATTCAAGACTACTTTGTTCAATAGAATCGTAAAGCCTACTATATTCAATCGCAATGGATATTTGTTGGGCAAACATTTTTATATAATTAAGGTCATCATCATCAATAGGCTCATTTGTAAAATGATTATCTATCACAATAAGGCCAATACATGAACTAGATCCTATCATAGGGACCACAGCAAAAGGTGTATTACCAAATATATCTGTGTAGTTTCTAATTTGTTTAACTAGTTCATTATCATTAATATCTTGTATTACTATAGATTTTTTGTTGGTATATATATCATTAAAAATAGTACAGCTATTATCAGCAGGGATACTAAGTTTTTGTATTTTCCTTGTTAAAGAATTTATATTTTTCAAATCTCTTTCAGTAAAAAGTAGCAGCAGCTTTTCTCTAACAGAGGTATTAGTATTTGTTTCTAATGCATGCCATACATTAGCAGCATCATTCCCATCTACTGGTGCGATACACATACTACCTGTAAATGTATTAGTTTTTTCATCGTATAAGAAAGCAAAACTTCTATTATAACCAAATGATTCGCCTAATGTTGTTGCTGTGAGTAGGATAAAAAGGATATCATTTATTTTTAATTTCCCAAGCAGAGAATTACTTAGTTCATACAAAATATTGAGTCTATTTGTATTTATTTCATTACGTTGTGTTGCACTATTCAAAAGCCTTAAAGTATTATATTGATTTATATTTGCTGCAATATGAGAAGCTGTATTTCTAAATAAATGTTCATCCCCACTCAAAAAATCACCCAAAGGATTTGTGGCACTTGGAATTTTATCTATTATAGCAACAACACCTAATGTAATTCCATCTGCTTTAAGTGGCAAAATCATAATAGAATGTTCTACACATATTCTATAATCTCTATACTCTTCAATATATTCGATTCCATTAATAAATGATGGTATTTCATCTTCTTTATAATTTTGTATAAAAGGCATATTGATAATCACGTCATCATTTAAGCCCCATACAGATCGTAAATAGACATGATTATTATCATCAAACAAGGCTACAATAGCTTTTTTTACACTAAATACTTGTGTTAAATCTTGTGCTAAATTATCTAAAGGTTCTTTCAAATCTTTACTTATAGCAAAGTTTACAGCAATTTCATTTAGAAGCATTATATGCTGTTCTTTATCTCCATATTCTACTTTTTGTAAAATATTATTGGCATAAATTGCAAAATGTCTCACTAAAATATCAATTTCATCTAATATTTCTCTAAAATATTCTGTTTTATCTATACGAGAACGTGTAATAAATATACCAATAACAGTTGAACATACATGTATGGGCACAGCAAACATAGTTTCAAATTGATTAAATACATCCCAATGGCTTATATTAATATTTCTACCAACATATTTTTCTTTATTTACTAATAATATATTTGCTATATTACTATCCATTTTGTAGGCGACTTTACAAACAAAATATCTATCAAGACCAAAAACACCCCTAAGTATGAGCAAATCTCCAGCGGGAAAAAAAATACCACCAGTTTCAAAATTATAGTACATAGATACTTCACGTAAAAATACATCCACGACATTATCTATCTCTTTTGTATCAGAAGCCCAAAGCAAAGCATCAAATAGCTTACTTTGAAATTCTTTAAAATTAGCTCTTTCCATCTATCAACTCAAAAATATGTATTTCATATGGTTTAAATGTAAAAACATTTTCATTATGTTCAAATAATTCTGTTATGTTAAAAGCATTTCCAAATGAAATATCATTTTTTATATCAAAGTCGGATATATCGATAGAATCGTCTTGGTCTGAAATATTCATAATAATAAGCAGTCTATCAGATTTATCTAGATTATACTTATAAAATGCCCTAATAGAAGAATCATTATCAATTAAAATATCATCTTCATTTATATTTTCTATACCAGTTTCTTCAGTTTCTAAATCATCATAGCTATTCTCATAAGAAGAATCATACTCTTCATCATTTTCATACTCTTCTTCTTCAGAATATAATTTTATAAATTCAATCTCACCACTGCAAGCAAGTATTTCATTGCTTTTCATATATGAAATAAATCTTTTTATATGGTCGCTTATATCATAATGAATAGGTTCACAATTATCCATAGTATCATTAACAACATCACATCTTTTACTAGCACCATATTCAAAACCATATGTCATAACCCAAGCCTCACCAACTATGGCTGTAAATATCATGCACATTTTTACTCTATTAATATTACCAGCATACTCAGTAATAACTCTCTCGGTATCATGGTTTTCAATAAATGTAATATATTTTGCATGTGGAATAATTTCAGCATATTGGTCTAAAAACCATTTTGAAGAAAAATCCCACCACTTAGCACTGCTTGCAACATAATCAAAACCACTTCTAGATAGAGAAAGGATATCTTCACTCGGACAACCCAAAGACTCTGCAAAAAATATAACATTATTATCTACAGATTTGGCATAATCAATTATGTATTTCCAAAGGTTAGAAGATATTTTATATGCAGCATCACACCTGAATCCTTTAAATCCTAAATACATATTATTATTTATAAGCTCTTTCCAATATTCCCATAAATCTATATGAGAGCCGTCATCTTTTCTATCATTATCAAATTCTGCTAAATCGCCCCATGATACCCACTCTCCATTATCCCAAGCCCCCGGTGATAATAGCTGCCCATGCTCATCTCTTTTGTACCAAGTTGGCTTCTCTATAGATAATGGACTATCTTTTGAGCTATGATTTATAACTAAATCAAGCATAACATTTATATTGAAAGAATTGCAATATTCTATAAATTTTTTAATTTCACTTTCAGCATATAACCTTGCAGTGTTTTTAAAAAACATAGGATTATAATCATAATAGCTTTTAGTAGCATATAAACTACCACTAAATCCAGCCTCTGTAATGGGGTTTATGTATATCCAAGAAAATCCCATACTACTAATTCTATGTACATGATAATACCAATTCTCTATATTACCAAGAAGCCTTGGATACAAATTATATATTGCAAATCTCATACTTACACACTCCCTTTCGCTAATATACTACTATATCATATTAGGAAATTTCCTAGCTATTGCTGTATTTATTTCTGTTTTATAATGATTTTCTAAGTCAATTAGCTTTTGAAATTCATCAAAAACAATACGCACATGCTCTTCATCATTTTCATCAATAAATGTTAGAAGACTATTTTTTTCAAATAATAAATGGTCTATTACTTTCAACATTTTTCTTGCAGAAACACTAGTCTCTTTTTTATCGGCTTGCTTTGACAGATGGCCTATCAAGCTAAGAAGCCCTGCTATAACAAATGTTTTATTATAATGTATTTCTTTACCACCCAATTTATTACCATTTTTATCTAAAAAACTTTGTGCAAAAAATATAAATGATTCCGTAAACTCTCTATTTTTTAATATTATATCATCTATAGTTTTTTCCAAAAGATTGACTTTATTATCTTCTATAAGCCTATCTATAATTAGATTATGATATTTCACCTGTGATGTATATAAAAATTTCTTAACAATATCTGAAGGATTTTCTATATTTTTATATATGGCATTTATATAATTTTCTTTGTATTGAGATATTGGCAAAGCCTCATAAACCTTTGTATAATCGCTCACAGTATTTATGATACTATTAACAGTTGGTATAGTAGAATCTTTTATATCCATAGCATTTATAAGCATGATACTTATTATCGCTTCATCAACTTTGGAATTATTACCCTTAGCTATATCAATAAAATATTTATACATCTGCTTAGCTTCATCACAGCTAATATCTTTTGTATAATCTCTATATTCAATATATGTTTCATAACGTTTAACAAATGCAGTTTCAGCATTAAATTTAATGAGCATCTCTTCATCATAGCTCAAAGAAGAGATATTATAGACAAATGTATTTTTTTCAAACTTTACAGCATTATTAGTTCTTACAGATTTCTTTGCTGCTTCAAGCCATTTATTATAACCAGTCTCAGCTATTATATCTGGTACTAAATCATGTTTTAAATCTTTTGATGAAATAGTTCCACCATCACGATACTTTAATACCATAGTTATAAGCTCATTAGGTGTCTTTTCAGCAATACTTTTAAGCTCCGACAATTTATATGCTTTATAAACTAATATATCATCATCTACCAAGACAATAAGAGATTTAACTGCCATTTCAAATGTCATTTTGCGTGTTTCTTCAGAATTTTTTGCAAATCTAATAAAAACATTCTCTGTATTTATATCAGTTATTATCCCAACACCAAATTCTCTATGATATACATATTTATCTTTGTCATATTTTATATATCTTTCAAATAATTCAATAACAGCTTTAGGCTCTTTAAATACATTTGTAAGAGCAGCAATTTCTTCTATCTCTTTAAATAGAGTATGATTTGGGTGTAAACAATTATAAACCTCTACAAGCCTATGTCTGAAATATTTTGCCTTTTTATTATTCTGCTTGACAATTGCCTGCTCATATTGGAATAGATACTTTATAGTTTTAAGTGCTTTTTCATAGTTTTTACTCTCAAAATAATGGAAAAATATTATCTTCCATAAATCTATCATCGCATCGGCCTCGAGAACATCTGCAATTTGACTTTCATACCTTACAAAATATGAAACACAGTCGGCATTCAATTCTAAAATCTTTTTAAAATTTGCCTCGATAACTTTATCACGCCTTTTTTCAAGGTTATGTTCAAATACAATTTTGTAGTATTTAAGTGCCTCTTCAAGATTGCCTTCTTTCTCTTTCACATGGGCAATACGTTCAGATAACTCATAATTATCTTTATCTAATGCAACAAGCTTTTCCCATACTTCAACTGCTTCATTATCTTTATTCATTGCCTGATAATAATTTGCAAGATATTTAAGTGCATATTCACTATCATAATAAGTTAATACAAGCTTAGATAAATATTCAACTATAGGCCATTTTTTAATATTCTTAAATGTATTAATCAAACGCTCAAAATTATTGTCATGAAAATCTTTTTTCTCTAAACTTACAAAACCCATCACATAAAGTGATACTATATGCTGGGCATTTCTTGACAAATGTAGCTCTGCTATCTCAACCATCTCATTAATACTATTCTCTTCTTTTATATTTATAAAAATTTCATACAATTCTGTAAAATAGTTTACAGTATAATTAATAAGTGGTTTTCTAGTAAATGTTTCTTCTGTAAATATATTTTCCAGTTGTTGTAATGCTGTATCCATAGTTTCTTCCTTCTCTGTTAGTTTTAGTTCAATTTTTATAATTTTTTATATGTTTATATTTTCTACAAATATCTTAGTTAGATTAGTATTAAGCCTATCCATCTTTC
Organism: uncultured Spirochaetia bacterium; assembly: GCA_947040495.1. Classification (GTDB taxonomy): domain Bacteria; phylum Spirochaetota; class Brachyspiria; order Brachyspirales; family Brachyspiraceae; genus CAMRBQ01. Next base: position 39,646 of record CAMRBQ010000011.1, read on the forward strand.
TAATTATAAATTCTATTTCATTGACATTCTTCACACCATTTATAAGCAAATTAGACACAAGCCTAAGATAAGCCAACAATAATCTAGGTATTGCATTTTCTCTTAGGTTTTTCCTCTTGCAATCCGCTTCAAATTTTGATATCATTTTTCTTAATACCAATAGTTCTTTTTGTGTAAGTGCATGTCTAATATTTAATATATTATATACTTCTCCATATACACCAAGCCAAAGTAATAATTGTTCTTTACTGGCTAATTGTATAGCACTTTCTTTTATAATTTTTTCTATATCCCTTATATAAATATTATCTCTAAGCAAAGGGATATCTATATTTAGAGGGTCGTAAAACAAAGCCTCTCTAATATAAAATTTAGTCATTCTATCATCTGCTATTTTACTATAAGCCAGAGCCAAATTTGCTAATACATTACCATCAATACATTGACATTCTCTTAAATATTCTAGACCCTTTATAGCCTTTTTATAGTCGCCAATTTCAACCAAAGCATAACATAATTGTTTCAACACATCCGCATTACCATTTGTTTGGTATTCTTTTTGCAGTATGTTTACTGTAGTATTAAATACATATGCCTTTATATCTACTATTATATCAATATCTGCAGGCATATCATATTTTTTAGAAAACTCTAAAAACAACTTATAATAGCCATCTAATAATCTAGTCAGCTCTAATTCTTTATTTTTATAGGATACAATAGTATGCTCTCTATTTATCCAAAATTTAATACATGCAAGTCTTTCATATAAAAAAGGATAATTATTATCTATTTCTATAATGACATCAAAATATTTAAGTGCATCAGAAAATAAACCATCTCTAATTTTATCTCCTATAGCAAATAAAACATCTATTACACTTTCATTTTGAGAAAATAAATCATCGCCCATAATGCGGCATCTTTTATTAGTAAAATTTTATTTTTATAGCGAATACTCTACAACATAGCAAAATACTTTATTTAAACCCCGCATACACATTACAGAGTATAGATAAAATTATAACTTTGTCAATAGCTACTATATGTTAGTATATACAAATAAATCTATTAATACAAGTGATATAAGTATTATAAATAGAATTGACTTTTATTAAACCTATATTATACTAAGGATATAATTACTCACTTAGGAACTTATATTATGAAAAAATTGTCTTTAATTCTCTCATTACTAGTAATACTATCATACTCATCTTTTGCAGATGAAAAACTAATAAATCCAAGCAGAGGGAGAAATGGCTTTGTATTTAGCTTTATTGGTGGTGGTTCTATGCCACATCAATCTTTTACTAGTGATAACTTTGCAGGAAATGCTTTTAGTTACCTACAGCCGGGATTTCTTATGTCTTTTGGAAATGGATTTGGAATTAGTGCTTTATTTAATATTGGATACAATATATCAGTAGACCCACAAATCAATGATAATATAAGCAACATAGATGGAGAAAGCAGTATAAATATACATAGTGCTGACTTAGGAATTACAGTAGCTTTTAATATAAAAGATTTTATGTTAGGTTTATCCGGTGGGATAAAAATTCCTATAGATGGGTCAGCATATGTGACGACTCTTGGTGGGGACAATGATAGTTTTGATTCTAGTACAACTCAAAGTAAAATAAGAGACAAAATTGAAATGACTCAATATCTTAAACTTTCAGCAGATTATCTGTTTTTTGTAGACACCAAAACAGCTATAACATTAGGTCTAAATATTGGGTATGACTTCGAAATGAAAGAAGATAGAATGTTTTATGCCAGCAAAAAAGGATTTTCCTTTGGTGGACAGGTCGGACTAAGATTTGGTCCTAGATTATAATACTTATTATTAAACTCAATAAATAAAATATTTGATTTTAGAAGTAAAGGCTGAGAGATATTTAGATTATAAATATTTCTTTGCCTTTTCTATTTGCTCAATTATCATTTTATAAGACGTCCCACCCTCTGAAACTTTTTTCTCGACAGATAGGTTTATGTCTAATATATTAAAAATATCATCATCAAATTTGCTTGAATATTGTTTCCATTCATCTATGCTTAAGTCTGTAAATAACATTTTTTCTTTCGATAGGTTACCAACAATCTTTGCAACTATATTATGCGACTCTCGAAAAGCAAGACCTTTTGATACAAGGTAATCTGCTATTTCTACTGCATTTATATAGCCATTCTCACAGGCTAAGAGCATTGTTTCTTTATTAAAATGCATAGTTGAGATGCATTCACTTATCATTTCTAATGATGCTAATACTGTATCGATGGAGTCAAATAATGCTTCTTTATCCTCTTGTAAATCCTTGTTATAGGCAGATGGAAGCGATTTCATAATTGTAAGCATTGATATTAAATTTCCATACACCCTGCCTGTTTTACCCCTAATAAGCTCAAATATATCAGGATTTTTTTTATTTGGCATTATAGAAGAGCCTGTCGTATATAAATCATCAATATTGACAAAGCCATATTCATTAGAATTAAATATTATCATATCTTCTGATATTTTTGAAAGATGTGTAAATATAATAGAAACACATGATAAAAACTCAATTATAAAATCTCTATCCGAAACACTATCAAGCGCGTTTTCACTAATCTTATCAAAACCTAAAAGGCTTCTTGTAAGCTCTCTATCTATATTATAGCCTAGTCCCGAGAAAGCCCCAGAACCAAGAGTCAGCATATTAACTCTTTTATTACAATCTGAAAGCCTCTCCCTATCACGTTCTAACATAAAAAAATATGCCATAAATAAATGAGCCATACGCATAGGTTGTGCGGGCTGTAAATGTGTATAGCCAGGCATTATAATATCAATTGTATTTTCAGAAACATTTATAAGTACGGACAAAAATTTTGTTATAGATTCTTCAATCTCAACAATACGTTTACGCAAGTATAATCTTACATCAACATTGACTTGGTCATTTCTACTTCTAGCCGTATGTATCTTTCCAGCAATCGAGCCTATACGTTCTTTTAATGCGAGCTCTATATGAGTATGTATATCTTCAAGTGATTCATCAAAAATAAACTCGCCTTTTTCTATATCCTCTTTTATAGACTTCATCGCTTCTACTATTTTTGTAAATTCATCATCTGTGAGGATATTTATTTTTTTGAGCATTGTAGCATGGGCTATAGAGGCTTCGATATCTTCTCTATATAATCTTTTATCAAAATTTATAGATGCATTAAATTTTTCTATAGCAAGAGATTTTTCTCCACTAATCATGCCTTCCCAAAGTTTTGCCATATTTTTTTCTCTTAATTTCCAATTTATTTTTTAAAGCATATCAAGTAAATCTGCTAGCCAGTTTATAGAATTACCTTTGTTGCCTTCTAACTCTAATTTTAATGTAGTCTTTGAATGGTTTTCGCCTATAATATTTGTTATAATATAAAGTCCTGATAAACTACCAAGAATCTCTCTTTCACTCTCATTGACTCCCTCATTTAATCCTAGCATATTTAGTACAGTCTTTATATTGATATAAAGAGAAAACATATTTTTATCTGCAAATTGTTTTATAGTCTTAGATTGTTTGACTTTATAAGTACCATCGATAATATTTTTTATACTCATGTATGGAGCGATATAGACAATATCACCTTCTTGATAAAGGACAATACTACTCATAGCCGATAATTCATCCCCTGTTGCTTCATGAATCATAGGCTCTGAGTTTTCATCTAAGATAGGCTCTGTATATGTTCTATAAATATTTACACCCGAGATAGTATCTTCTACTAATGTCTCATTTTCAATTAAAATATCAATCAGTTGTTCATATTTTTTCTGATCACTTATAGAGACAGCACCCATACCATTTAATTTTGCAAGTGGGTTATACTTAAGCATTGCCATATATTGTTCTATATCTTCTTCTGACATACCTTCAAAGGCTTCTTTTGGAATTTCTGTTTCCCATAATGATACAAAAAAATCGCCCCCTAATATTTCAGATAAAGCCTTACTTGTTAAATTAAATTCTTCTAAAACTTCATCAAATGTTAAAAATGCTTCATCCCTAGATTTTACCATTTTCAAGGCATTATAATAGTTTTTAACATTTAGACTTAATGATGCAAAACCTAAATTTTTATCGCCTTCAATATATTTGTATACACTTTTATTCAATGCTTTTTTTAATTTTAATTGATTATAACCTATACTATTATCATATAAATCAATGCCTAATGAAATATCATTTTTGTTAAAGTTTAATGCAAAAATAGCATAATCTTTATCTGTATATAATGAACCATCAATATCTAACATGTCGCCTAAATCGAGCATATCATAAATAATATTTAGGTTACCTAATAGATAAAAGTCATTTTTATTTTTTTTAAAAATATCAAATTTTTTATTTGTATTATTACTATTAAAAATATCTTCTACTATATTTTTATAATTTGTTATTTCTAAATTAGAATCACCCTTTGCAAATACAATAGAACATATTTCATCATTAAAAGATATAATAACATCATCAGAACCAACATTGATAGATTTATAATTTTGATACTCATCTATAGAAACATCACCATCAAAACCTAGCATAAATCTTTCAAATTTAGAGCTATCAGCAAGAGGAATTAATAAGCCAATAATATAATTATCATCATCTTGATATTCATAATTATCATTATATTCATCTGCATTTTCTAGCCCCATGACAAATAATTTTATATTCTCATTACGTGATATTCCAGAATCATTTTCAAGGAAATAATTGAGCGATCCCCCAACATCAGAATCTAGACTATTTACAAGTAGTTCGAAATTTTCAGCACTAATTTTCTTTAAAATATTTCCTATATTTATAGAAAATAAAATCTCACTATTACTTGGTACATATTTTAAATTAACAGCGTATAAACTGTTAAACGAAAAAGCTACAAAAATTATACATAAAAGTAATTTTATTTTTTTCATATAATGACTCCTGACATAGGTTATATATTTAATACATAATTTTTACAACAGTAAATAAATCATGTGCGATAAGCCGAGTTTACAGATATATATTCATGTGATAGGTCTGAAAAATAATATACATCTTCAATTTTTGTATTATATCCACAGTCTAATATAATAGATTGTTTATGTTCTTGCATAGATTTTTCAAGGGATTTAATATCTACTTTTGGCAATGTTCCTTTCTTATATATTACGAATCCATTTAATATTAAAGTTGCAAGTTCTGGGTCAAATATAGCATTGGCATATCCCGCAGCCACAATTATCCTACCCCAATTAGCATCACAACCAAAAAAAGCAGTTTTCACAAGATTTGATATTGCTATACTTTTTGCTATTTCAAATGCTGATGTTTTATCCTTGGCATTTTTAATATGTAGGGAAATAAATTTTGTAGCGCCTTCGCCATCGCTTACTATAAGTTTAGCTACTTCCAAACAAATATCTTCTAATATAGCACATAATTTTGTAAATGATTCGTCTGATTTTTTTATAGCATTATTACCTAATGCACCATTAGAAAATAACATAGCTGTATCATTTGTAGATGTGTCGCCGTCAACGCTTATACGATTTAATGTTTTATCAATAGCATATTTAAAAGCTATTTTCATAGTTTTCTTTTCAATTGCAATATCTGTAAATATATAAACTAGCATGGTTGCCATATTTGGATGTATCATCCCCGCACCCTTGGCCATAGCAAAAAATGTCCCTGTTTTGCCATCAATTTCTAGGTTTTTATATACTGTTTTTTTATATTTATCTGTTGTACGTATAGCATCGGGGACATTATTTTCTGTTTTAGCATCGAGGTTGTCGACAAGGTTATCTAGCGAATCTAGTATTTTATCTTTTGGTAAAGGCTCCCCTATAACACCAGTAGAGCTCATTAAAATATTTTCTGGGGCACATTTTAATTTTTTTGCTAGAGATTTCACAACTGTTTCGATAGCCTTATATCCAGACTTACCCGTTGCTGCATTGGCATTTTTACTATTTATAATAATAGCTTCTATTGGATTCATATCATATTTTTTACAATATAATACAGGGGCGGCTACCAATTTATTTTTCGTGTAGACTGCGACAACAGATGCTTGAGGCTCGCTTCTAACAAGCGCTAAATCATAATCATTTTTTTTTAAGCCACACTTTGCAGCAGAAAAACTATAGCCAATAGGTAAATTCATAAGAAATATAACTCCATAATATTATACTAGTCTTCTAATTTATAGTCGTAAATATCTTTTTTCTCATATACAATTCTTTTGCGAATAAAAAACCTTGTAGACCCTCTAGTATTTCTTTCTTTTATAATACCAAATGTCCCACCGCCAAGATACACTATAATCTCAAACTTCTCGAGTTCATTCCTCTCATTTAACTCTTTTAATACACAATCGAAATGAGATAGTTCATCAGTATTTTGATGCTTTATAGCTTGCTCTACTATATGTATTTCTTCTTTACATATAAAGCATAAAGGCTTTTCTATTTTATTGTTTTTCTTTTTTAAAAAATAATCATTTTCAAGTTCTTCTATACTTTTTACTGGGCCCCTATTATATCTAGAATTTCTATTTTTATATTTACTATTATAATTATTGCCTTTATAGCCAGAGTTTCTATTATTGTTATTTCTATTATCGGTATTGCTGTTTCTATTATTGTTATTTCGATTATCGGTATTGCTGTTTCTATTATTGTTATTTCGATTATCGGTATTGCTGTTT
>CAMRBQ010000012.1 GCA_947040495.1 uncultured Spirochaetia bacterium
TAATATTAAATTATGGTCGAATATTTTTTGTCCTAATTAGTATAGCCTATCCACTTCTTTTTCATCAACATCATGTCCTAAAGAATTTTCTGATACTTTTTTTATTTCTGAAGGTGTTAGATAAACTATTTTTTCGACTTCAATATCAGGAGTTGCTTTCACTTTTTTATAATATCTATAGATTTGGCTTTCTTGATCGCCTGCCCAATTTATTTTATTTTCTATGATAATCGCATGAGTATCACTTTTTATTAGAACATCAATATTATCTTCTTTACGTGTAACTTCGTAGTTTTTATAATGCTCTTTATCTGCTACTCCGATTAAAGTTAAAAAATTATCAAAAAAATCAGAATAGTTTTCTAGTAAAAATTTTAATATATCAGAATGAAAATTTTCATGATGCCATTTTTTAGAAATTAAATCAAACAAATTAAAGTTGCCTAACTTAGCACCTTTCTTATTTACAATATCATTATATTTTTTTAAATCACTTTCGCTGATATTTTGAAGATATTCAACACAAGATTTATTAAAATTCGAAAAAGTATTATATTGATTGTCAATAACATGTTTCAAATCATTAAAGCTATAATCCATAAGTCCCCCTGTATAATTAAGTATATGCAAAATAAACATAATGACAATATATTATGAAATTTTTATTTATCAATGGTAGCTCACATAAGGTAATGCATGAAAATTAGCAGAATCGGTAAAATACTATTTAATAGAAAATAATACAACAACAGTATTAGAAGAGATACATTTATTGCGATTGCAATTACCATTTTGTTGTGGGTGAAGTAATTGTTTTAGAATAGGACATAAAAAATTCCCACATTATAATATCATATCTAAAATAATAAATGACATTGATAATGCAGACGCAATTATTTTTGCTTCCACAACATTTAATATACAGGAAATGGCTTTACTTAAAAATATGTTTGACCATATATGTTTTATGATGCATCGACCTTGTTTTTTCAAAAGCAAAGCACTTATATTAACAACAACGGGTGGTGTTAGTGGATTTTTATATAAAAGACTAACACTATCAAATTTATTAAAAAATATTTAAATAAACTGTTTCATTACTTAGTTTGCATAATATTTAATTTATTTGAAAAAGTGAGGCTGGGCTTGCCGACCTCTTGCAATAGGGGAGATTTGGTGTCTACCTGATATTTGTGATTGTATAATTAAGTTATGTTATATCAATAAAATTATTTATATTTTAATAATTTTATGTTTAAATAAACTTCAAGATTACAAATGCTTTTATAATATTGATTTTAAAAATATTAATTATATAAATATAGGTATATGGCTTGAGTAGCTATATACCTATATAAGACGAACAAAACTTATTTTACTTATTTTAAATAATCAAGCCATGGAGTACTTTCTTCAATTAAATGGTCTAACATTTTATGTACTAATTTAGCTTTATTAACGACAGGGTTTGCAAGTAAGGCCTGAATAGCATAATCTTTTTTACCAGTTATAGCAGCCTCAGTTGTAAGGTCATAGGCTTGAGCATAATTTGCAAGTAGTGATAGGAAGCCTTTTGGAATACTCAGTTTATGCCCTGTAATACCATCTTTATTTACACTAGCAGGCACCTCCACAGCTAACCAAGATGGAAGCCCTTCTATGTAACCGGCATTAGCAATATTTACAGCTTCTTCTCTGTAATCTTTATTATTTGCAATAGCTTCAATTATATAAACAGCTTTTTCATGTTTCTTAAGTTCTATTTTGGGTTCTCTAATACCTAATGTAGATTTGTATAGATTATAAAAATCAGCTATCCCTTTATGGTCAGCAACATCATAAGCCCAAGCGATATATTCACCAAAATGACTATCTACAGTTATAGGCAAAATTTTGTAGTTTTCAAGTATAAACTTTAATAATGTCCTATCAGCCCATTGATAAGCACTTTTCTTACCTTTGAAAGCACTTTTATCCCAGCTTTCTGTATCATCTGTAATATTTTCTTTTTTTGCTTTCATCCAAAGGTCACTATAACCGATAGCACTTTCAAAATAAGAATCTGCTTTTTTTAATACTGTTGGATATAAATCTTCACCTGTTTTTTTATTTGTAAGGCTAAGTAAACAACTAAAGTGATTTAATCCACCAGCAACGACATCCATCTCTTCATATTTTTTATCAAGCATTTCAGGTAGCCATGTATGTAGCCATGCTATTTCATGACACATGCCAATGAAATGGGCTGTTGGGAATTTTTTATGCACAGCAGTACAAATAGCTGTCATTGGGTTAGAATAATTAAACATGTAAGCATTAGGACATATTTCCATCATATCAGCAACGATGTCTAAAATCGGAGGAATAATCCTTAAAGCATGCATAGTTCCACCAACACCACCATTCTCACCATAAACTTGATTTATACCATATTGTAGAGGTACTTTCCAATCTTCATCCCATAGTTTGAATCTATCGCCTACTTCAATAGCACTAATTATGTAATCAGTATTTTTGAATGCTTCTTTTCTGTCTGTGGTAAAAGTAATTTTAAAATCAAGTTTATTTTTTTCTACAAAATCAATTGTGTATTTATAAACTTTATCAAGTGCTTGTGGGTTTATATCAAGCAAAGAAATCTCAGCACCTTTGAACGCTTCTGTAGCAAAGATATCTCCTAGCATGCCACATCCAAATTGAGCACTACCTGCTCCAATAATAACGAATTTCATTTTTGTACTCCTATGTTGAAAAATATTTAATAAATCTATCCTTTTACAGCACCTGCGGTAAGACCATCAACAATACGTTTTTGGAATATTAAAACAAGTGTAAGTAGTGGAATTGTAACAATAACAGCAGCTGCCATAACTTGTCCAAATGGATAGTTATATATTGTCTGCCCTGAAAACAATGCTATTACAACGGGTACAGTTTGAGAAGATTTATCTGTTATAGTAAACGTTAAAGCAAATAAATATTCATTCCAAGCTGTAATAAATGCCAAAAGACCTGTTGTAATAAGAGCGGGGACAGTCAATGGCAAGAGTATTTTATAGAATATTTGAAAGAATGTTGCCCCATCTACTTTTGCTGCTTCTAAAAGCTCATTTGGCAAATCTTTAAAAAAGTTTGTAAGTACCCATATAGTAAAGGGTTGGGTAAATAGCAAATATACTAATATCATAGCTGGACGAGCGGGCATTTTTAAATCACTCATAATACCATAAAGTCCCGATAAAATTGATATTTGAGGAAACATTGTAAGAGAAAGAATCACATAGAGAATTGCTGTTTTCATAGGGATTCTTAGTTTCCCTAATGCAAAAGCAGCAAGCGAGGCAAATATCAAGGCAAGTATTGTTGTAGTTGATGCCACAATTACTGAATTTAATAATCCTAACAAAAAATCTCCATTAGTAAAAACATAAACATAGTTTTTTAGAGAAAGTGAAAATTCATTTGTTGTTGGGTCGCGAGGTAAAAAAGTAGCCGGTGTCATAGCTAATTGGCTTTCTGTTTTAAAAGATGAATTTAATGCCCAGTAAAATGGAAAAACTAAATTTACAAACAGTATAGCAATTAGCATATAAAAAAGAATATTTTTTATAACTTTATTAGAGCGTACAGAAAGAACTGCTTTGTTATTATCTCTAGACAAATAAGAAGCAAATCTTTTTATATTTTTTTTAGTGCTCATTTTTCACCCCTCCTGATAATTTTATATAACCAATAGCTATAATAAATAAAACAACAAATATTAACATACTTGAGGCAGCAGAGTAGCCCATTGCTTTATTTTGAATTAATTCAAAATAAGTGAAACTTGAAATCGAATATAACTTATTTCCAAATACTATCTGAAATAAATCAAATACTCTCATAGAATCAAGGATACGAAAAGTTAAAGCAATAGCTATTGTTTTTCGAAGTAGTGGCAATGTTACATGTATAAATCTTTGAATACTATTTGCTCCATCTACATTAGATGCCTCATATAATGCTGCTGGTATAAGTTGTAATCCTGCTAGTATTAATAAAGCCATAAATGGAGTAGTCTTCCACACATCAACAGCTACAATAGCCCATAATTGAGTAGATGTATCTATTAGAAAAGGGAATTGACCATTTGTTATACCAAGTTTTTCACCTATAGTATTAAAAAGACCTATACGAGAAGAAGAGAACATCCATTCCCACATTCTAGAAGAAACGGCAGTTGGTATAGCCCATGGCAAAAGCATAGCCATACGCATGAAGCCACGCCCCTTAAACTTATGGTTTAATATTAAAGCTATTGTTAATCCGAATAATGTTTCAAAAAAAACAGCACATATTGTAAAAATTATCGTATTAAACATCGCCAAATAAAAATCAGCATCGCTTGCCCCTAGAACATATCTTTTTGAAAGAAAAGAAAATTCCTTCAAAGGTGTATATCTTATAGGTTTTGTTGGTAATACTGTATAAGCCTGTTCATAAGTGTTGTCTGCTTTTTGTGGTATTGGTTTTATTGTCAAAGATAAAAGCCTTTTATAATTGTCTACTCCTACAAACTTCGGATCTCTAGCACCTGCAAAAGTTCTATCAGTAAAGCTCATATAAATTACTGAAGCAAACGGATAAAAAGCTATTACTATAATCAAAACAAGTGCTGGAACAAGAAATAAAATACCTGTTCTTATTTCTTGTTTATTTTGTGAGTTTAAACTTTTTGAATGTTTCATTTACATACACCCCTCTTTTATTTATACATAACTTTGTATAAATAAATCTTTATTTCTATAGATATCTGAAGCAGTAATTCTATAAAATAATATGATGAACTTAGCTAATATATTATATTATATTAGTTCTGTGTTTCTTTTACTTTGCCCATAACCTCTTCTAAATCAAGTTCTAATTTACCTACAGCATCTCTTGCTGTCATATTGCCAATAAGAACATCATGTATGGTAGAAGATATATATCTTGATACTTCACCATAATATGGAGCAGCAGCAGAAGAAGGTCTTGCCACAGTATTTTCATATACATCTTTTGAATCTCTTATAAACTCAGAAAGTTCAGTATCTAAATATAACTCTACATAAGCAGGTGAATTATTAAGTACCATTGCACGCTTTTTTTGAGTTTGTTTACTTGCCATAAAATTAAGTAGCATAACAGCTTCTTCTGGATGTTTTGAATATTTATTAGCCGCTAACTGCCAACCACCTAATGCACCAGCATGTGTTCCCTGAGCAATCCCTGTAGGAAGGAGAGATATACCTGTTTTATCCTTTACAACACTATCATCTGCTGTAAGCATGGCATAAAAAGCTATCCAATTTCTTAGAAAAAGAGCATTTCCAGATTGAAATACCTGTGTAGCACTATCTTCATTCATTCCTGTCACACCAGCAGGAGAAATGGTTCCAATCCATGACTGCGCTAACTCCAATGCTTCTATAGCATTTTCATTATTAATACTTACTCTACCATCTGACTCTATAAAACTTCCACCATTGTAAGAGGCTATCCATTCCAAAGCATTACATACAAGCCCTTCATAAGAATTGCCCTGAAATACAAAACCAACAAAATCAGCATTACCAGCCGCTCTTTCTCCATCTTGAATAGTAGTGGCCATCTCTGTCATTTCTTCATATGTGACAGGTGGATTTTCATATCCATACTTTTCTAATAAATCTTTTCTATAATATAAATAAGATGAATCTGGAAATAAAGGCATCGCAACAAGATTGCCATCAATTGTATTATTTTCTACTATCGATGGGAACATATTTGTAGATAAATCCACAGATTCAGGATATTCGCTTAAATTAATTAAATGATCCTCCATTTCTCCTACCCATACTACATCTGCTTGAAATACATCTACATCAGATGACTTTGATTCAAACATTTGAAAATATAATGCTCTAACATTATCTGTTTCTGGGGGAGTAGCGAATCTTTTTACTTTAATATTCGTATGTATCGCCTCAAACTCGACAATAAGCTCTTCTAACAACTGAGGCTCAAATCCAGATGCCGCACCGCCATATGTAAGCATTATCTTGTCGTCAGTTTCTTTTTCATCCGTACCACCACATGCGATAAAGACAAATGTCATAGAACATATTGTCAAAATCAATAATAATTTTTTCATAAAAACCTCCAAATAAAATATTTTTGTTTTATATAATTATAAATAGTATAGTAAAAAAAATATCTTGTGTCAAATTTTTATTTAATTATTATCATTTTTTTATTACTTTTTTTGTATTTTATTATGATAAATACTATATAAAAATAGATAAAAAAATAATATCATATTGATATTAAATGAAATTTAAATTAAAATAGAGTATTATGATAAAAAAAGATAAAATAGCAACTATATCAGATATATTAAATATAGCGCCTTCTACAGTACGTAGATTTTTTTCACACCCCGAAAAACTACATGCCATAACATTTCGACAAATTGTATCCATATTATCAGCACATTATCCTGAAGAGCTGCGTAAACTTGCGGAAGTAGATACTCGTGATATATTACTTATCATACCAAGTCATCGTCTTTTAATCGTTTCTGATATTATAAAAAAGATACAAGAATTAGGTCTTATATATAACTTTGCTCTTCGTATTTATGAAAACAATAATCTTTTGCCACTTGAAATTTTATTTGAAAAATATAAGAAAAAGTGGGACGATATTCGTGGTGTTATTACTTTGAGCTCTACATTTAAAAATGTCCCTGAAGGTTATATAATACCCACAGTCTTTTTAAATACAGAACCTCAATCTCATGGTGCTTGTATCAATGTCAATGATTATATTGGTGGGCGAGTGGCTATCGAGCATTTGATTAATAATGGCTGGAAAAAACCATTATTTATAACCTATAGTCCATTAGATAAATGCGCTAAAGAACGCCATAATGGAGCCAAACTTGCTTGTGAAGAATTTGGAGTAGAATTTCAAATGGTGACAACTAATAATTTTTCCATGGATGGAGCATATGAGATAACAAAAAATCTAATAACATCTAAGCGAAACTTCGATTCTATTTTTTATGTATGTGATGAAATGGCAATAGGGGGGCTACAATCTATAAACAAAGAAAAACTTGTATTAGGTAGTGATATTGGTATTATTGGTTTTGATAATTTAGAAATATCTAAATTTTTGGGTATTAGCTCTGTAGACCAGGCACTTTCTCAAAAAATGACATTAGCTATAGAATATATTTTGTATGGAAATGGCAAGCAATTTAACGAAACACTTCCTGAGCTAAGCTATACTCCCATTGTAGTAGAAAGGTATAGTTCAAAAAAAATATAATAGCAGTACAATTATTATGCTTAGTATGTCAAATTAAAAAACATTGAAATAAACAGAAAAACTGCTGCATTACTTAGTTTACATAATATAGAATTTATTTAAAAAAGTGAGGTCGGGGTTGCCGACCTCTTACAATAGGGGGTGTGATAAGGAGGTTTATGAAAAGAGACAATTGAAAATCAATCGCTCCAATCAACACTCTTAATGTACACTTTATTTTATAAAAGTCAATAGCTATTAGAAAAAAAATCTTAGAAATACTTGACAAACAGTTAATTTTGAATATACTGCGTTCGTAATTTTCTTTAATTCTTATTAAATTTAAGCATATTTTAATCAGATAGAAGTTTTTTAATACAATTATTAATGCATATTTTTATACTTGTATAAACTGTAAAAATATTTTATTATAAAAGTTATGTATAGAATTATATTTATATCAGGTGCCACGGCATCAGGTAAAAGCGAGTTTGTCCATGCTTTAATAGACAAATATTTCCCCAATGCTTCCATATTATCAGTAGATTCTATGCAAGTATATAAAATGCTTTGTATTGGGACAGCCAAGCCCAAAGAAGAGATAAAAAATAAATATAATTATAATATAATCGATTGTATTGATCCAAAGCTAAATTTTACAGTGAATGATTATTTAGATATTTGTGCATCTGTAATACCAAAAATGTCTAATCCTATATTTGCTGTAGGTGGTACAGGGTTTTATTCTTCCGCACTGAAATATGGGCTTTTTAAAGAATCTGATGACAATGGTATCGTTAGAAAAAAATTATATGATGATTATGAACAACATGGGCATAGTTATATGGTTGATATATTAAAAAACATTGATATCGACTCATATAATACTATTGATACACAAAATATAAGGCGTGTAATTCGAGCCATTGAGGTATACTATAAAACGGGCAAAAAATTTTCAGAGATGAAAAATGAAAGACAACCTATTATGCCTATAAAATATTTAGATTATGCTATAGATAAAGATAGAAATATTTTATACGATGATATAAATGCCCGTGTTATCAATATGTTTGAAAATGGTTTGCTTGAAGAAGTTAGAAGTATAATTGATTATGGAGTTAATATAAAAAATACTTCGATGCAAGGGATAGGGTACAAAGAATGTTATGAATATCTTGTCAATAAAACTATTAGTTATGATAGGCTTATTTATAATGTACAGATAAATACTAGGCATTTTGCAAAAAGACAATTGACTTGGTTTCGAAGAGAGAAACCTAATTGGACAAATGTAAATGATAATAGTGCTATTGAAAATATGGTTATGGAGGTCAAAGCGTTTTGCAATATAATGAATTAAAAATATTGGCTGAAAAATTAGTTGATATGCTTATTAAAAAAAATTATACTATAACAGCAGCCGAATCATGTACAGGAGGTTTGTTTGCTTCGTATATCACATCTGTCGCGGGCTCATCAGAATGTTTTAAAGGCTCTTTTGTTACATATTCAAATGAAATGAAAATGAAAATGATTAATGTTAGTAGTAATATGCTTCAAAAACATGGTGCTGTGAGTAGTGAATGTGTGACTGAAATGTGTAGAGGGGCAATGCTACAAACATCTTCAGATATATCTATCGCTATAAGTGGTATAGCGGGGCCTTCTGGTGCCACGCCTAATAAGCCTGTTGGTACTGTCTATATAGCTGTTCTCTATAAAGCACATTTGATAAAAGTTGGGCATTATATATTTGAAGGTAACAGAGATGATGTGAGAAACTACTCTGTCAAGGAAGCATTATCAAGCGTTATTAAATTGTTAGAAAAAGAGTTTTAAAATATTGTTTTACTTATTATATTAAAAGTCAATTTTTGTTCCAAATTTATTATAGTGTATTTTCTCTATTTCATATCTAGTTTTTGCCATTCTTGGTGGCTTAGAAGAGTATCCTAATGTAATGATACAGAATGGTTTTATATGTGATGGCATTGAAAACATATCTGAAATTTTAGTCATGAGTTCTTCATATGGTGCAACGCCGAGCCAGCAAGAGCCAATACCTATAGATTCAGATGCGAGTAGTATATTTTGAGTTGCAGCTGCACAGTTTTGAATCCACCAGCATCCATCTTTGTCTATATCTAAATTTCCACATACGATTATCGCATGAGAGCATTCTAGTATCATATTTGAATATGGATGTATTTTATTTATTTCTGTAAATATATTTTTATCATCGATTACAATAAATTCCCATGATTTTATATTTTTTGCACTAGGGGCATGCATACCACTATTTATAATATATTCAATTTTTGCTTTTTCTATTTTTTTATTTGTGTAGTTTCTTACACTTCTTCTTGTGAAAAAAACATCTTTTTCTATATTCACTTGTTATATCCTTATAAATAAATATAAATTATTTATTGTATTTTGGTGGTTTTACATTATGTTCTTCACACCATTTTGTTAGGTATTCTAGGTATTCTTTATGTGATTGATTTTTGTTTTTATACATGTCTTCGTCTGCTTCAAGGAATAATTTTTCTGTATTTTCAAGTTCATGTTCTGCAACATAAAATCCCTTTGTTAGAGAGATAGGTACATCATCGGTATTTCTTTTATTAATGCTATCTACACATTCTTTAATTCTCTCTACCAAGTGAGACACTACATTTGAAGGTGTTTTTGGTAATAGTATAGCAAATTCATCGCCACCTATTCTTGCGACAATATCGCTTTCTCTAAACACACTTTTTAATATATCAGCGACTTTTTTAAGTTCTTCATCGCCTTTCATATGTCCAAATGTATCATTTATAAATTTTAAATAATCTATATCCAATACTATAAATGCAAGTGGATAGTATTTTTTCTTTGAATAAGTATTTATCATACTTAGTAAATGTCTTCTATTGTATATGTCAGTTAAAGCGTCTGTTGTACTTTCTACTTTTGATGCTTTATAATGTATATAGAAACCAATAAATACTATAAAAAATATTATATTCAATATAGCAAATGCTATTATAATCATTAAAAATGAAGTATCAGATTCGGAATTGGCAACATTTCTATAACATACATATTTATAGTTATAGGCACTACTATCTATAGAATAAAACTTACAATTTGTACCATTATTTTTTTGTATATAGGTATTTGTTATAATAGAAAAATCATCTAGAGATTTATGAAAGGCTAGTATATCGTTGTTCTCATAGACAATAAAAGTATTAACATTTTCATCTTTTTCTAAATCATTTAATCTACTGAAAAATTTAGTTGTATATGACATATGAAATATAGCAACTAATATTTTATTTGTTTCTTTTATCGATTTTGTTACAATTATTACAGGGAAATCGTTGTCATCATTTTTATAAAAAAATATGGATTCATCCTTGCCATCATTAATATTTGGCCCAATATTTTTTATGTCAATATATGTTTGACTATTGCTATTTATAGAAGATTCATCATATATATATATATCTAATAGATTGAATGCATCCAAATCTATTTTATTTATATCTAGATTGTTGTTTATAAAATCTTTATATAAATTATTAAATATCCTATCTGCCGAGTATATCGTATGGTCTATAGTAGATATTTTATTATGTAATAGATTATTGGTGTATTTTTCTTTTAATTTATTTGTCTCTTTTTTATAAAAATAAAATGATAAAAGTAAATTGGCAAATATAAAAAATAAAACAAAAACACTTAGACATACCAAAAATCTTGTTACCGGCATCTTTTGTTGTAGTCTCATACTATCTCCATAATATTCAAGAAATTTACAGTATACACTATATTCGTTTTAAAATAAAGATACTCTTAATTTCTTAATTTCATTAGTGTATTTTCTTATCTCATTTTTTTTATCACTGTCTGTCCACGAGAGAATTTTTGCCATCTCTTCTGCAATATATTTAGCTAATACAATACCAAATTCATTTTCTGTAATTATGAAATTAAATCTTCTTATCATCATATCCTCTAATGTATAAGCATCTTCATATTTTACAAAATAATGTATAAGGGCTAGTGGTATTCTTTCATCTATATCTATTGATTTGCTTAATTTACTATCATTTGTAATTATTTCATTTATCCTATCTAGGATATTAGCGTACCCATAGTAAAATAGTATAAATGTCAAAGCCTTTTGAGAAATAGTTATATTTTGTTTGTTTATAGTATTTAGATTTGTGTCAAATAACTTTATATTATATTTCATTTTTGCTTTTTTTGTTATTTTTTCTATAACATTGTCTGCTATATGCATGGATAAAGTAATACTGCCTCCTTCTACTGATATATAGTTATAATTTCTATGTTCTCTTACTACAAATAATAAATTATTATATGAATACAGTGCAGCCTCTGTGATTATGATATCACTCTTTTCTATAGGAATATTAAAATGTCTATTGTATATATCTAGCATATAGTCGACCCCCGAGCTTGAAGCATATACGCAATTATCATTACCATAATGCTTTCTATCACTAGTGCTAATCATAGCTATATTTGATTTATATGGTAAAACAGATATTTTATAGCCCATTTTTTTATCAAGTACAAGTATAGCACAATTTGCTTGGACTTTGCTTTGATCTACATATATATTCACACCTTTTATAAAATCTATCTCACTTTTAGGCATTTTGTTTTTTAACATATTATTTATATTGTTTATATTATGACCTGTGGCATTGACAATATATTTTGATTTTATTTTATATTCTTTATTTTTGAGTGTATCAAGGGCTATAATTTTATCAATTTTTTTTGGGCATTCATCGAAGGCGAGCACTCTCATATGATTTAATATATCTGCTGACATATTTTTTGCCCCATATATTGCCTCAAATGTATATCTTATATCGTTTATACTATATTCATAATATTCAAGAGAGCCCTCGATGATTTTTGAATTAAATGTAGGGATAAGTTTTTCTGTATGTTTTGCCCCATGAAATCTTGGTAGATGTGCACTTGAAAATAATCCAAGTGTTTCATAAACCATATTTCTTATGTTATGATGAAAGAACATAGAAGAGTTTTCATATATAGGAGATATTACAGGCATAGGGGCTGCATTTATCATCTTCGATATTTTTTTTCTTTCTCTAAGCGAACGTGCAATTTCACTCATGTTTTTTGATGTTATATTGTACATGCCAGCCCTTAGCATTTTTGTACTTTTTGAAGAAGCACCAGAAGCATAGTCATCTTTCTCAAGTAGGAGACACTTTAATCCATTAAGGCTTGCTTTATATGCGATACAGGCACCAATTGCACCACCACCTATTATAGTGATGTCATATTCTTTTTTGCCCATTTCAGATAATATATCGTCCCTTGTTTTTATGTGCAAAACATACCCCTAATATTATACATAATTAAATGTTATTTTCAGATAATATCTCTTATATACTCTATCTAAAAACCATCCTAAAATCAAGGTTCTCGGGTGGCAGCATTTCTAGTCGGACCTTTTGTAAAAGGCTTCCATTATATTCTATATTTTCATTTTTTGCTTTCATTTTTGCCTGATATATAAAATAAATATCGAGCAGATGATTTTCTCCCTCTCTTATACTTATCTGCTCTCTCTCTAGTATAGGCAGGAGTTTTTCATAATCACTTTTTTCAAGATATGCATAGGCACAATATGAAACAGCTTTCTCACTTTTCTGTTTATCATTTATAATATTTTCATATATGTTTATAACATCATCATATTTTTTTGCTTTTAATAATAATTCAAAATATTCTTCGATGAATGCCTGATCCATACTAGAGTTATAATATTCAAATGCTTTTTTCATATAATCTAGGGCGGTATTTATATCGTTTTTGTTTCTATATAAAACTGATAGGTTTCTGTATACGATAGCTGAAGGCTTTATAGATATAGATTCTTGCCATGACTTGAGAGCCTTATCTTCTTCAAATCTCTCATAATACATAACACCCAAATGTAGCTGACTTGTGGCATTAATGTTATCTTTATTTTTAATGCTATTTTCTAATATGCGTTCAAAATTTATGTCTGTCATCCATGATAAAGGAATTTCGTCTGAGCCAAGTTCATTGATATAGCCTTCATTGAATAAATTAATCCAAGGAAGGCATTTTGTATCTATAGATGAAATAGGGAATACCATACTGTCTTTAAAAGGGAGAGGTTTTTCATTTTCATTTTCTTTTCTTATATTTTCTAATGAGCCCCATCCGCTACCAACAGATATTATTTCAGATACACTACTTTCAGATTCTTTTTTAAATATAGGCAAAAGGTTATCCAAATGGCTTTCATCAATATTTTTATCCACAATATTTTCTACATACTCTCTAGATTTTTGATAGCTTTTGTCAAATACTTTTTCGATATCTTTATCAATATTGTCAAATGTAAATGCTTGTATAAAATCTATTATGCTGTTAGCTTCTATATCAAATCCATTTACTTGTGTGGGGGCTAAGCCTGCCTGTACTTCCACATATTCGCCCGCATCATCGGTGGAGAGGAATTTTTGCCATTTATTACCCCCACGTAGATTTCCCCAACAAAACATTTTTTTAAATCTTATTGCATTTGTGGAGCGTTCGATAAACATATAACCATCATCATATGATGCCACTTCCCATGGGCTAATAACGTCCTTTTTATTTTGGAAAAAATATTCACTAGAATATGGGAAATTTAGAGGATAACTTGGGTCTTCTAATCCGGGGATTTCAGTTGCTTTGCAAGCACCAAATTTTTTATCCGCTTTAGTACCAACAGATTCAGGGTATATGTACATGATATCATCTGTCGATGAAAACACCCTAAGATTTTTTTCTTGGCGTACAGCAATATTTGTCCACCAATATGTAGATTTACTGTAATCGTCATTATTTATAATTTTGACATAGGCATATAGGTTTTTTGAATTTTTAGGGAGTCTAAAATCTATTTGATAATATACTCTCTTTGTCCTTTCAAATTCATACATCCTAAGAAAATATTGCCCATCTTTGTCTTTTACTTTTGCAAAATACATAGGCTCGCATGTTTGTAATGAATGCCCATATTGACTAACATTCCACTCAATACCTCCCGAAAACCAAGCATTCCTTGTAGAAAGGTTCGCCATTTGAAGTACAGGGTTTGTAAATAAAAGTTCTTTACCTGTTTTTATATCTGTAAGTGAATAAAGCCTGCCACCATATTCGCATAAAAATATAGCTCTTAGATTTTCATTTTCAATGACTATAGTTTTTAATTCTGTAGTTTTTTTATTTCTAGTATATCTATCTTGTATATTATATGGCAATACTCTTAGTCCAATTTCATATCCCATCTTTTCCATATTCTCTTCGCTCAAACTGCCATCGCTTACAACGGGCTGATCTTTTTTCCAATCTCTAAAAACAGGAAGAGGGTTAGAGCCATCTATTAATGCCCCAGGTAATGTAAGTGTACTCAGAAAGATATTCATTTTAATTTACTCCTGTTAAATTAATATAAAATAAGTTGCATTTATAACAATACTTTTTGTTTATCCTTTTATCGCACCACCTGTAACATTTGCTATAATCTTTTCGGATAATAATATATATATTACAAATGTTGGCAAAAATACAATAACAACAGCAGCAAACATACCAGCCCAGTCGCCAGTATAACGCATAGATTGTATCATCGAAAATAATCCCACAGCCACAGGTCTTAAATCGCTTTTATTTGCAAATATCAAAGCCATAAAATATTCATTCCATACTGTTATAAAATTAAATATTGTTACTGTGATAATACCTGGTTGTGTAAGTGGAAGTATAACTTTCCAAAATGTTTGAATAGGTGTACATCCATCAATTGAAGCTGCCTCTTCAAAAGAAAACGGTATAGTCTTAAAAAATGTTATTAGAAAGAATAAAGTGAATGGTACATTTATCCCAATGTAAAGGATTATCAAAACTATTCTAGAGTTAGTTAGATTTAATGATGTAATAAGCCCAAATAATGGCATGATTA
The DNA here is from genome assembly GCA_947040495.1 of uncultured Spirochaetia bacterium. Classification (GTDB taxonomy): domain Bacteria; phylum Spirochaetota; class Brachyspiria; order Brachyspirales; family Brachyspiraceae; genus CAMRBQ01. The sequence goes on from CAMRBQ010000012.1 coordinate 15,359, forward strand.
TCATAATCACTGGTATTCCTAAAGCTGCTATAAAAACCTTTTGTATGACACCATTAAGTCGAAATGGAAATCTTGCCAAAACATAGGCTGCTGGTGCTGCTACAACTATAATACCTATACATGATGTTACTGTATATATAATAGAGTTCAAAAAATATTTTGCCACATTATGCGTTATAAGTGCCTTCACATAATTTTCGGGATGAATGCCGTCTGCAAAAAGATCGTTTTTAAATATATTTGATGTTGTAGATAAAGATGCTAACATGATCCAACCAATAACAAAAAATGTGAAAAGGCACCACATTGAAACAAGCAAATAGCCGGGGATAAGTCCTATTTGTTTATAATTAATTTTATTTTTTTGCATGATAACATTCCTAAAAATTAAAATTCAATTTTTTTGTCTCTAAATATTAAGTTAGTAATTGTAAACGAAGCAACAACAATAATTGTAAGTGTAACACCAACAGCTGCTCCATTGCCAACATTTCTATCTATCACAACAGTGCTAGTCCCAAATACCTCCTGATACATGTATATCATAGGTGTTACAGTTCCCGGTTCAGGGACAAGTGGTGAGAATAGCTGAGACCAAACAAAAAATCCAACAGCATTAATCGTCCAAAGTATAACATTGGTTCTCATAATATCTTGAAGTAATGGTAATGTTATTCTAAAAAATTGAGAAAATACATTTGCCCCATCAATAGTCGCCGCCTCATAATAATCTTTAGGTATTCTTTCTATACCTGCCATAAATATAAGCATAAAATATCCGACCATACCAAATGAATACGCGACTATTAAAGCCATAAATACATTATCAGGGGATGTCCATTGAGTGGCTGCCAATTTTTCAATACCCAAAAAGTTAAATATCTCTCTCAATATACCATATCTAGTATTATAGACATAGTGTATCCACATGGTAGCCATTGCAACCGCAGAAACTACATTTGGTAGATATATAACAGAGCGATAAAATGATTTAATCTTTACTCCTGATGTAAGAATTACAGCAAAAAGTAAAGCAAAGAAAAATATAATTACACCGCCATAAAGCCATATAAAGAATATATTTGATAGCGACTGCAAAAACAGTGGACTTTGAAATAGCCAGATATAATTAGATATACCAACAAAACTCCAATTGGCAAATCTATCCGACACTGTTCCCATCTTGTAAAAACTCATAATAACAGTTCTTATAGTCGGGTACAAAAACACCAGAATATAGAAGGCAATAGCAGGTGCTAAAAAAACTACTATCATAGTTAATCTTCCTTTTTTTAGCATAGCCAGCCTCCTAGTAATTACTTTATTTACCACTATCAAATATATTTATAAAATAAAATATTATTTTTTCATTTCTACTATAAAATCTTCAGATGTCAGTTGCCCGGATATAACTCTTATAAAATTTGCAACTATAGTAGGGATTTTATCTTTATTGTATTCAATCCCTGCTGCAAAAGGATATACCTTTTCAAGTTTTGGGAATAAATCCTTTGCATCAGAAAGCTGCACTGGCCAATCTGTTGTACTTGCAACAGGGGCACCAAATGTGTTTTGAGCAAGTTTCTTATCCCATTCTCCAGTTGTAAGATGTATTATAAGAGCAAAAACTTCATTAGGATATTTTGTGTTTTTATTAACCTGAAACCCTTGACTACCATAACTTGTATCATATATTGTATCTGTTCCACCCTCTACAGTAGGATAAAGGAATTGTCCCCATGGGAAATCTGGTCCTGTTGAAGGCATAATTTCATTTACAAGCCAAGTACCATTTAAATACATTGATACTTCGCCATTTGCTATTTCTTGCTGTCCTTGTGGGAATTTATTTCCAGCTACATTTGGTGAAATATATCCAAGCTCATACATTTTTTGCCAATCTTGCACAGCCTTTAATACAACAGGGTCATCCCAAAGACCTTCTAAAACCAACTTTTTCACCCAATCAGACCCCTTGTATTTTGCCAATTGATATCCAAGTAGAACCTGTACATAAGCATCATCAACTGTCATTGGGATATAGCCAGCATTTTTTAATTTTGCACATGCATCTAAGAACTCAGCCCATGTTTCTGGATTTTTTGTTATACCAGCTTTTGCAAAATGGTCTTTATTATACATTACAGTAAACATGAAAGGCTGATACGGTATTGAATATATTGAACCATCTTTAGAATAAGATTTAGATACTTCAATCAATGACCTCATAACAAAATCTTGATAAGGCTTGCCTTCTGTTGTATCATATGAAGCTTCGACATATTCGTCAAGATTAAGACCATATTTGCCCCATGAAACAGTTGTACGCTCTAAATCTTCATCCCATAAATCTATTTTTTGCTTATTATCTAGTGCAGGCTGTAACGTTTTTCTTATATCTCTACCATTCCAGTTGATTTCAACTTTGACATCAGGATTTTTTTCCATGAAATCAGCTATAGCTTGCTTAATAACTTGACCTTGTGGCTCAACCTCATTCCACATCGACCAATAGACAATCTTTTTTTTATCGCCACTATTTGCGTCTTTGCCTCCACATGAGACTGCCACAAATATTGGCAATAATAATATTAGTAATAAGATAACTTTTTTCATGACTTAACTCCTTAATTTTTTTATATTACATGCTTTTATACATGATATACACATTTGTAAAATAGCATTTGAAACATTGTATTATTAACTATTTTATAAACCTAAACTCCCCAAAAGAAGAATCTACATGATAATCAGGATTTTTTGTTTTAGGGTTTACCCATGAAATCCATTTCATATCTATTGTTTCATCATCGTTCATAGAAAATTCTGCTCTATATAAACCTATTCTCATATATCCATCGGAATTGATTAAATTTAACTGTTTTAATGTATTGATAGGTATCATTGCTTCAAGCGTATAACTATCATCATCTATAGTTGCTTTAGTTATAAGCCCATCCATATTCCAATCGCTATCAAGATTTCTATAATAAACGACAGAATAATCATGAACTCGAGCAAGTGGGTCTACTTCTATAGTATAATATTTAGGCATGCCATTATCACCGGGCTTATCTATACTTGAAGGTTGAGCAAAAAATATTTCGACTCTATCCTCATTATCAACAGTTCTTTCTCCGTTCCAATCTTTTGCAAAAACGATATCTTTATCATATGAGATAAAGCTAAAATAGAAATTGCCTTCGCTTTGAAATGCCTTGAAAATTGTTTTTTGGAGATCTAATATTTTGCCAAGGATAATGAAACGAACCTTCTATGGGGCTTATATTATCCCAAATATTTTCATCAAGTACTCCATCAACTATAATTTCAGACATTTCATTTGCGACATCATAATGAGAAGTTGACCTCATTGGTACATAGGCGGTTTTATCGGATGTATTGTTATTATTTTGATTTTTTGTACATGATAAAAACAATGTCGAAAGAATTATTATAAAGATAAATAGAATAGCCTTCATAAAATCTTAGACTCCTTAAAATATTTTTTAGATTATAACAGAAAATAAGAATCTCTTAATGCTATACCTAATTTAAGTATAGTTTTTTATTTTTTGATTGTCAATATGTAAAAAAAATATTTATAAATTTAATCATTTACATATGTTAATATTATTCTGGCAGATTGAAGACAAATAGAATAATTTTATATTTTAACTTTACATTTTAACTTTACATATTATATTTCAGGTAAGTGATATATATAAAGGAGTGTATTATGCATAAGAGATTAATTTTTTGGGATTCTAAAATTCGTCTTATTTTTGTGATTTTTGTGATTTCGTTAATGATGATTAGTTGTGGAGAGCAATCTACCAACCCTACCGACCCTCCCAAGCCTATCTACCCTCCCAATCCTACTGAGCCTAGTGTAGAATTTACGCTTGCAACAGTTCCTACAACTTTGCCAGTTGAAAATGTTTGGATAATTACAGACAGCGGTTCGCCACTAACAGCCGAATTTATTGATTTAAAAAGGATTTTACACATTGATGCAGCAACACGTAAAATTAAACTTGAGTTTCCGAATATTGAAGTAATTCCTGTGGATGCTCTTCATGTTGGTAACGATGACACTGCTCCAATTATAAGTATTGTTTCTGTTAGTGCCGAAAAAGCCACAATTATTGAAAATCAGGCATTTCGGAACAGCACTGCTTTGACGACTGTTAGTTTTCCAGTAGCTATAAGCATTGGATATTCTGCGTTTATGAACTGCCATTCGTTGATTAATATTAGTCTTCCTAAAGCCGAAAGTATTGGAAATTCTGCATTTCATAACAGTGCTACTTTGACGACTGTTGATTTTCCAGTAGCTACAAGTATTGGCAATAATACATTTTCTTCCTGCCCTGCTTTGGAGGAGGTTGATATTCCTTTGGCTATAACTATTGCATCTGCTGCGTTTGCTTCCTGCGATGCTTTGAATTATATGGTTATTGCGATATCGTCTGATTCACTAAGTTTACATTCTGATGCATTTAGTGGCACAGCTACAGAGAATGTTAGAATTGCTACTCTTGAAGCTAATAAGAGTAAATTTAGAGCGAATGGCTGGGGGTTTACGTTTTTGTAGAATAGTAAAAATTAATAATAATAATTTGAATGGGTGCTTTTAATCGAGCGCCCATTTTTTTAATTATAATAATATTAAATTACTTGTTAACATAATTTTTATATTTTATATTGACAACAATATTTAAAAGTATTATACTGATTTTGGAATTGTTTAATTTTAAGAAATAATATGGGAGTGTACAGTATGATAAAAAAAGGTATAAATATTTGGTCTTTTCCTGCAACTAGTTCATTAAAAGATATATTTACTATTGCCAAAGACGCGGGCTTTGAGGGTATAGAGCTTAGTCTTACAGAAGAAGATTTGACTAAGAGTGAAAAAGATATACTAGAAACAAAAAAAATGGCTTCTGATATGGGGCTTGCTATTCCTAGTTTTGCTTCAAATCTTGCTTGGGGCAATCCGATGACATCTTCGGATAAGTCTATAAGGGATAGGGCATTTGTTTATATAAAGAGACAGATTGAAGTTGCTTCTATGCTAGGTGCTGATACAATATTACTTGTTCCCGGCTATGTTGCTGTTGATTTTATCGAAGGGACTGAAGTTGTAGAATATGAGGATGCCTACTCGAGGGCGAAGGATTGTATTTCTAAGTTAGTTGATACAGCAAAAGAATATAAAGTGTCTATTGGTATTGAAAATGTTTGGAATAAATATTTACTTTCACCACTTGAGATGCGTGATTTTATAGATTCGTTCAAAAGTGAATATGTCGGTTCATATTTTGATGTTGGCAATGTTATATATAGTGGTTATGCCGAGCAATGGATAAAGATATTGGGCAAACGAATAAAAAAAGTGCATTTCAAAGATTATAGAAAAAACCCTGGTACACTTGGTTCTTTTGTAGATATACTTTCAGGCGATGTGAACTATCCGGCTGTTATGGAAGAACTTGGCAAGATAGGCTATGATTCGTATTGTACAGGCGAGATGATTCCTCCATATACGCATTATCCATATCAGATAATATATAATACATCATCATCTATGGATGCTATATTGGGAAGAAAAAAGTTTCCTTGCTAGTTTATAAATATTAGTATTGTTTTTTAATCGATAGAAATTATTTTTTATTTAGGAGTGTTTTATGCCGAATGTTGCTATAGTTGGTGGTGGATTCATGGGGACAACCCATGCCAAAGGATACAAAAATATAGGTGTTAATGTAGTTGCTATTGCGGATATAGATAAAAAAGCTATGGACGATTTTGTTGCTACATATGCTTGTAAGGGTTATTCTTCTGCAAGTGAGATGCTTAAGACAGAGGGTAGTAATATAGATTTTGTTGATATATGTATACCGACATCTTCACATGAAGAGATGGTTCTTCTTGTGGCAGAACATGATAAACATATACTTTGTGAAAAGCCATTCTCGTTAACATTAGATTCTGTTGATAGAATGCTTGCTGCTGTTAATAAAAAAGATAAAATATTTATGATAGGGCAGGTGCTACGTTTTTGGCCTGAATATGTACAGATAAAAAAATGGGTAGATGAAGGTATCTTTGGTGATATAAGACTTGTATCAGCTTTTAGATTAGGGCAACATCCAACAAACCCTTGGTATGCAGATGCAAAACAAAGTGGTGGTGGTGTATATGATTTACATGTGCATGATATTGATTTTTTATGCTACTTGTTTGGAGATGTTAGCGAAGTCTATGCTACTGGAAAAAAAGCCTCTAATGGTTGTTATAATTTTGTAAATAGTACACTCCGATTTAAAAATGGTGTGAACGCAACGGCTGAAGTGGCTTTTGGTATTACAGATAACTATCCATTTTCTATGAATCTACGTGTTGTTGGCGAAAAAGCGACTGCTGAGTTTTCATTCTCGGCAGGTTTTAATCTTGAAGATTTATCATCTGCTAAAAATAGTCTAGTGTTATATCAAAATGGTAAAGAGCCAGAGAAACAAGAGGCAAGTACTCGTGACCCATATGAGATGGAAGTTGAGTATTTTTCAAATTGTGTAAAAGATAATAAAAAGGCCATTGTTGCAGACCCTTTGGATGTAAGGCGTTCTATTGAGGCAGTATGTGCTGTGGTTAAATCTTTGGATAGTGGAAATATTATTAAAATATAAAATTTGCTTATAAACGAATGATAGGGCATGATTTGCTGCTGTATCATTCGTTCATAATAAAGTATATAAAAAAGCGTCTCCCTATAAAATAAGGAAACGCTTTTAATATCTTTTTTATTTCAGATATAATTACTGTAGTAACTGTAAAGCAGCTTGAGGAATCTGATTTGCTTGGGCCAACATAGCAACGTTAGCTTGATTAAGAATCTGATCTCTTGCAAGTTTAACAGAAGCTTCAGCCATATCTGTATCACCAATTCTAGATTCAGCGGCAGTTGTATTTTCATAAGCTACCATTAAACCTTCAGCTGTCATTTCTAATCTGTTTTGATAAGCACCTAAGTCAGCACGCTGCTTTAGTACTTTCATAAGAGCAGTGTCTACCATACCTATAACGGTGTTTGCTTTATCAGAAGTAGAGATACTTATGAATGTAGCAACTTCAGAACTTCCTGCTGCATTTTTAAGGCCAAGACCTTGACTACTCATAGTTCCAACATAAAGTTTTGTTCTTTCGTCCATGTTAGCACCGATTTGTAGCCACATAGAAGCAGCTGGGGTATTTTCTCCAGTAAATCTAGCAAAACGCCCTGTAAGCATATTGATTCTGTTAAACTGTGCATGTGAAGCAACACGGTCTATTTCGTCAATAAGTTGAGATACTTCGACTTGGATATATAATCTATCTTCGTCAGAGTAGATACCATTAGCAGACTGTACAGCAAGCTCACGAACACGCTGTAGTATTTGTACTGTTTCTTCTAGATATCCTTCAGTTGTTTGAATAAAAGAAATACCGTCTTGAGTGTTTCTTTCAGCTTGTCTTAAACCACGCATTTGAGTTATCATCTTTTCAGAAACAGCGAGACCTGAGGCGTCATCTCCCGCTTTATTGATTCTTCTTCCGCTTGAGATACGGGCAAAATCGTCCTGAAGAGCGACTTGGCGAAATTTAAGAGTCCTTTGCGAATTAATCGCACTGATATTGTGGTTGATTACCATAATGGTTCCTCCGTGAAATATTTACAAGTTCATCCTTGAACAAGTTATGTTTAGTTTCGTCATAAAAATATTTAATCTTTAATTCTATTTTAAAATTTTTATGAAATTTTTGATAAAAAAAGCCTTGAAATAATTGCTATTTCAAGGCTTTTTGATTTTAATTATTTAATTAAATTATTTTAATACAGCTACAATCTCTTCATTTTTTACTATTAAATACTCGATATCATTTTCTTCAATCTGTATTCCAGCGTATTTATCATATATTACAATATCGCCTTTTTTTACTTTAATGTCTTCACAATCACCAATTTCAACGACTTCAGCTTTTTGTGTTTTTTCTTTAGCTGTATCTGGTAGTATTATGCCTGCAGTAGTTTTTGCTGCTTGTTCTAATACTCTCAAAAGTACCCTATCACCTAATGGTTTAATAGATGCCATATATTTTTCTCCTTTAATTTTACATTTTAATTTTTGAACTTATTTTGATAAGAATTATACTATAATTTTCAAAAAAGTCAAACAACCAAGTACACCATTACAATGAGTAGATTAAGCATCAGCAGGCTTTGTATATATTGATTTACCTTCTTTTATAGTTTCTAATACCTGTATTTCTGCTATATCCATTTTATCAACCTCTAGTGGATTTTCTGAAAGCACTACAAAGTCAGCAAGCTTACCAACTTCAATTGAGCCTTTGCTATCTTCTTCAAAACTTTGATATGCACTCCAAATTGTCATAGCTTTTAATGTATCATATACACTTGGGCTTTGTTCCTTGCTGCCTATATCTTTACCATCTCTTGATATTCTATTTACAGTAGCCCATATTGTCATCATGGCGTTTGGAGGTACTATAGGGGCATCATGGTGGGTTGTAAACATCATGCCTTCTTCTAATGCCCAACCAGTAGGAGAGATATGATTTACACCGGGTTCGCCTATAGTTTGTTCGCTATGCCAATCTCCCCAATAATATGTATGAAGAGGGTATAGTGAAGGAAATATATTTAATTCAGCCATTTTTTTAATATGTTCTTTTCTTGCAAATTGTCCATGTATAAGAACAGGGCGATAATCATTTGTCCCATATTTTTTGATAGCCTTTTCTACAGCCTCAATAAATAGTTCAATTGCAGCCTCTCCATTAGCATGAGCTTGTACCTGCCAATTGTTTTTAAATGCCAAATCTATTTTTTCAATAGCATCTTCTCTAGACACTGCGGGGTATCCCATATAATTACTGTCTTGCCCTTGTGGTGGGACTACATATGGCGTGTCTCTCCAAGCAGTTTTCGCCTGTGGTGAACCATCAAGACTTATCTTTATACCGCCAATACGATAGCGTTTGCCTTTTTCATATGTTTTGCTTGCATTTGTTATCGCATTAGGAGCCATAAATACATCGGGGAACACAATAACATCTATATCGAGCCCTTTGTTTTTAGAAAAGCTTTCCATTAAATCGACTTGCCCCTCGCCTGCTCGTGCTTCTTGGGTAGTTGTATAGCCATAGCTAATCATAGTATCAATGCCTTTTTCAAGCATATCTTCAGAAAACTCTTGTTTTACATTTAATATAGTGCCTAGGGCTATAAAATGAGACATTTCTTCTAATACTCCATTTGGTTCTTGAGTATCACTAATTCTTTGTATGACTCCACCCTGTGGATTTTCTGTATTAGAATTAATATTAAGCAGTTCTAATGCTTTACTATTGGCAACCGCTACATGCCCTGATTGATGTATTAAATATACTGGCTTATCTGGGAATGCCTTATCTAATTCAAATTTATTTGGATGGCGTTTTTCTTTAAGTTGGGCATCATCATAACCCGAGCCTACAATATAGCCTGTTTCTTTATATAACTCTGGGTTAGTTTCATAGTAATCTTTTAGTATATTTATTGCCTCATCAACACTACTAGCATTGCCGTCTGGTGATGGGTATAGGTTTGCTGACATATATTGAATACCTACAACGAATACATGGCTATGTGGGTCTACAAAACCCGGTAGCATCGTATTGCCTTCTAAGTCTATCAATTTGGTATTTTTACCCTTAATATCCAGATTGTCTATGTCTGAAAAATTACCAACATAGATAATTTTTCCGTCTTTTACAGCGACAGATTCTACTTCTTTATTTTTGTCATCCATAGTCAATATCATGCCATTATGGTAGATGCTGTCTGCATATTTTCCATTGTCTTTTTCATTATTTTTTTTACTACATGAGAAGAAAGACAATAAACAAACAAATAATAATAAAATTTTCATAAAAATTATATACCTCTTTTGTATTATAAAATATAGTTTGATAAGAATATCATATTTTTTAATAAAATAAAACATTAAAAATGAATATATATATATATAGGGATATTTCTAATTATTTATCATCATCATTATTATTAGAATTATTTTGATTATCTCTGTTTTTTTGTTTATTGATAAGGGCAATAATATTTAAGCCATCTTTACCGAGTATAGATTTTAATGCAAAAAGAAATGCATCTTCAATATCAGGTATATAGTTTTCATGCTTTAACTTCATCGCATATCTTGCAATATTTATACCATCTCTAACAGAAAAAATACTATTATAATCATGTGCTTTTTGCAAAAAACCAACTGTTATTTTTAGTAAATCTTCATCTGCAAATGGAATATTGATTTTTATTATATCATATTCTTCTTTTGCATTAGGGAATGTTATTTCTATTGTAGGCTGCAAACGAGAATGTATATATTCGGGTATATCAAAAGTAGAGGCATCATCGTTCATCGTTGCAATAATCTTAAAATCTTCATGTGCTTTTATTTTAACACCAGCGACAATACTTTCTACATATTTTCTATCATCAAGCAGTGGGGCAAGAGAAGCCCAACTTTTTTCACTCATTCTATTCGCCTCATCAAGGATAAGAATGCCACCCTTTATCATAGCAGAAACTAAACTAGAGGCATGATAGTTTATTCTATTTTCGTCAGATATAACGGGGGTAATTATGAGGTCTTCCGGTCTTGTATCTACTGTACATTGAAAGATATATACATCTTGATTCATAATGTTTTTGGCAACATGATATGCTACAGTTGTTTTGCCTGTACCAGGTTTACCTATTATCCTTGGATTTAGCGGAATATCTTTATCATCTATTTTTATCCAAGAGGCTAGTATCTGCCTTATTATATCTTGCTCCCCTTGCCATTTTGTTTCTAAGACATCAGGGTGTGATAATATTATATCAACATTTTCTATATTTACCTTTTCCATTTTTACTCCGATTAAATAATTGTAGAATGAAACTGCATAAAATAGTATATCATTAATATATTTATTTCAATTGATTTTTATATTTTAGATAAAGTTATCATTTCTATCAAAGAGAAAATAGATAGCACTCTTAGATATAAATCGCTAGATGATAAGCCTGACATTATAAATATAGCTAATGCAAAAAAATACATCCTCTGTGGGGAACGAACAAATGATATTTTTAAAAGTGAAAATATAAAAGCAATTATTGTTAAAATATAAATAAAATCGGGCATTATGATTTTAATAGATAATGCTTTATAGATTTCAATAAAAGCATTAGAGAAAGTGGAACGATAGATAATCGCTGATATTAAAAAAATAATAAATATTACAACTATTTTTGATATTTGTGTGGGGGTTCTAAGAATAGTCATGTTTTCTAATGAATAAAATGAAAAATATAAAATAATAGCTAATATACTATATATCGATATTTTATTGAGATAAAAAACAAAATTTTCAAATCTTAATATATCTGGTATTACAGATGATATATTTAATAGATTATTTAATACAAATGAAACAATAAATACAGAAATAAATATAGATATAGCGAGTTTATACTCACTTTTCGACTTTGACACTAAAAGATATAATAGTGGTATATATAAAATAAAAAGCATCAAATAAAAAACAAAGTATAGAATATAGTATAAAAGATTGAATGTTCTTAGATATAAAAGGACTAACATTAAAATTATAAAACCAAGCCCACCAAAAATTATGGGTATTTTTATAATCCGTTTTTCTGAAGATAGAATAAATTCGTATATTCTATAAAAAACCAAAGCAACGATGCATACAGTTAATATAATATAATTTGCTGTTACTAAATATTTTATAGTACGCGGCATAAATGTTACAATAAATAGGCGGCGTACCATAAAATCAAAAAATATTGAAATTAATATTATTCTTGAAAAAGACTTATAATTTAAAAGCAACGAGCCCATCAAGTTCCTGCACTATAGTCTGTAGAGTACTTTATTTGTTCCTCTGTTAATTTATCTATTCCATAATTCATAGTTTGAATTTTTATCAAAGCGATATCTTGGTCTTGCTCATTAGGTATATCATGTACTGTATTGGCCATGTCTTTTCCAGATTGAGCTAGAGTAACTTGTGCTAAGAATTGATTAGCAAAACTCATATCCATAACTTCAGAAGGATGTCCCTCAGCAGCAGCAAGATTTATCAGGCGTCCTTGTGCTAGTAAATATATACGATTACCATTTGGCATAGTGTATTCTTCACAATTATCACGCATTTGTCTTTTTGATGTGGCAAGTTTTTCTAAGTCAGGGATATTTATTTCACAATCATAATGCCCTGTATTACATATTATAGCACCATCTTTCATAGTTTCAAAATGCCTACCAGTTAGAATATCTTTCATGCCAGTAGCTGTAATAAAAATATCACCAACTTTTGCTGCTTCTTCCATCGGCATAATTCTACAACCTTCAAGTGTAGCTTTTAATGCTGCTGTAGGCTTTACTTCAGTAGCTATGACATTTGCTCCCATTCCTTGGGCTCTCAATGCACAACCACGACCACAATGCCCAAATCCTGCTACAACAAAGTTTTTACCCGCAAGAAGTACGCTAGTCGCTCGTAATATTCCATCAAGTGATGATTGACCTGTACCATATACATTGTCAAAATCCCATTTTGTTTCAGCATCATTTACAGCAATAACAGGGTAGAGTAGTTTGCCATCATTTGCCATAGCACGAAGTCTATGAACACCTGTTGTTGTTTCTTCTGTTCCACCTATTATATCTTTTACAAGGTCTTTATATTTGTTATGTACTGTAAATATTAAATCTGCCCCATCATCAAGAGTTAGAGTTGGTTTCATTTTTAATGTTTGATCTATTGACCAATAAAAATCCTCTGTATTTTGACCATACCAAGCATAAATTTCTATCCCTTCTGCTGCGAGTGCTGCTGCTATGTCATCTTGAGTTGAAAGCGGATTACATCCACTCCACGCAATCTGTGCGCCTGCGGCTCTGAGTGTTCTAATTAAAACAGCTGTCTCTTTTGTTACATGTAAACAACCTGCTATTCTTTGTCCTTTAAGTGGCTGAGTTTTTGAATACTTTTCACGTAATGCCATCATTACAGGCATTCGACTTTCTGCCCAATCAATTTTTAATTTGCCCGCTTCGGCAAGACTAATGTCTTTTACTTTATAATCCATTTAATTAGTTCCTTATATTTAAATTTTATATTATGTCTAACAAGTCTATTCTCATAACAAAAAAAAGTCAAACTTTTCCTACTTACTTTAACGATATCATGCTTTTAATATTATATTTAATATTAAAAGAAATTAAATATGGTATGTAATCATGCAATTTGAACATATGTAATACTGCAGTACTTTAAATGTTGTATAAATATTTAAATGTGCGACTAAAGCGTACGCAGTACTCTAAAAGTATTTAGACTTTTTTCTATAGAGTCAATAATTTCCATAGTATCTCTTACAGATTCTAAAGATACCATTTCCATTTTTTTTGAATTTTGAAGACAGTCTATATAGTATGAGAATTCATTTTCATAGGCATCAAAATATTCTACATCTAATTTTTGAACGGGATTGTCATTTATATAAAATAGCAATTCACGTTTTGATGAGTTTATATCTTCTAGATTTGCCCCAGCTTTAAAAATATATTCGATAGAGGCATCTGTACCAACAATATGCATAGTCATGGTGAATGGGTAGCCAGAAGACATTTGATTAGAGCCTTCTATATTAGCACAAAAATTATCATATGTGAGCATAGAAGAAACATTATTCCAAGCATATTTTTCATTATGGCACCCCCTTGCAACAACATCGCGAGGCTTGCCAAATACATAATTTATAAAGTCAATATCATGAATATGTAAATCATAAAGAGCACCACCACTATATTTTGGGTCTGTATTCCAAATATTCCAAGAGGGCATTTGACATAGCCTTGAACCATACACCCCTTTGATTTGTCCGAGCCTATTGTTATCGATATAGTCTTTAATAATAATATATTCAGGCCAAAATCTTAACACATGACCAACCATCATATTTAGATTGTTTTTATTAACTTCATCAATAATTTCTTCGCTTTCTTTTAATGATAAAGTGAGTGGTTTTTCACAGAATATATTTTTTTTATATTTAATACAAAGTTTTATGCATTCATAATGTAGAAATGATGGTGTACAAATAACAATAACATCGATATTGGCATCTTTAATAATGCTTTCTATATCTGTATAAATTGTAACATCAGGTATATCTTTTTCTAACACTTTAAGTTTTTCTATGTCATTATCACATATGGCTTTTATTTTAACATCGCTCATTTTTTTATATGCTGCTATGTGTAATGATGCAACAAATCCTATCCCAATTATACCTATATTTATCATGAATAATACTCCTAGTTTAATTATTTCTTTTTAATATTTTATCAGCATTACTCACTACAACAGCAATAACAATTATAACACCTGTAACAGCTGTTTGAAGATATGAGTTGACAGAGAGAACAGTCATAGCATTATTTACTAGCCCTATCATTATAACACCGAGGAAAGCCCCTTCAATACTACCACGCCCGCCTTCAAATGTTACACCTCCTATGATAGCCGCTGTTAGAGCAGACAGTTCATATCCTTGCCCTGCTGTAGCGATTATAGAGTCTAGCCTAGATACAAGGGCTATTGAGGCAATAGATGAAATAAAGCCACTAAAAGCATAGATAGCAATTTTATAAACATCTACATTTATACCCGATAGATAGGCATTTTCTTCGTTACCACCGATAGCCACAACCCTTCGCCCAAATTTTGTATAATTTAATAGCAAATAAGTTATTGCCACAACCAAAAATAGCAGTAATAAAACACTAGGGAATAATCCAAATATTTTTGTATCGCTTATAATATTAAATACACCTTTGAAGTGTAGAAACTTGCCTTGAGATATTATTAAAGACAATCCAAAGAATAGATTACTTGTGCCTAGAGTTATAATGAGGGGGATACATTTTGTTTTACTGATGAGTAGCCCATTTAATATTCCACATAAAATGCCCGCACATAGCCCAAGCATTATGGCAATAGCGATGGGCATGCCTGCTTCAAGGCTTCTTGAGATTATAACGCCTGACAAAACCATTATTGTGCCTATCGAAAGGTCTACACCACCGATAATTAAAACTAAAGCCATAGCCATAGTTAATATGCCAAGTACAGATATTTGTTGTAGTATTGCCATTATATTTGTGAAACTGAAAAATCTAGGGTTTATTAAACCTACAATCAAAAATATAAATATGATTATACTGACTAAGAATAATTTTTGTTCTACTTTATATTTACCAATTAAAATCACTAGATAACTCCTAATGAATGTTTTAATATTATTTCTTCTGAAAACTCATGCCTTTGAAGTAGGGTAGATATAGATTTATTTTTCATTACAATAATCCTATCACTAAGCGATATAATTTCTGCCATGTCTGAAGAAGCGATGATAACAGATTTGCCATTACATACAAGTTCATTTATAAATTTATAAAATTCATGTTTTGAATTTATATCTATACCACGAGTAGGCTCATCAAAAATAAATATCTGACTATCTTCAAATAGCCATTTACCTAATACACATTTCTGTTGATTACCACCACTCAAAAATTTCACCTCTTTATCGAGTGATGATGTTTTGATTTTTAATTTTTCTACAATATGCTCGATATATTTAGAATGGCTTTTTATATTTGTAAAGAAAGATTTAATTTTATCTCTAAGCCCTACAATAACCATATTCGATGTAACAGAATGCTCTAACATTAAGCCTAGTTTTTGCCTATCTTCTGTAATATAAGCTATACTATGTTTTATAGAATCACGTGGATTGTTGATTTTTGTAGCAATATTATTTATAAATATTTCACCTTGATATATAGGTATAGCACCAACAATAGATTGTAGTAGTGATGTACGCCCAGAGCCAACCATGCCGGCTATTCCTAATATCTCACCTTTTTTTAATCTGAAATTAATTTTGCCAAAGCCTTTGTATGGTATAAAATCTCTAACTTCAAGAATATCATCTGTTATATTGCTTTGCTCTTTTTTATAAAAGGCACTCATCGGTCGACCTATCATATCTTTTGTTATGCTTTCAATTGATGTATCATGATTTTTATTATCTAATATTGAAATGAGGTTTCCATCCCTTAGAATAGCAATTCTATCAGATATTTGTATTACTTCTTTCAAAAAATGGGATATATATAAAACACTTATGCCATTTTTAGATATATTTGAAACCATCGATAGAACTTTTTGTGCATCAAGGGCATTAAACATTGATGTAGGTTCATCCATAATAAGAATGCGTGGTTTAAATATGACAGCTTTTAATAGCTTTACATACTGTTGTTCGGCGATACTTAAATTTTCGATTGTTTTGTTTAAATCTAGTTTTAATGATAGAAAATCGAGTCCTTCTTTTGCAATTTGGAGCATTTTTTTTCTATTTATTAAGCCATATAAACTAGAGATTTCTCTACCAACAAAAATATTTTCTATAATATTCATTGTAGGTACAAGTATATTTTCTTGATAAATAATATCTATGCCAAGTTTTTTTGATAATTTGGGTGTGAAAGATTCATATTTGTTGTCATCAAATATTATATCACCACTGCTTGGAGATAATGCCCCAGAAAGTATTTTCATCAATGTTGACTTTCCAGCACCATTTTCTCCAACAATGGATAATATTTCCGACTTTTTTATATCTAGCGATACATCAGAAAGAACTTTCAAACTTCCAAAATATTTAGTAATATTTTGTATTTCAAGAAATGATTGTTCCTTCATATTTTTACCCTAATTATAATATAGTTTTACTCTAATCCGCCAATAAAATCTATAGCACTATCTGAAACATCCCAGCTTATAGCACTATCTATATTATCTATATCTACAGCTATAGTTGGCAATGTTTCTGCTTTTGGTGGAGTTCTGCCATTGGCATGTTGATATAGATTTCTAAAAGTTATAAGCCCTTGTAATGAAACAGGTGCAGACATAGTTGCTGTGAGCTCGCCATTTCTAATCATATCAAGCCCATAGCCGCTACCGCCTGTTGATACAATCTTTACTTTATCTTCAAGCCCTGCTTCTTTCAATGCCCTATAAGCCCCTTGAGCCATAAGTTCATTATTAGCAAATACAACATCAAATTCTTTTCCTGTTTGTATAAAGTTTTGTACAACATTTAATGTTTTTTCAGTTTGCCAATCGCCATGTACAATACCAACGATTGATATTTTATTGCCTGTGTCTAATAGTGCTTGGTCTATACCCGCTTGATATTCTTCATATACTCCATCGCCCTTAGCACCAGCTGCAAAAAGAACCTTAGAACCAGGCCATTTTTCTGAAATATAAGTAACAGCCTTTGCCCCTATTGTAGCATATTTGGCGGCTATAGTTGCTACAAAATCGCCCGCACTTGGGTCTAGCGGATAATTTTCTATGGTAACAGGGATATTTGCATTATTTGCCATTCTAATCAATGTTGTTGCTTGGTCGGGAGAGATAGGATATATAGATATGCCATCAACCTCTCTTTGTATAAGTTCTTCCATTAATGCCACAGATTTTTCAAGGTCATTTTCTGAATCAAGAATGATAACCTCAACATTTTTTTTGTCAGCAGCATATTCAAATGCTTTAACACTAGAAGCATTCCAAACATCTTTCATATCACGTACTATATTACCAAAGACTAATGTCTCATTTTCTGATGTTCCTACCTCTTTTTTTTCATCCGCTGCACAAGAGATGATGAAAGATAAACCTACGATTAAAAATAATAATTTTTTCATTTTTCCTCCTAATCAGAATTATAAATTTTGTTATATAAATATATGTTATTGTATTTCAAATTAAAATGCAATACTATATTTTATCTGTGAATATAGAAATATATATGGATATTCATACAAATTCTATAAAAAATAATTAAAAATGCTTGTATTTACCAGCAAGCATATGGAAATGCAAATGCCATACTGTTTGCCCCGCCCCCGCCCCACAATTTGTTATTACTCTAAAACCTTTTTCTTTTAATACTAGGTCTTTTGCAAGCAATTGAATAGTATTTGTTATTTTGGAGATAAAAAAACTATCTACTTCTGTAATATCTTTAACATGTATCTTTGGTACAACGAGTATATGAACGGTTGCCTTTGGGCTTTGGTCATGAAAAGCGATTGTATATTCATCTTCATATATAATTTCAGAAATTATTTCTTTCTTTATTATTTTACAAAAAATGCAATTATCATCAAAATATTTTTCATCATTATAATTATTTTCTTCGCTCATATTGCCCCCAAATTCTTGCTATTAATTACTAAAAATAAACTTCGTATCATAATTAAATATTGTATAATAAAAATGTCAAAAATTAAATTTAAAAAATTGACAATTCTTGATTGATATAATATTATATTTTTAGATTAATAAGTCTTCAGGGGTAGGTGCGAATCCTCACCGGCGGTAATAGCCCGCGAGAGTTTTGTTATAATAATAAAACTTTGATACTGTGAATATCAGTAGCCGACAGTTATAGTCTGGATGGAAGAAGATGAAATATTTATTTTTGTATTAAAATATAAAGATATTCTATACCCCAAATATTTTTACTCTATAGATTTATTAAATGTAAAATTTTTTTAAAAAAAGTATTTGGAGAATCAGAATGAAATATTTATCTTGTATAATCTCTTTCTTATTATTATTTAGTATATCATGTTCCAATTCAAGCAATGAAAATATTGAAAAAAAGTTTTCTGTAGGTGTATTTATACCTGGTGTAACATCTGGCAATCCTACATATGAAATGCTGAATAATGCTGCCTTAGATATAGCAAAAGAATATCCAAATATAGAGATAAAAATTCTTGAGGCTGGATATAATCAATCGCAATGGGAACAAAAATTAACATCATTTGTCGCCCAGAAAAATTTTGATATTGTTATTACGAGTAATCCTGCTATGCCAGAAATTTGTAATAATATTAGCAAAAATTTTAAAAATCAAAAATTTATTGTAACTGATTCATATTATGAAGGCAATAGCCAAATAGCTACATATATGTTTAATCAATATGAGCAGTCTTTTATACTTGGATATGCGGCGGCTTTAATATCAAAGAGCGATATGAAAAATATTGTAGATACAAAAAAAATAGGATTTATAGTATCTCAGGAGTTTCCTCTATTAAGTAAATATATAATACCTGGTTATATTGAGGGGGCTCAAAGTGTGGACAAAGATATAGAACTTGATTATAGAGTTATTGGAAATTGGTATGATGTTAATAAAGCATTAGGGCTTGCTGAAAGTATGATAAAAAACAATGTTAATGTTACAGCTGTTATTGCTGGGAGTGCTTCTGTTGGTGTAATAGAGGCTTTTAAGGATGCTTCCAAATATATAGTGTTTAATGATACAGATGAATATGTAAAAGCCCCGGGGACAATACTTTTATGCGGTCAATTAGAGCAATATAAACTTGTAAAACAATTAATAATAGAAGCATTTAATAATAGTTCTAATATAGAATATGGGAAGGCGAAAATAATTGGTATGAAGGATGGATATCTTGATATACTTACAGATAGTAAATATTACAGCAATTATATGCCCAAAGATATTCAAATAAAAATAGAGGCTCTAGTTGCTGATATAAAAAATGGAAATATTATTTTTGAGATGAATGAACTTTAAATAATTATATAATTACAAGGATTATAGTTTGGAAGATATAATTTTATCTTTACATAATATTTATAAAAAATATGATTCTACAGATATTATAGCATGTAATAATATTAATCTTGATATTTTTGAAAAAGAAATACTTACCATAATTGGCGAAAATGGTGCGGGTAAAACAACACTTGTAAAAATTATAGCAGGTATTGAAAAATATTATGATGGCTCTATCGATTATAAAAATAAAAAAGATTTCATTTCTATTGTACAGCAACATGACAGGGTATTTTATGAATTTACTGTATTAGAAAATATTATATTGGGCAGTGAGCTAACAAAATATCATATGTTAATAGATATAAAAAAATCTAAAGAACAAATAGCATCTATACAAAAAATGTTTGGTTTCGATTTTCAATTAAATACTAAAGTGAAATATTTAAATAATCTTGAGATAAAAAAGTTGCTTATAATAAAAGCATTATATAAAAAATCACATCTTATTATTTTTGATGAGCCGACTGCGACTATGTCATCTTCAGATTCTACATTGATTTATAATATAATCTTAAAACTTAGGGATATGGGTATAACTGTAATCATAATAACACATAAAATTAAAGAGATGATGGGTATTACAAATCGTATTGCTATTATGAAAAATGGGCTATTAAAGAATATATATAATAAAGATGAGGTTAATGAAAATATATTAAAACATTTTTTGATTAGCGAACAAGATGAAAAGATTATAAAAAATATTCATAATCAAAAGACTAGTGAATTAGAAAATGAAAAGACTGTATTTGAAGCATATAATATATTTTATGATGAGAATATACATCGTAGCATGAATCTCAATGATATATCTATTAGTGTAGACAGGGGCAAATGTGTTGCTGTTGTTGCAAGCGATGGCAATGGATTGGTGGAACTTGAGGATATATTTTGTGGCAAAACTATTCCTACAAAAGGCACTATACTTTATAATGGCTCTGATCTAAAAAATATTCAAAAGAAAATACATCTGCCATATATTCCGTCAAAAAGGATGAAGAGGGGGGTATCCCTTGATAGTAAAATATATAATTGTGCCATAATTGCAAAAAGATATTCATTTAGTAAATTTGGATTTTTCTTACATAGTCGAGTTAAAAAATATACAAAAAAAATATTAAATTTTGTGGATATAAAAGCCAAATATAATCAATATGTAAATACGCTTTCAGGCGGCAATATACAAAGGTTTATATTGTCACGTGAAATAGATAATGTAAAAGATTATATACTTTTAGCCGAGCCTACGCAGGGGGTCGATACGAAGACTAGTTTATCTATATATCAAAAAATCATTGAATTAAAAAATAAAAATGTTGCTATACTGCTGCTTACTTCAAATATAGATGAAGCTATATTATTAGCTGATAGAATTATTATTTTGTACCGTGGTGAAATTATAAAATCAACAGATAATAAAGATATTAATGCTAGTGTTATTTCTAAGTATATGGGGGGCAATTTATCATAAATATAAAAAACAAAATAAAAGATATTTTTTTGGAATTCTCTTCATTTATTTTTGCGATAATTATTTCTATATTAGCAATAGTCATAACATCATTTTTATTTAGTAGCACGCCAATAAAAACAATATATTACTTTTTGTTTAATGTATTTACAAATAGCTATAGTTTTGGCAATATGTTAAATTATGCATCTTCACTTTTAATTGCATCTTTGGGTATGGCTATCGCTTTTAACATTGGTTTTTTTAATCTTGGTGGGGAAGGGCAGATATATTTTGGTGGATTTATTGCTGCAATATTTTTGTCAATATTTTCATCACTCAATGGATTTGTAGGAATATTTTTGGCTATAACTATTGCATCGCTAGGTTCAGGGATAATTTCAGTTATATGTGCATATTTAAAAGTGAAATGGGATGTTTTTGACCTCATCAGTACATACCTTGTTTCGCATATTTTAATTTTGATAGTAAATTATTTAATCACATCAAAGTTTAATGATACAAATAGCAACTTACTTGCGACAAATGAAATACTACAAAAATTTCATCTTGCGAGAATTTTGCCTCCATCATATTTGAACATTTCTATATTTATTGCAATATTATTTGCCATATTACTTTATGTCTATCTCTATAAAACTCGCTTTGGTTATGAGACTATTATTAGTGGTCAAAGTAAAGAATTTTCAAGATATGGCGGCATTAATTTAAATAGATATGTTATTATCAGTGGCTTTTTATCGGGGGCATTAATGGGGATATCTGGGGCGACTATAGTACTTGGGACAAATTATAGGGCTATATATGAGTTTCAATCGGGTATTGGATTTACGGCTATAGCTGTATCACTTATTGCAAAGAATAATCCAATTCTAGTTATATTTGCTTCTTTGTTTTTGGCATATATAAAAGCAGGTGCTATGGAAGCTAATATAAATACTGATAGTACGGTAGAAATTGCCTATGTTGTAGAGGCCGCTATATTTTTTATAATCACCATGAAGTATAGTCCAGCTATATTCAAAAAAATTAAAGATAAAATATTTTAATACAAAGAATAGTTTCTTTTTATTTAAAAATAGTTAATTGTTTCTTTAGAAAGTCGATAATATATTATGTTAATTATATGGAGCGTATTATGGATATAAGAGAAGATGTAGAAAAAATTGAAGTTATCTTGATAAAAGAGATACATATATATAAACTACTTTTGGAATATGAAGAGAAAAAAATTGCTGCTATACTAGATAACAATATGCATGATATAGATATTTTATGTAGTTTTCAAAACAAAGAGATAACAAAGGCAAATGAGCTGAGACTATTGCGTGAAAAGTTTATTGATAAAATATCATCTGAATCGTTTTCACATCTTGTTGATAATGCAAACTTACTCGATATAATCAAAAGAGTAACACCAGAAAAAAGTCAAAGATTATCTTCTTTGAGGTTTGAACTTATAACAGTTATGGCAAAGGTTCGTAATCTTAATAAGCTTGTGCCGAAGTTACTAGAGGATGGTATCGACATATATTCAAAAATGAAGCATGTTTTGGCTGATATTAGAAAAATTGGTTATAATAGCAAGGGTACGGAACATAGCCTAAATAGAAGATTAGGTTCACTTATAAATAAACAGGTTTAATAGAATATTCATAAATAGAATCGATTATTAATAAAAAGGCTTTGCTACAATAAAATAGCAGAGCCTTTTGTTTTTTAGTATTATTTTTTGACAAGGTCGGAAGATGATGCCGCAAAAGAGGATGAGCCCCCAAGTGTGTATATATTGACCATATTAAATAAACTGGCAGATGATAAAGTATTTGTTATCTCGTAAGATTCAAATAATAGCTTTGTAAGTTCTCCTTCACACATCCATTCATCATCAAATAATTCGCTAATAGTATTTCTAGGTGTATATATAACATTGCTTTTAGTAAGCACAATAAAATGCCCTTTATTATCATAATAGCCAAGTTCGGCTATGAAGTAACAATGAGGTACGCCAAGCATAATATACCAACTGCCATATGAGCTTGTAACTTCTACATCGATATATTCATTATGTTTGCTGATATCAACACCAGAAAGTCTAAATATCTTTACATGTAATTGCTTTTGGTCTAGATTATTTGAAGTATAATCATAGTCAGAAATATCCCAATAGAAATAAGACCATTCAGGATCACGAACCATAAATACAATCTTGGTTTCATTGTATCTTTCAGGCAATTCTCGAACAATATCAACATCTTGTGGGACATAATGTATTGCTTGCATATTAATTATGTCTACAATATTATTATCAATAGTTTTTTTTGTGGTAGATTTTTTGATGGTACTCTTTTTGGCAGCAGTCTTTTTTATACCTGTATCTTTTTTAGCTACAGTTTTTTTTGTAGTAGTCTCTTTACTAGCAGCAGTCTTTTTTGTAGTAGTCTCTTTACTAGCAGCAGTCTTTTTTATACCTGTATCTTTACTAGCAGCAGTCTTTTTTATACCTGTATCTTTTTTGGCTACAGTTTTTTTGATAGCAGATTTTTTACTACTCATTTGACAGACCCCCAGAGTTTTATAAAAATTCTATTCAGATTATAAACTATAACTAATTATTTGTAAAGCATAAATTCTATTTATTTAATTACAGAATCCCTTTTTTATATACTTTTAATTAAAAATTATTCTATGTAAAAGAATTTGACAAAGTTTTTTATAAAATATAACATGTAGTAATAATTTTAATAAATTTAAAGGGGACATTATAAAATGTATTTATTAGATAAATATCCAATGCTTGAAAATTGTATGGACAGTATTAATACAAGTATAAAGGAAATTATTAGTTCATATGAGAGTGGTTGTAAAATCCTCACAGCAGGTAATGGTGGAAGTGCTAGTGATAGCGAACATATTGCGGGTGAGTTTTTAAAATCATTTGTAAAAAAAAGACCCATTGATAAAAGTATAGCTAGTTCTATTTTAGAAGCAAGTGAAGATAAAGAGATGGGGCAATATATAATAAATAACCTTGAAAAACCACTTGAGGCTATTGCTTTGACATCGCACCCTTCAATGACAACAGCTTTTATTAATGATAAAGAGCCATACTTGGTCTTTGCCCAACAGATGTTAGCATTTGGCAAGAAAGGCGATATATTTTTGGCTATAAGTACATCGGGTAATGCAAAAAATATTATATTAGCCAGCATAGTTGCAAAATCACTGGGGGTGAAAGTTGTTTCACTTACAGGCGAGCATGGTGGTAAACTTGCATTGCTTAGTGATATCGCAATAAAAGCACCTGCTATTGAAACATATCAAATACAAGAATATCATTTGCCAATATATCATCATATATGTCTTGAGGTTGAGGCTCATTTTTTTAAGGAAAATAGATAATGGCAATTTCTTCAAAAAAGGCTATCACTAGTAAAAAAAAATCAATCAAAAAAACTAGTGAAAATCAATCAAAAAAAACGATATCTAAAAAAGTTGATATAAAAAAGCCTAATAATACTGATACTCTTAATAAGAAAGATACATCTAAAAAAACGACTATAAAAAAAAGCAATGTAAAGAAATTAGAGAAAGAGAATAAACTTAGAAAAATTAATGCCAAGGAAATAAAGTCTCTTATATCTCAGGGATGTACTGCTTTTAATTGGGATGATGTTTTTTTATGTAATGTTGATATATCTAGGATAAAAGATGTTAATTTTTTGGGCAAAGTTTGTATAAGTAATTTGAATGGGTATTTGAGGTATCATAAAGATGTAGATATTTTTGCTTCTATAAGAAGGGCTACGCTTATTGATGTATCTATAGATGGGAATGTTTATATCAATAATGTTGGTGCATTTATATCTAACTATATGATAGAAGATAATGTTATAATAGAAAATGTTGGGACTATATATACAAAAGGGGAAACTTATTTTGGTAATAGGACAGAAGTGTCTACAATTATTGAGGGTGGTGGTAGAAGCGTTAGAATATGCAATAGGCTTGATTCTCATACTGCTTATCTCATCGCTATGTATCGTGAAAAGACACTTATGCGAGAAAAAATAAATGATATTATTGATAAGTATACAGAGCAAAAATATAATACAGTTGGTGTAATAAAAAATAATGCAAAAATTACAAGTGCACGTTTGATTAGAAATACACATATTGATTCATTTGCAACTATAGAAAATAGTGATGAAATAACAAATGCTACAATCATAAGTACAGAAGAGTGCCCCTCATATATAGGCTCAGCTGTTATAATAAAAGATTCTATCATTTTGAAAGGTGCATATATAACAGATGATGTTATAATAAGTAAGTCATTTATTGGCGAGGGTGTGAATCTTAGTAAACAATTTTCATGTGAAGATTCACTACTTTTTGCAAATTGTGAAGGGCAACATGGCGAGATATATTCTATTTTTGCTTCGCCTTATACAGTTACACATCATAAAGCGACATTGCTTATCGCAAGTTATTTTTCTTTTTTTAATGCGGGTAGTGGCACAAATCAAAGTAATCATATGTATAAACTTGGACCATGTCATCATGGCTTTGTCGAAAGGGGTGGCAAAACAGGTAGTAATTCATATATACTTTGGCCTTCGAGGATAGGCTCTTTTACTACTGTCATAGGCTCTCATTATGATAATATAGATTCATCAGAGTTTCCTTTTTCTTACCTGCTCGAATACGGCAATCATAAAACAATATTAATCCCAGCCCTCAATTTATTTGGACTGGGTATTTGTAGGGATGAGGTCAAATGGCAAGATAGGGATAGGCGTAAAGGAAATAAAAAAGATTTTGTTATATTTGATGTATTTTCACCATATACAGTTTCTAAAATGCTCAAAGCAGAGAATTTATTATTTACATTTATAAAAGAAAATATATCTATTGGCGATGTAGAGCCTTATTTTACTTATAATAAAATGTATATTAAAAAATCTTCTCTTTCTAAATATATGGGTTTATATACACTTGCAATTGATATATATTTGCATAATACTTTGCTTAACAAAATAAAAGATTGTGATTCTTTTGATGAAATATCAAGTTTATTAAAAGTAGATAATACAGAAGAGTTTTATGGACAATGGGTTGATATAGCGGGTCTTATAACACCAAAAAACAAGGTAGATAATATTATATGGGCATTAGAAAATAATGAGATAAATGATATCAAAGATCTTTCAAATGCTTGGGCTAAATTATATGATTTATATAGGGATGATGAATGGGATTGGGTTGTCAAAATGTTTAAAAAAAGGCAGATGATAAATTTCAATACAATTACAAATACACAACTTAGGGCTATACTAGAGAATCACTCTTCATATCTAAAAGAGGCTGCTACTATATTTGAAAATGATGTAA
This sequence comes from uncultured Spirochaetia bacterium, assembly GCA_947040495.1. Lineage (GTDB taxonomy): Bacteria > Spirochaetota > Brachyspiria > Brachyspirales > Brachyspiraceae > CAMRBQ01. The sequence goes on from CAMRBQ010000012.1 coordinate 42,109, forward strand.
GAAAAGAATTTGCTACAGGCAAGCAGGTTTCATTTGGTGTGGACGACCCTCTTGTAAGGCAGGATGATTTTGATGCAGTGCGTGGGACTATAGATGACAATGCATTTGTTATAAAGTATAGAAAGTCGATAGAAGAAAAAATGGAAAATATAAAAAATATTATCTCTATAATTAATATTTAATATTATTATAAGTGTTGTTAAAAATATTTTTTGTAATATTAAATATAACGCCTTACTCTTTTTTTTATAAGTTAAATAATCATCTTCAAAAGTGATTGTAAGAAATTTTTCTTCTTTTAATATTTGTAAATGAAATAATATTAAAGCAATTACTGTTAGTATTATTAAAAAGATATTAGCCAATGCCAAAGAAGTTCCTATATAAAATAAATCAAATCCTAAGAAAGCAGGATTGCGACTTATGTTGAAAATACCACTTGTTGTAAGAGTAGTTTTTTGCGTACTATCAATTCCAGCACGCCAATTATTTTTCATATAAACTAACGCTAAAATAAAAAACACATTGCCGATTAGAGCTATTATAATCCCAAGTATTTCGCTATATTTAAAAATTTGCGTTCTATTAAATATTCCAAAAACACCCAAAGATTGAACGACTATTATAGTATATGTTATGATAATTAAAAAATATTCTAATAATCTAGTAGACAACTCTTTTTGACCCAAGCCTAGTTGGTTAGCATTTAACCCTTTTTTTTTAAGTAATATTGCTTTTGTGATATATGAAGCGTAAAATACGGCTATTGGTATAATTATTATATTGTTCATCGGAGGCTATAAATTTTCCTATTATCAAAAAATAATTTGTTAGATTTGTATAAGATAAAGTCTAAGAGATATTTTTTTTATGTCAATCGTTATAATAATATTTTTGTATAGACAAAATGTATTTTTATATATAAAATATTATCAAATATATTTTTTGTATAGGAGTTTTTTTTATGTCTATAGCAATATGTGGTGGGGCGGGATATATCGGTTCTCATGTCGTTCAAAAGTTGATAGAAGAAAATAGAGATATTGTTGTAATAGATAATCTTGAATATGGTCATAAATCTGCTATAGCAACTCCAAATTTTTATCGGGGTAATATAGGCGATAAAGATTTTTTAAAAACTGTATTTAAAAAACATAATGTAGATACTGTAGTTCATTTATGTGCTTATATAGAAGTTGGTGAGAGTGTACTCCACCCCGATAAATATTATATAAATAATGTTGTGAATGCTATAAATTTATTAAATGTTATGAAAGAGATGGATATAAAAAACTTTATATTTTCATCTACGGCTGCTGTATATGGCGAGCCTGATATTATACCGCTTGTTGAGACGTCAAATAAAAATCCAAGTAATGCATATGGTGAAACAAAATATGCCTTCGAAAATGCTTTGAAATGGTACAGCAATGCCTATGGAATTAATTATGTTATATTTAGATATTTTAATGTAGCTGGTGCTCATCCAAATGGGCATATCGGTGAAGACCATAGCCCTGAAAGCCATTTAGTACCTATTGTTTTGCAAGTGCCACTTGGACAACGTGAAAATATAAAAATATTTGGTGATGATTATCCTACTAAAGATGGTACTTGTGTAAGGGATTATATACATGTATGTGATTTGGCAAATGCTCATAGTTTGGCTATCGACTATCTAAAAAAAGGTGGCGAAAATACTATATTAAATCTTGGCAATGGAGCTGGCTTTACTGTGAAAGAAGTCATCGATGTTGCAAGGGAAATTACAGGGCATAGTATACCAACTGAGATAGTTAGTCGTAGGGCAGGCGACCCTTCAGAACTTGTGGCAAGCAGTGAGAAGGCGAAAACTGTTTTAGGATTTACTCCTCAATTTGCAGAGCTCAAAACTATTATTGAAACTGCTTGGAATTGGCATAAAAGTCATCCTAATGGATTTAATGACAAATAATCATTGGTCTAGAATCAATAAAAATATCATCGGAAGCGGTACATACTCCCCCCGTTTTTAATTTCTTAAATACATTTTTGTTATATATTATATTACTTAAAAATAAACCATTTACTCATGTAAGTGGTTTTTTATATTTAAACACACACACTAAAAAACTTGAACGAAACACAACTATCTTAACCTTTTTAGATAATCTTTATATGAAAGTAGGTGCTATATGAGTACACCTATAAAAAAGTATAAAGATATTCTTATCGAAAGATATGGGCAAGGTCTATTAAGTGGAGGCTATACAAGCCTACCAAATAACTTAATTTTTTATAGACGCAGGCTTGGTCTTACAAGAAAAGAGTTGGAACTAATCCAAACAGTATTCATACTCAATAGCCGTGGTATAGTTAAAATAAAAGATAAACAGTTAAATGTTGATAGTGAGTTTGGTGTTGAATATTATAGGCAAAGGAAATCACTAAAGGCAAAAGGGTACTTGGAATATAAAGTTGCTCGCTATACAAAAGGCGAAGGTGAGAACAAAACTGTACATACGCTCGGAATAATTTATGACTTTACAGGGCTAAAAAAAACATTTGAAGAAATATTAAAAGAACAAATAGCATCAAAAGAAGTTGCTGAAGGTTTCAAAGATGTTTCTATAAATGATGAGCAAAATACTACTGACATTATAGATGATGTAAAAGATGATGTTCAAATAGCAAAGACTAAAACAGATGATGCCGTGGGCGTTTCGCTAGATGAAGAGCAAAAGTTTTTATTAGATTTTGCCAAACTATATTCAGAAGTATTAAATGAAGAAATTGATTATAGGCAAAGAAAAAAATATAAAGAATTTTTACTTATAGCATTTAGAAAACGTAGTAGAGGTTTTGAAGAGTCGTTGTCTGATATTTATGCATCTCTCAAAAATGCATTTATTGGAATAGATAATAATAGAAAAAAATATGTACTTCAAGATATTGTGAGCAATGCTCTTTTGATGCCATCGCTTAGTAAAATAAAAAATAAAAAAAATGAAGTAAAGAAAATACCCGGTGCGGATTATTTATTGGCTCAAATAAATAAAGCAGAACATAATTTAACACCCATCGAAAATGGTGTTTAATAGTAGGAATAAAAAATGAAAACTAATTTTTGTATAAAAAGTTTTTTAATTTCTTTGGAAGATGAAAAAGCAAATATACCAAGCGGCATTGATAAGAATTGCAAAAAGTGTGAGGGTAGGGGGGAAGTAGACATTATGCTGCCAAGTCCAATGAATAAAAAAATAACTGTGGATTGTGAATGTACCTCAGATGAAAAATTAGAAATCATAAATACAAAAATATTGAATGCTCAAAATACTCTTAAAAAATATCATAAAATCTTTGGAAGTTTTGAAGATGATTTTAATTTTGAAAAATATAAATCTGTCTATAAAGAAAGTAATCATTTAATAGAAATAATTGAAAAATATTTAATTTATAATATGCCTAATTCTATTTTGCTTACAGGTGAATCGGGTACTGGCAAAACTACAATACTAAAAATGATTTGGCAAATACTTGTACTTAATAATCAAAGTGTATTTTATTTTAATAGCGCTAAATTTGAAAATCTCAACTATCAAGCATTTACTCTTGTTGATGCCAATAAGGGTATTAGAAATATGATTGAGTATGCGAAGCAAGTAGATTATATACTCATGGATGACCATCTCTGTAAGCCTCATAAAAATGCATTGGATGGGTATTATGAAATATTTGATAATGCTCGTGCTTATAAGCAAAAGATAATTATGGCTTCTAATATAAATTATAATGAAATCATAGACATATATAAATCTAAAGATAGTTTGATGGCTTCTAGGCTTGATGTGAGATTGAAAGGTTTGAATCTGATAGAATGCGAGGTTATGAAAAGTGAGGTTAATTTATAATGTTGTGGGAAGGGATAGCAGTAATAAAAGAAATAAAAAAACTTGAAGAAGAAATAATTAAAAAAGAATGTAAAAAAATATTTATCGAAATAGACATTGAAGCAACAATAAAAAAAATAGAAAAATTAAAAGAAAAATGGAATATAAGAACAATCAAAATAAAGGGCAATAAAAATGGAGAGGCGAAATAAACAGGCGTATAAAAAATATAAGACTAGAAAGTGGAAACAGTTTCGGCTCAATTATTTGAGAGCAAATCCACTTTGTAAAAACTTTGATGAATGTAAACAGTTCG
>CAMRBQ010000013.1 GCA_947040495.1 uncultured Spirochaetia bacterium
GAGCATTAATTGTGGACGAATATTTTTTGTGCTAAAAAGCCTTGCCATTCCAGATTTCTAATATGCTACTTAAGCGTGTGCAGTATCGCAGTATTTAGTTCTGAAAATAATTTTTTCTTTGTGTCTGAAAGATATTCTACTATTTTATCTATTTCTATATTTTGTACTTCGCTATCAGTTCTAAGCTTAAACTCGACACAATTATTTTCTATACTCTTTTTACCAATAACAATCCTCATTGGAATACCGATAAGGTCGCAATCATTAAGCTTTACACCAAGCCGAACATCTCTATCATCAAGCATAACTTCGATACCATTATTATTCATCTCATTATATAAACTGCTTGCGACTTCAAACGACTTACTACCCTCTTTTTCAACTGCAACTATTATAAGTTCATATGGTGCAACAGATATTGGAAAAATTATACCCTTATCATCATGATGTTGTTCTATGACAGCAGCAACAGCCCTATTGACACCAATGCCATAACAACCCATAGTAGGATTTATCGGATTATTGGCTTCGTCAAGCACAGTAACATTAAAATTTTCTGTATACTTCTTACCAAGCTTAAATATATGACCTAGTTCAAGACCATATTTGATATTGAGAGTAGCCTTACAACTAGGACATCTATCACCCTCTTTGGCATTACGTACATCAGCATATTCTACATTTTTTATATCACGCTCTATATTGACATGCTTTATATGACAATCATCTTCATTTGCCCCAACTATAGCATCTTCAATTGACTGTATCGAATAGTCAGCTATCTTTCTTACATTCTCAGATATCCCAACAGGCCCAGCAAATCCAACCCTAGCACCAGTAATATTTTTTATTTCACTTTCATTAGCCAATTCAATATCAAGCCCTCCAATATAGTTTGACAATTTTGTTTCATTGACTTCGATATCACCTCTTATGAGTAAAATTATAAAATCTTCTTTTTCTGTTTTATATATCAAAGTTTTTATAAAATTGTTCGCCTTGGTTTTGAAGAACACTTCTAAATCATCAATTGTTTTTATATTTGGTGTATGTACTTTTTCACAAGAATTATCTGTATAGATAGATGGTTTATCATCTTTAAAAACTTCAGCCTTTTCAATATTAGCTCTATAATCGCAATCAGAACAAAACACAATACTCTCTTCACCAACTTCAGAAAGCACCATAAACTCTTCGCTACCACTGCCGCCCATAGCACCACTATCAGCCTTAACAGAAACAGTATCAAGAGCCATCCTAGAAAATATTTTTGAATAGGCTCTACCCATGTCATTATATGTTTTATCAAGGCATTCATCCGTTATATGATAAGAATAGGCATCTTTCATTATAAACTCTCTACTTCTTATTACACCAAAACGAGGGCGTATCTCATCACGAAATTTTGTATGTATTTGATAAAGCGAAATTGGAAATTGTTTATATGACTGTGTATCATTTTTTATAACATCTGTAAATGCCTCTTCATGTGTAGGTCCTAATGCATGCTCTACATCATGCCTATCTTTAAGCCTGAATAATTCTTTTTTAAATATATCCCATCGACCCGATGGTATTAATAGTTCCTTTGGCAATAAAAGTGGCATAAGACATTCTTGGCTATCTATATTATTCATCTCTTCACGCACAATTTGCTCTACCTTTTTTAAAACCCTAGTGCCAAGCGGTAGATATGAATATAGCCCGCTTGCAAGTTTTCTAATCATAGAGCTTCTTATCATCAAAGCACTTGAAGATATTTGAGCATCACTTGGGGCTTCTTTTAATGTGGGCATAAACAGTTTACTAAGTAGCATAGATAGTATTTCCTAAATAATTTTTTCGTATATGATTATATTTGATATTTGATATTTGTCAAAAAAATAAATAAAAATCACTCATAAATAAATATTTTATTATGTCAAAACAGACAAAATATGGTATTATTAATAATATTTTTAATATTATATTTCTATAAATACATATCATTTAACCCAATATATCGCTATATATTTACATAAAAACTTAGAATATCCATTTTTAATGCAAAAAATATTATAAATACTCATTTCAAAATAAGTTATATCTTGCAAATCATTGAAATAAATAATATAATCACTTGAATAACTAACGTTCTAAAAAAATCAGGAGTTAAATTGTGTTATCAAAAAGTAAAGTAAATATTCAAAATGTTATAAATGATACTTCAGAATATGTAATGGATACATACAATCGTGAAAGTATATCATTCATCGATGGAGATGGAGCAACACTTGTAGATAGTGCTGGTAAAGAGTATATAGATTTTGTATCTGGCATAGCGGTTAATATACTTGGGTATAAAAATAAAAAACTTGTAAGTGCATTAAAAAAGGCTTCAAATAGTATATGGCATACATCAAATTTATATCATATAGCCGACCAAGCAAATCTTGCAAAGATTATACATAAAAATGCCCTCAAAGGAAAAACTTTTTTCTGTAATTCTGGAACAGAGGCTAATGAGGCTGCTTTAAAACTTGCTTTCAAATATAGTTCTAGTATATCAAGTGAAAAAACTGAATTAGTTGCATTAACAAATTCTTTTCATGGACGTACACTCGGCTCATTATCTGTAACAGGACAAGAAAAATATCGTGCATCTTTTCCTTCTATATCGAATGTTACATTTGTAGATTTAAATGATTTAGAAGGCATAAAAAATGCTATAAATAAAAACACCGCAGCTTTAATAGTAGAGCTTATACAAGGCGAAGCGGGTGTTCATGTTATGGATGAAGAGTTTTATAAACTATGCCGTAAACTAACTAAAAAACATCAGGCTCTATTCATTGTTGATGAAGTACAAACAGGGCTTTATAGAACTGGGCTTCCATTTGCTTTCAAGCATTATGTAAAAGGTGGTTCTCCTGATATTATTACTATGGCAAAAGGATTGGGCGGCGGTATGGCTATAGGGGCAATGCATGCATCTAAAGCATTTTCAGATATACTAGGAAAAGGCGACCATGCATCAACATTTGGTGGCAATGCTCTTGCAACAGCTGTAGCATTGACTGTACTAAAACTTATAACAAAAAAATCTTTTGTAGAAGAATTAAATAAAAAATCAGAACTATTAAAAAAGAAATTAGAATCTCTAAATAATGTCAAAGAAGTACGAGGCATGGGATTAATGCTTGCTATTGATACAAAAAAGAGTGCTAAAGATGTAGTTAAATCATGTTTAAATGATGGGCTACTACTCAATGCTACAGGCGATAATACTATAAGATTAATACCACCACTTGTTATAACAGAAAGTGACATAGAAAAATCTATCAGTATTTTGTCTAAACATTTATAATTTAAAAATATGCATATCTAAGGTAATAAAATAGTGATAAATTCTACAGTTGCTCTCATTATAGCATCGCTACTGTCTTCGTATATTATAGGCTCTATTCCGTTTTCATTTATAATAGCAAAGAGCAATGGCGTTGATATATTTAATGTTGGAAGTGGCAACCCCGGAGCAAGTAATGTTCTGAGAAGTGTTGGCAAAAAATTTGGTATATTAGCTTATATTTGTGATATTGGTAAGGGCATGATAGCAATTACCATATCATATAATATTATGAAACATAGCCCATATATGTCTTTAATACTTGTTATTTGCTCTGCTATGGCAGTTATAGGTCATATGTGCTCTATATTTTTAAAATTTAGAGGTGGCAAAGGTGTTGCTGTTGGATCTGGTGTTATGTTTATGCTTTCACCAATACCATTATTGACAGCATTAATATTTTTCTTTATTGGGCTTATTTTATCAAAAAAAATTATTGCTGTGGGTAGTACAGTTGGCTCAATAGCATTGCCAATATTTCTCACAATATATCATTTTTTTATACCATCACTATATAAATATTTTTTTAATATAGATTATAAATATTTAATGCCTATGACTGTGATTTTGATGATATTTATAATTATCAAACATATACCAAATTATAAAAGAATGATTAAAGGCAAGGAGAATTCATTTGAAAAGAAATAAAATTGCAATAATAGGTGCAGGCGGATGGGGCTTAGCATTGGCAAATGTATTCTCTATAGAACATGATGTATCTGTATGGGTATACGAAGAAGATGAGTATGAAAGTCTTGTTAAAAATCATGAAAGTAGCATTTTTTTAAAAGACATAAAACTCAATGAGAAAATAGTGTTTACATTAGATATTGAAGAGGCTATAAATGGCAAGGACATCGTTATACTAGCGACACCTTCATTTGCATTAAAAAATATAGCCGAAACAGTTTCAAAGTTTATAACAAATCAAAGTTCTATTGTTATAGTAACAAAAGGGCTTGATATAGAAAAAATGGACACAATGAGTACCATAGCAAGAAAATACATAAAAAATATACCCATACTTACATTATCAGGTCCTTCACATGCCGAAGAGGTTGCTCGCTTAGTACCTACAGCTATAGTTATAGCGGGAAAATCAAGGGATAAAAACATAGTAACACAAACTCGTGATACCCTTATGATTAGCCCATATCTACGCATATATAGTAGTCGTGACCAAAAGGGTGTAGAAATGGCTGGAGCATTAAAAAACATCTATGCTATTGCTAGTGGTGTCATCCATGGATTAAATCTTGGTGACAATACAAAAGCAGCCCTTATAACTCGCTCACTCAAAGAAATGGTTAGATTTGCTAAGCATAAACAAGCGAAGGAATCTACCTTATATGGTTTATCTGGCATAGGAGACCTTATCGTTACATGTATGAGCCCATTGAGTAGAAATTTCAGCCTTGGAACGAGACTTGCAAAGGGTGAAAAGTATGACGATATTAAAAAAAATATGAAGACTGTTGCCGAGGGCGTGTATGCTGCTGAGGCTGTATATAAATATTCAAAACAATATGGTATAAATATGCCTATCGCAAAAAGTGTATATAATATAATATTTAATAATGAAGATTGTAAAGAAGTGCTTTATAAGCTTATGGCACGCAAGGCGAAAAATGAAGATGAAAACTAGATATATATAATTTATATATTTGGTATCTTCACTTTTCCATTTGCTATGTCTTGTAAAACTTTGCTGTACAAAATATACTCTTGTTTTATGATTTTTTTAGATAGCGATTTTTCATCGTCATCTTTTTTTATTTTCACCTTTCTTTGGGCAATAATACGACCAGTATCCATACCTAAGTCTACAAAATGAACCGTGCATCCCGATTCTTTTGCATTTGCTTCAATAGCCTGCTTTTGAGCTTTAATCCCTTTAAAATTTGGAAGGATAGATGGATGAATATTTATAATCCTACCTTCATATGCTTTGACAAAATTTTGTTTTACCATTCGCATAAAACCCGCAAGGCAAACCAGCTCTATATTCTCTTCTTGCAACATCTTTATAACTTTATCTTCAGCAAGCCCCTCTAACTTTGTTTTGAATGGTGCGGGGTCAATATATTCACTACGCACATTATATTTTCTTGCAATACTCAATCCCTTGGCGTCCTCATTATCAGATATAACAAGCCGAACATTAATACCTTTTAATTTAGAAGTCTCTATATTTTTTAATATAACTTCCATATTTGAACCACGAGATGATATAAATATAGCCACATTAATATTTTTAGCTAATTTAGAAAACAAACCCATTATGTTATTACCTAATTAAAAATTACTATTGACTTTGCAAAGCGGTTATAATAGCTGTTGCCATAATATCAGACGAAGAACAACCACGAGAAAGGTCATTTACAGGTTTTAATGCACCTTGTAATATAGGACCAATAGCTTTACATCCACCTAGCCTCTCAGCAATTTTATATCCAATATTACCTGCATTCAAATCTGGGAAAATAAATATATTCGCATTACCAGCAACTTTAGAATCAGGTGCTTTTTTCTCCGCAATAGCAGGCAATAAAGCAGCATCAAATTGCATCTCTCCATCAAAATCGAAATCAACATTACGATGATCTAAAATATTTTTTGCTTCGATTACTTTATCTATTAGAGCATCTTTAGCACTACCCCTTGTAGAAAATGACAATAAAGCCACCTTAGGATTGTCCGATATAAAAGATTTATATGAAGAGACAGCACTTGTAGCAATATCGGCTAGCTGCTCTGCTGTTGGATTTGGCACAACGCCACAATCTGAAAATATACAACATCCATTTTCAAATAGTTCTTTATTTGGATGCTCCATCAAAAAGAAACTAGACAATGTTTTTAATCCGGGCTTCACACCAATTAAAAATAAAGTAGCTCTAATCATTTCAGCTGTCGAATATACCGCACCGCCAACCATTCCATCTGCTTCATCCAATGCGACCATTGCAGCAGCTGTATATATACTTTCATTTTCAATTATTTCTTTGGCTTTTTCTACAGTCATGCCTTTATGTTTACGTCTCTCAAATAAAAGAGTAATATATGCATCTTTATTAGGAGATTTTTTAGGATCTACAATAGTTATACCATTATCGAGTGATATTTTTTTTTCTTTCGCAAGCGACAATACTTTATCTTCATCCCCTATAAGTACAACTTCTTTCATGATATTTTCTTTTTGAAGCATACCGGCTGCCTCTACATGACGAATATCATAACCTTCCGCAAGAATTATCTTTTTCTTTAGTACTTTTGCTTTATTTTTAAATGTATCTAATATAGACTTACCTGGCATTGTAAAACTCCTGTCCTATTTTAATATAAACAGTATACACTATAATATGAAATTGTAAATTATTTTTTTAATATGACATATTATTTGACTATTACTATAATCAATATGTTTTATTCTATGTAAAAACAGCGTATAAGGATATCAAAAATATGAAAAAAATCCTAAATATAATATTATTTACTTTTTTGTTTATACTTTTATTTTCTTGCTCTACAAAATCTAACAACAAGGGAAATGAAAAAATGAGTAAAAATGAAAAACCAAAAATTGATAAAAACATACAATGCAATAGCCTCACCGAAAATGAAGAATATATTATGCTAGAAGCGGGGACTGAAAAGCCCTTTACAGGCGAACTGCTTTATAATAAAGAAGAAGGGCTTTACTTATGCAAAAGATGTAATAATGTATTATTTTTATCCGACACAAAATTTGATTCAAAATCGGGCTGGCCTAGCTTTGACGAAGCAGTAGATGGTTCTATAAAATATGTCAAAGATGGTTCAAGGACAGAGGTTTTATGTGCAAAATGTGGTGGGCATTTAGGGCATGTATTTTATGGCGAAGGCTTTAATAGTAAGAATACTAGATACTGTGTAAATTCATTATCATTAAATTTTGAGCCTAATAAAAATGATAATGAAAAACCAACAGAACAATTAAGCGAATAGGATAAAGCTATATGACAAAAAATATATTAAAAATATTTATATCTATTATATTATTTGTCTTGTATTCTTGTGCTGAAACAGAAAGCAAGACTCATGAAAAGGAAATTAAAAAAATGGAAGGAAGTAATACAAAAAGTAACATTGATAATTCAAATTTAAAATATGCCTATTTTGCGTCGGGATGCTTTTGGGGAACAGAATATTGGTTTGAAAAGTCTGATGGAATAAAATCAGTCGTATCTGGATATGCTGGCGGAAATAAAGATAATCCAACTTATCAAGAAGTATCCACAGGTCGCACAGGTCATTTAGAAACTGTCAAAGTAGAATATGACCCATATATAATTAGCTATGATGAACTTGTAAAATTATTTTTTGAAACACATAACTATTCTCAAAGCAATGGGCAAGGTCCAGACATAGGCTCTCAATATTTATCTGCTATATTTTATTTGACAGATGACGAAAAGTCTATTGCAAATAAATATATAACTATATTAAAATCTATGAACAAAAAAGTCGCAACAACAGTTATGCCATTCATAAATTTTTGGGAGGCAGAAGAGTATCATCAAGACTATTATAAAAAAAATAATTCCACACCATACTGCCATTTTTATAAAAAAATATTTTAAACATACAATATTGAAAATATTATAGTATTTGTTATACTATCCAAAAAATATAGGTTATAAATGGAAAAATATATTATACTCGTAAGCCTGATAGAAACAATTAAAGATAGAAAAACTAAATCTAAAGAGAGTTCTTATGTGGCGAGCCTTATGTATAAAGGTGAAAATAAGATTAAAGAAAAGATAAAAGAAGAGAGCCTTGAGGTAATAGAGGCTTCAAAAGAAGAGCCAAGCGATCATCTTTTATACGAACTCGCAGACTTGTTTTTTCATACCCTAGTCTTAATTGTATACAAAAACATAGAACTTCAAACAATATTAAATTTTGATATTAATAATATAAAAAAAGATGAATACAAAAATGACATTTCAATTATAGATAATAAACTTACAAACGAAGTCGATAAATTATTTTCTAAACAAGTGGAAGCCATAGACATAATCATAAAAAATATAATTTTGTATACAACCGTTATAGCAAATTATTATAATATATCTATTAATGATATTGAAAATGAACTAGCGAGAAGAGAAGGAACTAGTGGGCTTGTCGAAAAAGCCTCTAGGGATAAAAAATAGCATCCCCTTATATTCTAAGCTAGAATAATAAGAACATGCTATTTTAATAAATAAACTTATACAAGTCTAGCGATATTATCAAGCCTTTCACCCTCTAGGAAATAAACAGGTGGTATATCTATCAAAGTATAACATCCCGCTTGCATGCGTAAAGCAGCCCTTGCAGAAGATAGCATTACTTGAGATGTGAGAGCGGGGTTATTAATTCTCATATCAAACTTTAATATTTGATTAGAAGTCAATCCACTTGCCCCAGTCCTTTCCATCAAAACTCCATGAGAAGAATCTACCAATCTTGATAATTCAGTTGAATTTTTTACCTCTCGAACATCGAGCGAGTCATGCGCAAAATAATCATCTTTCTTAATTCTCTTACATACATCATCAAAATTAGCATTACTTTCAAGAACAACATATACAAGCCTAGAATGTTTGCCACCGCCCAATGGTATTGTAATAGAAAATGCATCGCTTACACCTTCGATAGAACGAGCGACAACAGAATGTCCCATTGAAAGCCCACGACCAAAATTTGTAAATGTAGTCCCCATTGGTATCATAGCCTCAAATAATGTTCTTAATATAGAATCTGTACCCGGGTCCCATCCACTTGAAGTAATGGCCACAACATTATTTTTTTTAGCAATCGGGTCAAGACTCTCAACCATAGATGCTATCTCGCCATGTACATCAAAGGAATCAACGGTATTAATCCCTTTTTCCAAATAAAAAATATTATCTTCTTTGGCATTACGTGATGGTGTCCCTTGTAGACATACATCAACTTTACCATGTTTATTTATAATATCAGAGATATCTGTATATTCATCGATACCTCTAAGGTCATTTTTATTCTTTCCAATGGACTGCTTTCTACGAATAACACCAACACATTCAAAATCACCGCTGACTTCTATTGCTGCTATTGCCTCTCTACCAATATTGCCTAGCCCATTAACAACTGCTTTGTATTTTTTCATTATATTTTTTAACTCCTTGATATAATAATTAGAATTGTTTTAATACATATAATTTATACATGTTTTTTAAATTTATTTCTACTATGAAAAAAATTAGATGTTTTTTAAGATTAATATTCAAACTCTAATGAATACCCCCTATTTTTCACCTTGTCCTTTTTTAAAAACATAGAGTATACCAATAAAAATAATCACGTTTATAACTAACATTATTAAAACATAAGTCGACCAAGGCTGTATACTATCATATTTAATGTAATCTCTTAACATTAATAGAGGTATGGATATAATATTAAATGGTATTATAAAAGCACAAATATGTCGTCCATTATTTTTGTCTATTGTAAAAAACTTAGTCAATATCAAATATATTAGCATAAAAAGCAAAATCAAAACACAAACAACTAAAACAAATGAGACAACAGATACTATTAAAAATAGAAAAATTTCTAAAATAAAAAATTGTGTTTCATTCATACTTGTAGAAAATTGTGTTTCAATATTATCAGAAATAATTTTAGAAATATATGAGACAATTGAGTTTATAAACTCCATAGATCCTCCTTAAAAAACACAACAAATAAAAAAGTATACTTTACCAGTATTAATTATAACCCTAATAAAAAATTATTTCTACTGTGAAAAATTAGAAGCATGTTTTTAAATTAATAGATATATGGGTCAATAAATAATTGAAGCCTGTTGTAAAAAATAGAAAATAAAATACAATTCTAATAGTAGAGTTTATACTTTTAGGATTTTTCAAAATGGGAATCGGTAATAAAATACTCCATACAAAAATAAGAAATATTATTGGCAAAATAGTATCAAATAATTTACAGAAAAGATTAACCAATGTCTGTGATTTAAAAAATATAAAAAATATAGAATATCTAAAATATGAAAGTGATAATAAAACTGAGTTTGTTTTTGAAATAGAAGATGGCTCTGTTTTTTCAAGTTGGGGATTCGCCTACACAAAAGATAAAAAAGTTATCGATGGAGTACTACCATACTCAACAATTATACCCTATTATACGGAGATCGGCGGGAGATATGTTTCATATCTTATGAGAAGCAAAAAATATATTCATGGTGTATCTTTTTCCTTGCAATCTATTTGGAATGTTTGCTTTGGACATTGGGTACATGAAGCACTACCTAAATTATTCCTATTAAAAGATTCTGGGATGCTTGACAAAGTAGAGACTATAATAATTGGAGATGGTTGTAATAAAGCATTTCATAAAGATAGTATAAAATTAATTGTCGGCAAAGATAAAAATATAGAATATATATCAGATGAAAAACAATTGATATGTGAAAACTTAATATTATCATCATTTCCCGGTACACATACACATAGCCCAGCAAAATGGGTTTGCAATAAATTCTTAGAATTAGTGAAAGAAATTAATATTAAAAATAAAAGTGAAAAATTTCATGAAAAAATATACATAAGCAGAAATAAAGCAAAAACTAGAATAACAATAAATGAAGACGCTATAATGAAAATACTTGAGCCACTTGGCTATAAGCTACTATACTTAGAAGACCATACATTTGAAAAACAAATACTTATATGTCATAATGCTAAAAAAATAATATCACCACATGGAAGTGGATTAACCAATATGGTATTTTGTGAAAAAGGTAAAACCGCTTTGCTAGATATAATCCCTTCAATAAGATATGAGAGTGTATACAAAGATATAGCAAATACAATTGGATTAAAATATTTTGAATATGTAGAAAGTGATCATAATGCTTTTTCATATTATGGACTTACAAACCATGAAAATAATTTTGATATGAAAATTAATATAGATAAACTAATGCCTTACATTGAAAAAATTGAAAGTTTATAATTACAATTTTTTATAGCAATTTATATATAATTTTACTACTATATTAAGGATACTCATGAAAACAGATATAGAAATAGCCCAAAAATGTAACATGTTAAAAATAGATAAAATAGCTGCCAATATTAATCTTGATGAAAATGATATTGATGTATATGGAAAATATAAAGCAAAAATAGACCTTAGTGTATTTGATAAAATAAAAGATAATAAAGATGGGCATCTTGTTTTGGTTACAGCTATCACCCCTACTCCTGCAGGCGAAGGCAAATCTACTGTAACAATAGGGCTTACTCAAGCATTAAATAAACTTGGCAAAAAGTCTATAGCGGCTTTAAGAGAGCCATCACTTGGCCCTGTTTTTGGTATGAAAGGCGGAGCAACGGGTGGTGGATATTCTCAAATTGTCCCTATGGAAGATATAAATCTACATTTTAATGGCGACTTCCATGCAATAGGGGCAGCTCACAATCTAATATCAGCATGCATTGATAATCACATAAAGCAAGGCAACACACTAAATATTGATATCAATAATATTACTTGGAAAAGAGTTGTTGATATGAATGATAGGGCATTGAGGGATATTGTTATAGGGCTTGGTGGTAATATTAATGGTGTTGTTAGAGAATCATCTTTTCAAATAACTGTATCATCTGAAATTATGGCAATACTATGCCTAGCCAATTCTATCAAAGATTTAAAAAACAAAATAGCAAATATTATATTTGGCTATGATACAAAAGGCAATGCATTAAAAGTTCTCGATTTAAAAATACAAGGTGCTACTACAGCTTTATTAAAAGAAGCTATAAAACCAAATCTCGTTCAAACATTAGAAAATACAGCGGTCTTTGTTCATGGTGGGCCTTTCGCAAATATTGCTCATGGGTGTAATTCAATACTTGCCACAAATCTAGCGATAAAACTTTCAGACTATGCCATAACAGAGGCAGGTTTTGCCGCAGACTTGGGGGCAGAAAAGTTTTTGAATATCAAATGTAGGCAGGCAAATCTAAAACCAAGTTGTATTGTAATTGTAGCAACTATTAGAGCATTAAAATATCATGGTGGCATGAATATCAAAGATTTAGACAAAGAAAATATAGAAGCATTAAAAAGTGGTATAGCAAATCTCGAAAAGCATATTGAAAATATGAACGAATTTAATATACCAGTTGTTGTTGCTATCAATAAATTTATAACAGACACTGATAAAGAAATTGAATACATAAAAAAGCATTGTGAATCTATAAATATCAAAGTGAGTCTTTGTGAAATATGGGCAAATGGAGGCAGCGGTGGAATAGAACTTGCAAATACTGTTGTCGATGTCATCGAAAAAAACAAAGCAGATTATAAACCTTTATACCCGCTCGATATACCAATTGAAGAAAAAATTAAAACTATATGCAAAAAAATATATGGGGCTCGCGATGTCAGTTTTTCTAATAGTGCAAAAAAAATGATAAAAAAGATAGATGAATTAGGTTATAGCAATCTTCCAATATGTATGTCAAAAACGCAAAAGTCTATTTCAGATAATCCAACTCTACTAGGTCGTCCATCAGGTTTCATTGTAAATATCGATGAGATTAGGCTTGCTTCGGGTGCTGGTTTTATCATTGCATTAGCAGGTAGTATTATTGATATGCCAGGCCTTCCAAAAACACCTGCTGCCGAAAAAATTGACATCGATGATAATGGGAAAATATCGGGCTTATTCTAACTAAAACCAAATAGTTTATCCAAATATTTTTTTAAAATTAAATATCTAATATAGACACTTGACTAGAAAACAAAAAATACATATTATCCTAATACAATATTTTACTTTTATGTAAAATTATAATTAATATATTTAGAAGGTATAACTCACAATGATTTACTCTGACAAATTCAATGATGAATGTGGTGTGTTTGGTATATACGGTAAAAATGTAAAGAATATAGCTTCCACAGTATATTATGGGCTTTATAACCTACAGCATCGAGGCCAAGAAAGTGCTGGTATTAGTATTATGAATGGCAAAGAGATTGAAACATATAAAGGAATGGGCTTAATACCCAATGCTTTACATGATAAAGGAATAGAAAATCTTACAGGCAATGCTGCAATAGGCCATGTTAGATATACAACACAAGGCAATCGCTTATTAGAAAGTGCCCAACCATTTCAGCAACATTTGAAGCTAGGCTCAATAGCTGTGGCCCATAATGGCAATCTTGTAAATGCCCATGTAATAAGAGAGCTTATGGAAGAGGCAGGAAGCACATTTGCAACTGACTCTGATACAGAAGTTATTATAAAAATGATAGGGCGTAAAGCCACAGAAGATGGTATAATAAATGCCATAAGGTCTACTGTGAATGCTATAAAAGGCTCATATGCCCTTGTTATACTCGCTGATGGAAAACTTATTGGTGTGCGTGATGGTTTTGGTATTCGCCCTTTGGTTTTGGGTCAAAATAAAAATGGTGATTATTGCCTAGCCTCCGAATCATGTGCGCTAGACTCTATAGAAGCCACATTGATAAGGGATGTAAACCCTGGTGAGATTGTTGTAATAGATGAAAACGGTATAAAATCAATATCTTTTGAAAACAATAACAAAAAGATGCCTTGCTCTTTTGAATATATATACTTTGCAAGACCCGATTCTATTATGGATGGTATATCTGTATATAATTCTAGGGTTAAAGCAGGAATGTACCTAGCAAAACAAAAACATGTTGAAGCCGATATTGTTGTCGGTGTGCCCGATTCTGGAGTACAGGCTGCTATAGGGTATGCCAAAGAAAGCGGTATTGAATTCGTTCATGGTCTTGTCAAAAATAAATATGTAGGTAGAACATTTATAAAGCCATCTCAAGAACTTAGAGAGCAGGCTGTTCGAGTAAAGCTTAATCCATTAAAATCGGCTATTGACGGCAAACGTATTATACTTGTTGATGATTCACTTGTTCGTGGTACTACTTGTAAGATTATTATAAAAATGATGAGGAGAGCTGGGGCTAAAGAAGTGCATTTCAGGCTTTCTTCCCCTATTGTCAAATATCCATGCCACTTTGGTATAGATACACCTAATAGTGATGAACTCATCGGGGCTATAAAAACTGTAGACCAAATATGTTCTGAAATAGGTGCTGATTCACTTGATTATCTTAGCGAAGAAAATCTCTTGAAATCACTTGACAACTCTAGTTATTGTATGGGATGCTTTACAGGAGAATATCCTATATCGCCGACTATACATAAATAAAAATTATAAAGGTTATTTTTATGAAAAGAAGGCTAATATGGTATGGTGAGGATATACTAAGGGCTATTTCTGAAGATATTAAAGAGATAGATGACGATATTAAAATACTTATAGATGATATGTTTGAAACCATGAGAGAAGTCCATGGTATAGGGCTTGCTGCAATACAGGTTGGCATCGCTAAAAGATTAATAATTGTTGAAGTTACATCCGACTATAGTGATGATAATAAAGGCTATAAATTTGCTATGATAAATCCAAAAATCATAGAAAAATCCCCCGATATGATGATTGGTGAAGAGGGATGTTTATCTCTACCAGAAATAAGGGAAGATGTTTCGAGAAGTCAATATATAAAAATATCCTACACAGATATTGATGGCAAAGAAAATATCATTGAAGCATATGATTTAATAGCTAGAATAATACAACATGAAATGGATCACCTTGATGGCATTGTATTTGTAGACAGGGTGGAAGAGCATCATAGAAGAAGGATGAAAAAAGATTTACGTGATTTAAAGAGAGAGAGCAAAAAAAGGGCTGCTAGACATTAATTTTTTTTCAAGTAAAATAATATATAAGACATGGAAACAAAAATAATGCATGATAAAAAAATAAAAAATATAATTTTTGATTTGGACGGTACTCTACTCGATTCTGCATCTGATATTTATGTTTGTGTGAATCATATATTAAAAAAATATAATCTCAAAACTGTAGATATAGAAATTATAAAAAATAATATTGGACATGGGGCAAAATATTTAATTGAAAATATACTCGCCTACTCCTTTGAGTTGTCAAATAAAAAAGACAATATTTCTAGTCTTTATGATAGTTTTTTTAAAGATTATTTAGAATATTATGCATATTATTCTGCCAATAATTCTAAATTATATGAGGGCATATTAGATGGCATAAAAGAATTACATAATAAAAAATATAATATGTTCATACTAACAAATAAGCCACATAATGTAACAATAGCAACAATAGATTGTGTTGGTATTGCACCATATTTTGTAGAGATAATAGGTGCCGGCAAATATGAACATTATAAGCCTAGTATTGAATTATGGAATCTACTATCAAAAAAACATAATCTAGGTCAAACAGATACTATAATGGTAGGCGATGGTATTCCAGATTATCAATTTGCTTATACCTCTGGTTGCCATTTATGCATGGTTTTATATGGTATTACCAAAAAAGAAGATTTACTCGCACTTAATGCAAAAAAATATGCCGACACTTTTGATGAAGTATTGCATCATATATATCACCTTGCATAACTAAATTTTATCATAATTCAATTAATTACTGCTATTAATCTCAAAAAATCATAATAAATGTTGTATATGTAGCACAAGAACATCAATTTGAGGGTATTGATACAGTTTTTATACCCCTTGCAAAATATTTTAATAGCTATAAAATCGTACCTCTTAATGTGGAGGAATATATTATGTCAAATTTATTTTCAAAAAATGCCTTAACAGTACTTACAAAAAGATATTTAAAAAATGATAAAGACAATGGGAAAATAGAGAGCGTTGAAGATTTATTTCATCGTGTTGCATCTAATATAGCTGAGGGTGATAAGGTTTATGATAAAGAGACGGATATAAAAAAGACAGAAAAAATATTTTATGATTTAATGATGAGTAGAAAATTCATGCCAAATTCACCAACACTGATGAATGCAGGGCGTGATTTACAACAACTTTCAGCATGCTTTGTTTTGCCTGTCGGTGATTCTATCGATGAAATATTTGAAAGCATAAAACATGCAGCATTAATACATAAATCTGGCGGAGGGACTGGCTTTTCATTCAGCAGCCTTCGACCAAAAAATGATGTTGTAAAAACTACAAGCGGCATTTCAAGTGGTCCTGTATCTTTTATGAAAGCATTTAATGTAGCTACCGAGGTTATAAAACAAGGTGGCACAAGACGTGGTGCTAATATGGGGATACTGCGTGTTGACCATCCGGATATCATGGAATTTATAACAAGCAAAGTAGACCATAATGAACTTAATAATTTTAATATATCTGTTGCCATTACAAATGAATTTATGACCGCCCTTAGAGAAGAAAAAGAATATAAACTTTATAATCCAAGGTCAAAAGAAGAACAGGGCAAATTAAATGCCAAAGATGTATTTGACCTCATTGTAAATTGTGCTTGGAAAAATGGAGAGCCCGGTATTGTATTTATTGATGTTATAGATAAATATAATCCCACCCCTGCTATTGGTCGCCTAGAAAGTACAAATCCATGTGGTGAACAGCCACTACTACCCTATGAGGCATGTAATCTAGGTTCTATAAATCTTTCACTCTTTGTTGCAAACAATAAAATCGATTATGATGATTTAAAAGATACTATACATAAAAGCGTTCATTTTTTGGATAATGTTATCGAAATGAATAATTACCCATTGCCTCAAATAGAAAAACTCGCAAGAGAGAATAGAAAAATAGGTCTTGGTGTTATGGGATTTGCGGATTTATTATTTATGCTAGGAGTTCCATATAATAGTAAAGAAGCAGAAAGTATTGCTTCAGAAATTATGGCATTCATAGACAAAGAGGCAAAAGAAGCAAGTATAAATATTGCCAAAAAAAGAGGCACATTTGCAAATTATGAACAAAGCATATTCAAAAATAAAAATATAGCATTAAGAAATGCAACTGTTACAACTATAGCACCAACTGGCACTATAAGTATTATAGCTGATTGTTCAAGCGGTATCGAGCCCATATTTGCCCTAGCCTTCACTCGTAATGTTATGGACAATGATAGTTTACCTGAAGTAAATTCAACATTTGAAACTATAGCAAAAAGAGAAGGGTTTTATTCTGAAGAGATTGTCAAAACTGTTGCAAAACAAGGTAGCGTAAAAGGAATAAAAAGTATTCCAGAAAAATGGCAAAAAGTATTTTGTGTTTCCCATGATATAGAACCTGAGTGGCATATAAGAATACAAGCAGCATTTCAAAAATATACAGATAATGCAGTATCAAAAACAATTAATTTTTCAAATAGTGCCACAAAAGAAAATATCAAAGAAGCATATCTATTAGCATATACACTTGGCTGTAAAGGTGTTACTGTCTATCGTGATGGTAGTAGAGACCTTCAAGTTCTTACAATTGGTAGCGAAAACAATAGTACTACTATGCAAGAAACAATTGTTGATCCACATAATGTAAAGCCACGTGAAAGACCAAAAATAACAGTTGGGCAAACTATAAAAACAAGAACAGCCTGTGGTACACTTTATGTCACAATTAATGAAGATGAACATGGACTTTGCGAGGTATTTGCTACAATTGGTAAATCGGGTGGATGTGCTTATAGTCAGGCAGAGGGGCTTAGCAGGCTTATATCATTATCGCTACGTTCAGGTATTGATGTCAATTCAATTATAAAGCAACTTAGGGGCATTCGCTGTACTTCACCTATATGGGAAGATGGGGAATTAATACTCTCTTGTGCTGACGCTATTGGTAGAGTATTAGACATATTTGTACAAAATAGAGATGAAGAGGATAGCCTAAAAAATATCAATGTAAACTTTAATGCAAAGTCATCAGCAAATAGAACAAATTTCAAAGTCACAGGAGAAACATGCCCAGAATGTTCATCCCCTCTTGAAATGGGAGAAGGATGCATGACTTGCAGAAGTTGTGGTTATTCTAAATGCTCTTAAGTTGTATATCATTTTTTTTATAAATATATTAATATTATAAAATGCTAAAAAAAATAAATGAAAATATTATAGATGACAAAAGAGTTCGGATAATAGCAGGGCATTATGGTAGTGGGAAGACTACTTTTGCCCTCAACTATGCCCTGCAACTTTCTGAGCTTGGTACAAAAAATATATCTGTATCCGACTTGGATGTTGTAAATCCATATTTTAGGCTAAGAGAACATAGGTCTTTATTTGATACAAAAAATATAAGGCTACTAGGCTCGCTTATAAAAGAAACGGCTAGTGATTTGCCTGCTGTATCATCTGATGTACTAACTTCTATATATGATAAAACTGTAAATGCTATAATTGATTTGGGAGGTGATGAAACGGGAAGCCGTGCATTTGCTACATTCAAAGAACATATAGATAAAAATGAAACCGATTTATTTATAGTCGTAAATACAAATCGTGAGGCAACACAAAATATTGATGATATAATATTTTATATGGAAAGTATTGAAAGAACAATCGAAGTGAAAACAACAGCAATTATTTCAAATAGCCATTTAATGAATTATACTACAGCCAGTGATGTAATAAATGGATTTAATATTTCAGAGCAAGTGGCTAAAATAAAAAATATAGATACTCGATATGTTCTGATTGACCAGCCAATGACTAGCTACATTGATGAAATATCGAATCATATTGACAAAGAAAAAATATTTATACTTGATTATAGTGTTCGAGAAGATTATCTTAGGTAGGGTAAATAAATATTAAGCAGAAAGCTAAATTTTATAGAATTTAAAAAAGAAAATACACTATGGATTTTTGAACCAAAACAATACTCTATATCAGAAGAAGAAACAACGATAACAACAGAACCAAAAACAGATTTTTGGCAACGTACTTATTATGAATTTAGAAATGATAATGCTCCTGCTCTTTTGACAAATATAGAAGAGCAGTATTTCTTATTTACCGTAAAAACAAATTTCAAGGCTTATAAGTAATAGCCCGCTCTAATGCAATCTAAAATACAAATATAAATGTATGTTAGATAAACTCTATAATGTCCAACCTAAGTGGCAGCCAACCTAAGTATATTTAAATTCTAGATAAACTGCACAACGCCCTACTTAAGCCTACGCAGTATCTAGTGCTTGAAATGCCTGATATTTGTAAATACCATACTAATTCCATATTTATCGCAAGCATCGATAGACTCTTTATCTTTCAAAGAACCACCCGGTTGAATAATCGCACTAACATTATTTTTATAGCATTCATCTACTACGTCGCTAAATGGAAAGAACGCATCACTAGCCATAACAAAATCTTCCCCACTTCCTGCTCGCTCTATAGCCTCTTTCGCCGCCCATATTCTATTGGTTTGACCGCCGCCAATCCCAGTAGCCTTTTTATCTTTGGCAATAACAATGGCATTTGATTTTACATATTTACAAACTTTCATAGCAAATATTAAATCTTCTAATTCTTTATCAGTTGGTCTTAATTTTGTAACAACTTTTATATCTTTAGCAAATTGTGCATCAACATCTTGAACAAGCATACCACCGTCAACTTTGATATATTCAATTTTATCATTTGGTTTTTGTTTACATTCGATAATACGAAGATTTTTTTTCTCTCTCAAAACATTAAGAGCAGTCTCTGTAAATGATGGAGCGATGACTATTTCCAAAAATATTTTTATTAATTCTTTTGCAGTTTTTTCATTGACCTCGCTATTTATCGCAACAATGCCACCAAATATAGACATACTGTCGCATTCATAACATTTTGTATATGCCTCAAAAACACTATTGCCAATAGCAACACCACATGGGGTCGAATGCTTTACAGCAACAGAGCATATATCATGGTCAAAATCATTTGCAATCTTCCAAGCCAAATCCATATCACGTATATTATTAAAAGATAGATCTTTGCCACCAAGCTGTTTAAAATCTCTCATAGCCCCCTTCTCTGTTGTACTAACATAGAAACTAGCATTTTGATGTGGATTTTCCCCATACCTCATTGTGCCTTGCTTTTTATATGAAGCATTTATATATTCGGGCATGGCTTTACTATCATCAAAAAGAAAATTAGAGATAGCCGCATCATAAGCAGCCGTATTATTAAATACTTTGGCAGAAAGATGTTTTCTTGTTTCAAATGATACATCATTATTTTCTTCTAATTCTTTGATTATTATTTCATAGTCATTTGGGTCAATCAGAGGCACTACGTCTTTAAATGATTTGCCCGCACTTCTAAGCATTGAAGGACCGCCTATATCTATAAACTCTATTTTTTCTTCAAATGAAATATCACGCTGCACCTCATTATAAAATGGATAGAGATTTACAATGACCATGTCTATTTCATTTATACCAAATTTTTCTATTGTTTCCATATGAGCCTTATTATCACGAACAGCCAAAATTCCACCATGTATATTTGGATGTAGAGTTTTCACCCTGCCGTCCAACATCTCTGGAAACTTTGTTATCTCAGATATTTCTATTGCATCAACACCATTGTCGGCTAGATATTTAAATGTACCGCCTGTAGAAATTATTTGTGTATTATTTTTCACAAGAAAGTTTGCCAATACAAGTAAATTTGATTTGTCATATACAGATATCAAAGCCCTTTTTATCATATTTTTATGTCCTTTATGGGTATTTAGATATTTATAATATAATTTATATCAGATAAAATTACAATAAAAGTATTTTTATATACCATTATATTTTAATGTTTTAGCCTGTCGCTTAAATACGAAAACTAAAAATATTATAAAAAAATTAAATATTGTTTATTTTTTAAACTAGTATAAAATGCTTCGGACATGGAATTGGCTTATTTCAAGATTAAATTAATATAAAATTTAAATAGAAAATATAGATGCTTCCATTATAATAGTCGGAGCTTGTTAAATTGATAGAATTAAATTATAAAGATATAATACCTAATGCTGTAAAAAAAATATCAGAAATTTTAGATAAACATAACTTTCAATGTTATTTAGTTGGTGGTGCAGTAAGAGATTATAAACGTGGCTGTATTCCAAAAGAATTTGATATTGCAACAAATGCCCTACCCGAAAATGTTATTTCTATATTTAAACATACTGTACCCACAGGTATAAAGCATGGGACAATACTTGTCATAATTGATGGGATGCATGTAGAGATTACAACATTTAGGGCTGATGGTGAATATTCGGATGGCAGAAGACCTGATACTGTTTCATATTCAAAGACAATAGAAGAAGATTTAAGCAGAAGAGATTTTACTATAAATGCTATGGCATTAAATTTACAAGATTATTCTTTCGTAGATTTATTCAATGGGCAAAATGATTTAAATAATAAAATAATAAAAACTGTTGGAAATCCATACGAAAGATTCAAAGAAGATGGGCTTCGTATTATGAGGGCCATCCGATTTTCAAGTAGATTTGATTTTAATATCGAAGAAGAAACGTATAATGCTATGTTAGATTCTATTAATATGATTGAGCGTATTGCAAATGAAAGGATACGTGAAGAGTTTAATGGTATTTTATTATCTAACAATACATTTAGAGGAATAGAGATACTTAGAGAAACTGGTATCCTTGATATTATTATGCCTGAGCTTATGGAAGGCTATGGTGTAGACCAAAATAAATATCATAAGTATGACATATACTATCATAATTTACGCACTCTCGAAGCTGTTGAAGAAGAAAGTGACGAACATCTTACCCTACTCATAAAAATTGCCGCCCTTTTTCATGATGTAGCAAAGCCATTTGTAAAAAAGAAAATAGAAAAACATAATGAAGATGTATATTATAATCATGAAATAGTGGGTGCTGCTATAACAAAAAAAATAATGCGAAGATTGAAATATTCAAATAGCGATATCGATTTCGTTACATTACTTATACGACATCATATGTTTTATTATCAAAGCGACTGGACTGACGGTGCTGTTAGAAGATTTATGAACAATGTTGGAATACCAAATATTAGAGCATTATTAAAATTACGTGAAGCTGATAGAATTGGAAGTGGCAAAAAACAAAATCGTAAAAGCGATGCTATAGATAGATTGCTTGAACGTATAGAAATTATCATTGAACAAGAGAATGCTATCACAGTGAGAGACCTTAACATTAAGGGTGGTGATTTGATACGTGAGTTTAACCTCAAAGAAGGTATTATTATTGGGCGTGTTTTGAATTATTTACTTGAAACTATCCTTGATGAGCCAGAAGCGAATAGTTATGAAACATTATTAAGCAAAGCAAGTGAATATATTAAAAATAGTTAAATATAATATTAAATAAATATTATACTACCAAGCAATTTATCTTAGAAAAAATTATTTAGAACACTTTTATAATTATGATATATTTAGACAATGCAGCAACTACTAGTACAAAGCCAGACGATGTTATAATCGCTATAAATAATTATCTAAAAAATGGCACAGCTAATGCAAGCCGTAGCACGCATGAAAAATCTATTGAAGCCTCGAGAACTGTCTATGATACAAGGCTATTACTTGCAAATATGTTTGGTATTAATGATGAGCAAAGAATTATATTTACCTCTAATGCAACACATTCTATAAACATTGCATTGAAAGGTATATTAAAAAATGGTGATAATGTTTTAATTACAGGTATATCTCATAATGCTATAGTGAGGCCGCTTGAAAAATTAAAAGAAAGTGGAATAAATATTATAACCGCTGATTGTAATAACGATGGTAATATTGATATATCAAAATATAAAAAGATACTAACTAAAAATAAAATTAGGCTCACAGTTCTAACGCATGCAAGCAATGTAAATGGTATCATTCATCCAATAGAAGAGTTGTCGAGTATAGCAAAAAATAGTAACAGCCTAATACTTCTTGACGCGGCACAAACAGCAGCACTTATAAAAATTGATATAAATAAATTAAATATAGATTTACTTTCTATCACAGGACATAAATCTCTTTATGCGACTCAGGGTATAGGGGCATTAATATTAAATGATAATTTCGATTATAATATATTAAATACATTAATTGAGGGAGGCACTGGTAGTAAAAGTGAAGAGACAATTCAGCCAAATATAATCCCTGATAAATATGAGGCGGGGACATTAAATGGTATAGGGATTGCTTCATTAAATGCTTCAATAAAATGGATAAATAACTATGGTATAGATAATCTTTTAAGCCATGAAAAACACCTTAGAGCAAAACTATATGAAGGCATTGTTGGATTAAAAAATATATCAATACAATCAACAAATAATCATGATGATTATGTTGGCATTCTTAGTATGACTATGGACAATAAAGAAATCGATGATGTTGGCTATATATTAGAAAGTAAATATAAAATACTCACGAGGATTGGGCTACATTGTGCCCCGCTCACACATTCCTATCTAGGTACTTTTCCAAAAGGCTCAATAAGATTTTCTTTTTCTATATTTAATACGCTAGAAGAAGTATGCTTCGTTATAAATGCAATAAAAGAAATAGCTCAGCCATAAATAATTATTTTATTAGAGATAGTAGAGAATCCACATGAGACTCTATTGTAAAGTCTTCTTCGAGTAGATTCTTGCCATTAGCAGCAAGTGTGTATATATCATCATCGACACATTTAATCATCGCATTTGTTAATAACAATGGATTAGATGTATCTATAATAATAGCATTAACATCATCTGTAGCAATTTCACTAACACTACTTTTTCTATCAATTATAGGCACAGAGTTATAAGCCCAAGAAGCAAATAAAGTCATATCAAAACTTTCATTTTTATGCGTATTTATTATAAAACTTGAAGATGCTATGAGTGGTAATTGATTATCTAATGAAGATTCTATAAATTCAACATTGTCCTTTATCCCCAAAATAGATACTTGGTTTTGTATATCTAAGTAATTATTTGAATGCATCAAAATTACAAGATTGATATCTGTTCTCTTTGTAATATTCAAAAAATTATAAAATGATATTATAGTATTTTCTATATCATATTTTTTATAATTTTCATTAGTAAGAAGTAAAAATACTTTCCTTTTTTCTACAAAGTTTATATTTTTAAGAAATGATTTCGATACACATGGATATAATACATTAAAATTTTTATTACACATATAAGAAGCAAGAGTTGCATTAAGTTTTGATGAGCTGATATTTATATCTATAAAGTCGCTATAATAGATATATGAATTATAATTTTTAATCCCAAATATTTTTGCTTTACTTATTTTCAAACCACTTAAAATGAAACTCTCTTCCAAAGAATATCCCTTTATAATATGTGGGTCATCATACATATATTTTATAGTTTTTGGACAAAATAATTTTTTTCTTTCTCTCCCTTCTTTTATCATAGCAAGCACAAATGAAGCGGGATAATCATATGCTATAATGGCATTATATTTATTTATATTTTTAATAATTTTAGAGGTAGCCATTTTTGATATAAAAAAATTATCTTTTATGGATGTTTTTTTTTTAATTATGCAAGATGAAAAATTTGATGCAAATGAATTAGAATATGCTGTAACTTTAATCTGCCTTTTATATAACTCATCCATAACAGAAAATATAAAATCCCTCTTGAAAGAAGTTTTATTTAAATCATTTACAATTATAGCAATTTCTTTCAATATCTAGCCTCCTTTTATATTTTATAAATGATTATAAGAATCTAAAACATAAGCAAATAGCTTTATACTTTTTATAAGGCTCGATATTTCTATATATTCATTCGGTTGATGAGCAACATCATCTGCCCCAACACCACATACGATAGCATCAATACCAATTTTCCTAACAGCATAGGCACAAGTCCCGCCACCAACAGCAGTAACAATAGTATCCAAATTAAAAGCATTTTTCAATGCCCGCTCCATAAGCCGATAAGTTAAACTATCTCTACTAACAGCAGAAACTGCCTGATTACTTTGGGCAATATTAAAATCAATATTAACCTTATACTCAGCCTCTATTTTATCTTTCACATTTTCAAACATCGAGATAATATCTTTAATTTTATAACAAGGCAATACTCGGCAATCATAACTTATAAAATGCTCCCCCGGTATAGTATTCACATTTTGTATAGCATTACTACCCATAGTAGGCTCAAAGCTAGAATATGGATAATCAAATATTTCATCTTTTTTATCAAATTTTTGCTTTACAATTTTCTCAACCTCTGAAATAAAAATAGCACTTGCCTTATGTGCATTAATTGTATGGTCTGGTCTTGAGCCATGCCCTTGCTTGCCCTTAAAATTAATTTTAAGCCATAGTATAGACTTTTCAGCAATTTCTAAAACATTGCCCTCTTCTGTAGGCATGTCAGAAACATATACAATATCATCCTTAGAAAAAACACTATCGCCATATTTTTCGACAACAGCATTTATCCCATAATCGCTACCATTCTCTTCATCCGAAAAAAATATTATGCCAAAATTACATGGCGGTGTAATATTAAATTTATCTAACAAACCATATAATATTATAGCAGGGACAATACTACCATGATTATCATTTACCCCTCTACCAATTAATTTATCATCTTGAACCAACAATTTAAATGGATCACTTTCCCACATATCAATATTACCCTCAGGCACAACATCGATATGAGATACTAGCCATATAGTTTTTGATTTATCCATACCCTCTTTGAGATAACTCATGTTAGGTCTGTAACCTTCAGTAATCCTTTTGTCTTCAATTGGATATTCTTTCATTATACCAATATACTGACTAATATATTTTTTTATTGCCTCCATTTTTGCTATCTCACCTACTCCACCATTGTCTGGCGACATCGCTTTATTTGAAACGAGAAACTCCGATATTTCTATTATTTGTTTTTTTATAGAATGCTCTTCCTTTTCTATGCATTTAAATATATCATTAAACATAGTAGCCCCTCGTAGATAATTTTATGTTATTATAACATGAAACTGGCTAGATTAAAATATAGGATAATTAAATAAATTGAATATTAAAGATATTAAAAGTGGTATAAAAACAAAAGTATTTGGGAAAAATATATTCTACTTTGAAGAAATAGAAAGCACAAATAAGCTTGCCATGGATGAGCTCGGGAAGAAAAATATAGAAGAAGGTAGTATCTATATATGTCAAAGACAAACAAATGGTCAAGGCTCATATGGCAATAAATGGCAATCAAAAAATAATTTTGGTCTTTGGATGAGCATTATAGTACATAGCCCTTATCAACATGACCCAGCGACATTTGTACCCGCCATTGCATTATCAGATTTATTAAAAGAATATAATATAGAAAGCAATTTGAAGTGGCCTAACGATATACTCATTGGTAATAAAAAAATAGCGGGCATTCTCTGTCAAGCAAAACAAATGCCCAATAATAATTATGGCTGTGTTATAGGGATTGGCTTAAATGTAAATCATAGCATACAAGATTTTTTTATCGATATAAAAGACAAAGCAACATCCATGAAAATTATAACAAAGAAAGAATATGATATAATAGAAATATTTCAAAAATATATAGAGCATTTTGAAAATATTTATTATGGCAATAGTGATATAATAGAGCTATGGAAAGAACGCTCCAATATGATAGGAAAAATTATCACAGGCAAAAAAAACAATGAAACATTCAAAGTCAAAGTCATAGATATTACAAAAGAAGGTTATTTAAAAATAGAGAATGAGAATAAAATTGAAACATGGATGTCAAGAAATTATTTAGATATAAGTACAGACTTTTGAGAAGAATCAAGTGGAGCAAGGCTATTGGAAGGAATAATTATTTTATGTTCTGTTATAATAATATCTACAATTTCATCAAATTCATTTGTCAGCAAAAATGGCAAAACCTGAAAATTATAACATAGCCCTATTCTTAAAGCCTCTTTATTTTGTTTAAATACCCTATCATAATAGCCTTTGCCATAGCCAAGCCTAGCACCCTTTTCATCAAATGCTAAAGCAGGTATTATAAATATATCAATATCTTTTATATCACAATCAGCAGCACTATCATCTGGCTCGAGTATACCATATTTATTTTCAATTAAGTTTTCAGATATATTACTAATATACTTAAATTTTATATCATCAGCATATATTTTAGGGACTACTATATTCACTTTATTTTCAAGACAATAAAGCACAAATAAACC
The DNA here is from genome assembly GCA_947040495.1 of uncultured Spirochaetia bacterium. Classification (GTDB taxonomy): domain Bacteria; phylum Spirochaetota; class Brachyspiria; order Brachyspirales; family Brachyspiraceae; genus CAMRBQ01. The sequence continues at coordinate 27,629 of CAMRBQ010000013.1, forward strand.
GGTATTTATTTCATTATTAAAGTCGAGATAGCAGGATATAGTTTCTATTTTCTTTATATCAACAATATCTTTCAATGTTTTGTATGCAGAATAACCACGTAGAAATGCGTCATCTTTATTTATATTTGAGCGTATTTGCTTTATATACTCTCTAATATTTTTTTTAAAATAGGTTATATCATTAATATCCTGTTTTGAAGTCAAATAGAACCCTCTTTATTATTTTATCTTTAATTATGTCGTCAATAACTTTTTGAGATGCCATCCCTATGTCAATAAATGTTACAGCAAATCCTTCAGGTAAATCTGGTTTTTGCTTATCATTATTAAGCCAAACAACCTCAGCATCTGTAAATAATTTAAAATCTTTAAATGATATTGTCAAAGTCATTTTATCATTTTGTCTGGGCATGAAATTTTCAGAACTGATATATGCCCCATTACCACTGATTGAAAGTACATTTCTAGTCATCGCTTCTTTAGAGCTTCCATCAAGTGAAATTTTAACATTCAAAGGCCAATCAACCCTAGAAAAACGCCTTCTAATTGTTTTTTCATCATTATAAACATTATCTTTTATCAACTTAGAGATTTTATCAACATTTGTATCAACAGGCAAAGTTATTAAACTATATTTTTCTATTAACTCGGCTCTCTCTTCTATCCAATCCAAAGGGCAATCGAGTACAATTTTGATTATAAAAGGATTAATCTCATTTGTTTTATCGATAAAGGATACAAGCCTTTCTTCAAAGGACATACTATATCTAGTCAAACAAAATAATATTTTTATATTATTTTCTGCGATACAAGTTAGACCATCTACAAAGTTATCGATAACTTTTATAGGGTACAAATCACTCAGTTTTGAAATTAGCCCCTCTATTACAGTACTATCATTTTCAATAACTATACCATCATAAATTTTATCCATAATATTTCACCCCTAAGTATAAGCTACAAAATTACATTATATACACTTACTATATTTTTTCAAGTAAATTCCAATTCTATTTAATGCTTTTCATATGAGGAAATAATAAAGTATCTCTAATACTTTTTGTATTTAGAAACAACATGACCATTCTATCTATGCCAAGACCAAATCCACCAGTAGGGGGCAAACCATATTCTAATGCATTAATATAGTCATTATCCATTTGCATAGCCTCATTATCGCCTTTCTTACCGGCTTCAACTTGTATCTCAAATTTATTCTTTTGGTCTATTGGATCATTTAACTCACTAAATCCATTAGATATTTCCATCGATGCTATAAATAATTCATAACGCTCTGCGATATCGGGATTATCCGCATACGGTTTTGAAAGTGGTGATATAACTGAAGGATAATTTGTTACAAATGTAGGTTGCAAGAGATGCTCCTCAACTTTTTCTTCAAAGACCAAGACCATAGTCTCCCATTTGCTTGGTTTACCCAATTTTGTATCGACATGAACGCCAATAGACTTTGCCATTTCAATAGCCTCATCATCTGTTTCTATAGTATTAAAATTTAACTTTGTATGTTCCGCTACAATATCAACCATAGATATTCTTCTAAATGGCTTTTGAAAACTTAATGTATCGCCTTGGTATTCAATACTATCTTTACCAAAAATTTTCATAGATGTTTGATAAAACATATCCTCAACAAGTTCCATTACAGAATCAAAGTTTTTATAAGCCATATATGCTTCAAGCATTGTAAACTCAGGATTATGCTTTGAGGATACTCCCTCATTTCTAAAATTTCTATTAAGTTCAAATACTTTATCAAAACCACCAATTATAAGCCTTTTCAAATATAACTCTGGTGCTATCCTTAAATACAAAGGCATATCAAGCGTATTATGATGTGTTGTAAATGGACGAGCCTTCGCCCCCCCAAGTATAGGATGCATCATAGGTGTTTCTACTTCAATAAAAGCATGATCCTCCATAATATTACGTACAGTTGTAATAATCTTTGAACGCATCAAAAAATCTTCTTTCACATTGTCATTTATAATAAGGTCGAGATACCTCTGTCTATAACGAGCCTCAATATCTGTAAGCCCATGAAACTTTTCGGGCAATGGATTCAACGCCTTTGAAAGCAAAGTAAATGAACTCACATGAACTGATACTTCGCCTGTTTTAGTTTTAAATATTTTACCCTTAGCACCAACTATATCGCCAGTATCTATAAGCCTCTTTACAACATCATTATAAAAATCATCGCCAAGCATGTCCTTTTGCAAATAAAGTTGTATTGTTGAAGTTGTATCTTTTATCGTAAGAAATGTAGATTTGCCCATCACCCTAAATAACATTATTCTACCAGCAACCGATATAATAGTACCATCTTCTATATATTTATCAGCACACTCTTGTATATCAATGGCTTTGTCTGTTACATCATAAGAATTTGGATATGGATTAATACCCTTCTCTCGTAGAATATTGAGTTTTTCTTTTCGTTGTTCTTTTTCTGTTACTTTTTTACTTTCTTCGTTATGTATTGTATTCTCTTCCATATCTACCTTTTTTAGAAATTATTTTTTATTATTTAATAAAATTGAATATAACATATTTGAAATAAAAACGCTATAAATTATCTCTTTTTTCATTGTCTCTTTCTTCCATTTTTATTTGTTTATTTATCTCTTCATTTACAATATCTTCCAAATCAATATCAGTATTTTCAATTTCATCAAGTTCTTCAATTTCATCTTCAATCTCATCTTGTATTTCAACATCCATATCATCTGTATCTAATTCTAAAACATCTTCTTCTATAATATCTTTATCGCCAGCTAATAATTTTTCATCTATATCTAAAGAAACATTATCTATATTAAAATCATCACTTTGTTTTTCGATATTATTTTTTTTTATCTCTTTGCTAGTAATATTATCATTCTCTACAATATCATCTATATCTAAATCGTCTTTTTCTAATGTACTTAATTCACTATTATCAACTATATTTTCTACTACTTGACGACTATCAGCAGTATCCAAAACTATAGCGTCATCAATATTTTCTTCTTCAACATCTAAAATATTTGCATCTATTTCTTTCTCTTTTTTTTCATCATTTATATTAGAATCAATTTTCTCTTCTTGATTTTCTCTATCTTTTTTATTATTTTCTTCTTGCTCAAGTTTATTTTTTATTTTTTGTTCTTTATTTTTTATTCTATTTTCTTTGACACTACTCAATCGTTGTTTTATATATAATAAAAATTGTTTGATTTTACCTGTAATAAATAAAATGATAATTATCATAAATAATACTACTATAAATATAGCAAGCACCCCAACAAACCATTCACCAAACCTTGTATATATGCTGGTAACCTCATTTATTCTTACATCAGCAATAGAATAACCGGGTTTCCATGCCTCCATAGTAGATACAACATGCCCATAAGCATCAATATGACCTGTTATACCAGAATTACCATTCTGTAAAACATCCTTTCTATTTTCAACGGCACGAAAAACAGCCATCGAAAAATGCTCCCACAAGGCAATATCTTTATATGACCAAGCATCATCTGTTATAACAATTATAATATCAGCGCCTTTTTTAACAAATCGCCTTGTAAAATCACCAAAGCCACTCTCATAACAGATAGAAATAGCAAATTTGTATCCATCTCTAGGATGCTCAAATACAGTAGTTTCATCCCACTTACCCCAACCGCCAACACTAGCCTCATCAAGATGTTTATATATAAAATTCACCAAATAACTGAATGGAGGAACTGTCCTAAAGAATTTACTATCTTCAAAAGGATATGCCTCTCCAAATGGCACCAATTTTATTTTTCCATATTGTCCTATTACAGCACCATTTGTATTTATAAATGTTGCCCCATTAAAGTATTCATACTTAGCTTTGGAGTTTGTATTAGTATTAGGGTGAATAAGTGAAGCACCTAGCAAATAGTAGCTCTCTGTAGCAACTACAGATTGATAAACTAAATATGCATTATATATACCTGAATCAGTATATTTAAAATCATTCATATTAGAAAAATTTTGTTTTATAAAAGGCTCATAATATTGATATGAATTATTAATAGCAGATTCAGAAAACACTATGAGAGAAGGTTTATGCAAAGCAGCCTCTCTTGCAAGCCTAGTTATCCGAGCCGCTACGATAGTGCCATTTTTAGATATACCGTCAGGGGGCTCTTCATTTGTAAATATACTTGGGTTAAGTATTAGAGATTCTACAAATGCCCTTATTCCCTTAGCACCCTGAAGGGCAGGTTCTCCTGTATATATAGCTTTACTTCTATGATTTGGGTCAAATGATTTTTGAACCATACCTATCTTTACTTTTTCCATAGCGACATTATATTCATAATATCTACCATTGATTTGATATACACCATAGGCAAATATAAGCATGAAAACCACTATCATTATAATAAAGTTATTTGTAAAGCAATTTGGAAACTTTAAATATATATCATTAAACGATAGCCTATCATATTTATATTTAACTATCATATCAGCGATAATAGCATTAACAAAATAGATAACAAAACCGACACCAATAACCCCAACGATATCAGCTATTTGAATAAAATATATAAACTTCCATTGAGAATAGCCAATAAGCCCCCATGGGAATCCTAAGAAACCAACCGTTCTCATATATTCAAGTATAGAAAAACATGCTGGGATAATAAGCCATCTCATAGCAGGGAATTTTTTAATTAAAAACTTGGAAACGATGGCGGCTATTGCATAAAAAGTACTCTCAGCAACTAATATAAAAAGTAAGCTTATCACCGCCACATAAACAGGCGTAGCTTTAAGCATGAATGCTGCAATCCAAAAAAGCAATACACCAAAAAATATAAATACAAATACAGAAAATGAAAGGAAGAATCTTTTAATAGTAATATCACTATATATGATTATACACATCGGCACAAATGCGACAAAAGCCGATAAGTAAAAATTAAACATTGGGAATGCCAGTATCATTAAAATAGCTGATAATGCTGAAAGTATAAAAAGTGTCTTCTTGTTAAAAATCAATTATCATATCCTATTTATTTAGAGTACATACATAAAGTATAACATATTTTTTCATTTTATTGTAGCTATAAAAGTACTACATTATATAAATAAAGGCATTGTAAATATTAAATAAAAAAGCTTATTTTGGGCTATATAGGCTCTTTTTCTTCTTTTTTTTGTTTTTCTTCTTTGTTATGTTTGTTATCTTTACGTTCTATCTTTATAGTAGTTACTATATTTCCTCTTTTACCAACAATAGTAAATACATAACTTTTATATTCTATAGTTTCATGTCTTTTGGGCAATCTCCCCAAATATGAAAAGAGAAATCCTCCTATAGTATCAGCCCCATCTGTTGGCAAACTTGGCAGCTTAGCTTTAGTATTAAAATCTTCTATTTTCATTCTAGCATCGAGCAAATAACCACCATCTCCACTATCCCTTATAATAGCCTCTGGCTCATCAAACTCATCATTAATTTCGCCCACTATCTCTTCAAGGATATCTTCCATACTAACAATACCAGAGAATCCACCATACTCATCAACTATCATTGCTATATGTACCCTTTTTTCCAAAAATTCATAGAGTAATTTCATCGGAGAGATTGATATTGGGACAAAATATGGCTTATGCAAAATTCGTTTCAATGAAAATTTTTTCTCATTTATTCCAACTAAATCTTTTATATACAATATTCCCACGATATCATCTATACCATCTTTATAAATAGGTATTCTAGAATTTTGAAATTTATTAAAAACTTTTAAAAGAGCAGTATAAGTAATATCAATATGTACCATAAACACATCAACACGTGGTATCATTATATCCTTTATATTTTTATCTTTTATAGACACAGTATTTAATACAATATTACGCAATTCTTTTGATAAACTATTTAAATCAATTGTATTGCTTGGTTTGTTACCCTTGTTACTCGGCCCTTCTTTTACACTTTGTTTTTTACTTTTCCGTCTCATAATTTTTCTTTTTTTTAAGAATCTCCTTATATATTTTTTCCATCTTACCCCAATTCTCTTGAAGAGAACTAGGACTATATGTATGATGCACACCCTTCAGATGCAAAACACCATGTAAAATCAACATCGACAAAGATTCTTTAATCTTTTCTTTCTTATATTCTTTTATTACCCATTCATACGATATAATTACATCGCCCGCATAATAATCATAATTATCGTCATCGTCATATGTAAAAGTAAGTATATCTGTAGATTTATCTTTTTTTCGATACTCTTTATTATACTTTTTTATACTTTTATTATCAACAAATATTAATGATGCGTTCATCGGCAAGCCAACTTCTTTTAACCCCATTCTAAAAATATATCTATAATATTTCTGCGGTATAACGTATTTTGTATTATTTATAACAAGCGTACTCATCCTTTTTTTGAGCCCTCCTCTTCAATTATTTTAGGGTAAGCTATTCTTTCATGAAATGCTACCATAATTAACTGAAAAGCCCTTTTTTGTATAAGGTCAATATCATGAAGCGTAAAACCACTATCATTAAGCTCACCTTCTAATATTTTAGCATTTATAATTTCTTTTATAAGTTGCCTTATATTTTCTTTGGTATGCTCGCCTAATGCTCTACTTGCAGCCTCTATAGAATCTATCAACATTATAATTGCAGTAATCTTAGACTTTGGTTTTGGTCCAGCATATTGGAATAAATTTTTATCCACTTCTACATTTTCCTTCAATGCTAAAGCATAAAAATACCTTATAATACTTGTACCATGATGTTCCTTTATTGCATCAATTATTTTTTCCGGCAATCCATATTCTCTTGCAATCTCAACACCAAATTTTACATGGTTTTTTAATATCGAAGCTGAAAGAGTAGGTTTTAAATTTTTATGCCTACTATCTAGTATAGTCGTATTTTCTATAAAATAAAGGGGGTTTTCCATTTTTCCTATATCATGATAATATCCAGAAACCTTTGCTAAAAGTGGATTCTCACCTATATCTCTTGCAATAACCTCCACTAAATTGCCCATGCTTATCGAATGATTATATGTTCCCGGGGCTTTTTTTTGCAAATTTCTTAGTATAGGATTATTTAAATCAGCAAGCTCTTGTAGCTTAAACACAGTTGCTGTATCTAAAGCATATTCAAATAAAGGCAAAAATAATGATATCAATACAACCTGTATTATAGAACTAAAAAATGCCAAAATCGTAGCAATTAAAAATGATGATAATGATATGTCTGATATAATTAAAAGTATTACATTGCCTAGCAAATATATCAAAAATATCAGCAATCCAAGTAAATATATTTGACTGCGTTTATTTATTTTTTCAGATATTAAAAGAGAGGCCATACTTGCTGTAAATAGAATTAATGTACTTATTAAATTTGGTTGTACAATAATAATCGTAGTCAAAAATGTTACAGTATAGATTATAAAATATGAAAAAGCCTTGCCGCTTATCATTGTATTTATGACAACTACAAATGGCAAAAATGTATATAAATAAAATGGTATGCTATACTCACTAATTATATCATTTGTAAGAAAATATGTTTTGGTTAGATGTATGATTAAAAATATAAACAGCATTTCAAATATTAAAAGTGTATATTTTTTTGTATCTATAAAAAAATCATTTTTATAATATATAGACGTAAAGGCAACTATAGCAAAGATTAAAAATAAAAATAAAGCCATACCTACAAGCACTCTAATATTATATGTAAATGCATTGGAATATATCGACTGTATGATTAAGAGTTTATCCTCTGTAACCTTTTCACCTGTATTCACTATTGTGTAGCCTTTTTTAACAATATCATATACAGGTTTTATTTCATTCAGAAGTTCATTCATCGATTTTTCTGTTTCTTTATCGCTATACATCAAATTGGGCGACAAAAATGTTGTAACCAATACCTCTAATGTATCTATTTTATCTGCTCTTAAAAACTGAAATTCTTTTTCTATTATTCCACTAATATTTTCATTTATATCTTCCCAAAAATAGACAGTATCTGCATCAATAGTTTTTTCTTGTACGATAAATTCATCCGAACGATATACCCTTATTCCATTGCTCTCGATACTTGTTATAATACCACTTGTAAGTATAGATTTTTCGATAACCCCACTGCTATACAGTTTATCTAATATAAATAAAACCTTTTGTTCATATGTATTTTCAGTCTCATAACGAATGATTTCATTAAACATAAAAACATCAAAAATATATGGGAAGTCATTTTGGAAACTCTCATACATCATTTTTGTCGATATATTCATCTGTTGCGACTTTTCTATAAAATCGAAAAAGCCCACAACCTCATTTTTTGAAACAGCGGCTATTGATTTTTTTTCTTCAAAGACAGGCTTAAATGTTTTTACAATTTTATCTTTAAGTTTTTGTGTTTCTATTTTATTTTCATATCTCAACGTTTTACTAGCTACAATAGGGGCAGAAACAGTATCACCCAATTTTAGGATACTCGCAGTAGATACATATATTTTGGAAAATAAAAAAATCAAAAAAAGATAAAGAATCAAGGCTAAAAACACTTTATATATAAAGTTAAAATTTAACCTGCGAATACTATTTTCAAAAAAGTCTTTTAATGTCTCTCTCATAACTTACACACCATCACTATTATAACAATCGAGCATTTTACTAACAAAACTATAATTAACTATACCTTTTTTACAATGTTTCTGAAAAAATATATTATGAATTATAACAGCCTTTATATTTCTACTTATTGTGCTTAAATGCATCTTCAATAATATAATTTTTTATTCTCCTATAAAATCTTTAAATCTACTATCCTTAAACTCTATATTCGGTTTTGCACTAAGCATATGTATAGCACTTATAATGGAATAACTTTTCCATGCAATATTAGCCTTATCACTATCATCTTTAACATTGCATTTTTCATTTTCCACAAGCATTTCATTTAATACAGCAATAATATCATCAATATGCTCTTCAAAATAATCTTCACAATTATCACATGTGTCCATAGTTGCAACATTCTCTAACTCTTCTATTTCTTTTCCGCACCAAACACATTGTATTGCCATAGTATATACTCTCTGTATTTTAATTTTTTAAAAAACTGACATACTTTATTTTATTACATATGAATTATAAGATACATTACCTTCCACATCTATAACCTCAATAGTTACAGAGTTTATATTAGTACCTTCAATCAATATAGAAAAATTTTCTTTCTTATTATCTAAAAGTCCATCTTCAGGTGTAAGATATCTCCATCGACCATCAAAAGAAGCGAAACGAACAGATGATAAAACAGAATATTCATCCGTAACAGTAAAGCTTATCATTCTCTTTTTCGCATCCACAACAAAAGATACATTACTTATTACAGGGGCATCTTTATCATGCTTTACATTAGAAATTTCAATATAATTAGTTTTAGTTTCAGCTGTTCCATTATTAAGATAATCACTTGCGACTACCTTAAAATCATAAATTCCTGAAGGCAACCTATTAGCATCAAATATAAAATAATTTGTCTGTGTATCTTTTAACAAAGACGCATAATTTGTATCTCCAATTAATTTATAATATAATGAATATGTAAGTTTATCTTTATTTGGATCATTGCCACTCCATATAAGCATCGCCTGACCATCTTTCAAAGCAGGTTTTTTATATAATTCCATTTCCAAATTCTTTTGCTGATACGATGTTACAAGCATCGGTTTATAAATATCTGGCCTTAGGTTTTCAGGCAAATATGAAAATGACAATGAAGTTATAACAGGAGTGAGCGTTGTATCTTTTGTAGTTAGAGTAATTTTATATTGTAAAAAACGCGATTTTGGGCTTTGTATTTTGCCATCGCTTGATATAGTTTCAAAATCACTCCAAGTAGAATCAACTGTAAATGTATTTCCTGTTCTTGTCTGTATTTCAAAGCCTGTGCCATTTGGAAGTGTCGCATAATAATCTGCAATACCAAATCTACTTAAATGCCCCGTATCAAGAGAGCTACTTATAAGAGTACCAGTTTTGGCATACTCTTTTGTAAGTTTATATACTTTGCCTGTCTTTGATGCTAAATATATATAGTTATCTGTAGAAGATATACTAGTTATGCTCTGCCCATCAAAACTCATAACATAATTAAGTATACCATTACTACTTATCTGATATAGTTTGCCTTCATCACCAGTAACAAAATATATATTATCCATATTATCATTTACCAAACCAAATACCAAAGTCTGGCTAAGATTAAATATTTTTTGTACTACATTTCCACCATTTGCTTTATACAAAGAATTTTTAAATAACTTGTTGGCACCATTTTGAGAATTATTATCACCACCTGATATTTTAGAAAGTATTTCATTTTTCTCTCTATCAGCTGTGCCAAAAAATACATCTCCATCACTATTCATCGCAATCGAATGCACTTCGCCCTCTGCTGTATCATAAACAACATTATAACTATAGTCATCATTTATGCTTAAAAGTAGCCCTCTACCCGCTGTACCAACATACATAGTATTACTATTTTTATCAAAAGATAAATCCATAGCATGCATTTCATTTAACAACATGATTTCTTTAAAAGAAGGTTTATCATTTAATATATTACTATTTTCATCAAATGATAAATCAATTAATTTACTAATATCTTCTAATACCAAAATCCTAGCATTTTTTCCGCCCACTGCTATATAGAGTGCACCATTTTCATCAAATTCCATATCCCAAACATAAATATCATCAAGCTGTACTCTATTTTTCATATCACCATTTTTATCATAAACATATAGCTTAGAATTAGGCGAACTTGCAGCAAATATAGTACCATCATCTGCAACAACAATAGATGTTAGATTCTCTTCTTCTACTTCTGTAAACAATGAAAATGTTTTTTCTTTTGCATTAAATTTATATATTTTGCCTTTAGTGCCCCCCGTAACAACATATATAGTATCATCATTCAAAGCATATATTTTCCAAACAAGAGGCTCAACAATGCCATCAATAGTTATAGTGGCTGGGGCAAGTTTTAAGGTATTATTTTCGCTAATCATAGTCCCATCATGGGTCGCATTTGCAAAAAAATCAGTATTTTGTGTGGAAAAAAACTTTGTTACTACTGAATATGAAGGCAAAGTAAATATAAAAATCGATAGTATTATAAAAATATATTTATTAAATTTCATTATTTTCTAGCTCCCTTTACATGTATTATAAGCGATTTTGCTCCCAACACGGGAAAGCCTAAATCTAGGCTACTATCTATTGCAGTAAGAAGTGCCGCTTTATCTGTAGTAGACTCACTTCTAAGCATACCATAATAAGAAGGTGGTAAATGTAGAAATGATACCCCCTCTATAATCAAAGCATCGGCTGAAGAATACATCCATGTTTTTAATGTACTCTCACTATATGATTTACTATATATACTCATAAGGTCATCTAATTTCCTAATCTGATATTTTGAAGGCATATAAGCCCTTTCTACACCTTCATATGTATATTCATTACCAACATATATTGTATATAATCCTTCATCTACTGTACTTGGTATATCTAAAGGCATAATATAATATTCTTTATCTTCTTGCTGATACCTTCTAACACCAACTTTCAAATGAACTTTTTCACCCGCATAGGCGCTCTCTTCAATAAGAGACATCTCTTCGATGAAAGCAAAATCTATTGGATTATGATTTAGTTTTATTCGTATTTCTTTTATATTTATAGGCTGAAATTGATTAAATAACATAAACTCTATTGGCGATAGTATACTTTTGATTAAAGAAGCATAAGAATCAGCAGATTTAAAACTTACAACCCTGCTTGTTACAGAATAAGGCTTTTCAAAATAATCAGTATATATTTCATATGATATAGAAAAAGTACCCGCCTCATTGCCGCCCCTAGATGTTATAGAACTAAGTATCGACATGGAAAGTAGGCTAGAAAAATACTCACTATTATTTAATATACGAAAATTTAATTCTTCGCCAACTCCATTAACTAAGCTATTCTCTATCTTTAATTGAACGGGTATCATTAGATGATCAGGCATCTGCCCATAAACACCAGCCACCCCATAAGTATCATCATAAGTCGTATAACCCACATATGAAGTAGGACCACCTAGCTTAAATGATATCGACCTTGAAGGTATAATCGAATTAATATAAGCTTTGGCAACAGGTGCTTTTAATAATCCCGTCCCATACATAGCATGCCCAAATAAAAGATATTTGTTATCATCAGTAGTCGTGACAGTACCAACACCCGCCATGCTTAAATCGCCATCGACAAGCACAATAGCAGCAGCATCACCATTAAAAAATTTTTCACCACTATATTTTATATCGCCACTACCCCCACCAGATGCGGGGAAAAATCCTTTACTCTCATAAAATTTAGAGTAATAATTGAATGCTATATCGCTGAAACCAGAGAAAAACATAGGTATTGGCAATGAAGTAGCTGAGCTCATATTCATAGTGCTACTTTGAGATAATTTATTTAATGAAGCAATATTAACATTATCATTTTGCTCCATATCATAAATATCCATCATATACTCAATAGGCGTGACACCAATTAAAGGGTCCTTTGAAAAAGACCAACCAAATGCCAATGCCCCTGCTAGTTTATCTTCTATATATATAGGAGAACCGCTCATCCCAGAGGCGACCCCTGTATGTTCAAAATATTCTCCTTCTATACGTATAAGTATTGCATCTTTACCAAAACGATATTTTTTCAATACAGAAACAACAGTAACATCAAATTTTGATATATTTGTCCCCTGTATTATCGTATACCCATAACCTTTCATGCCTTCTTTAACATCTTTTACAAACATTATATTTTCTTGTGAAAACAATTGAAAAAGTGAAATATTTATAAAAATTAATAGTAATATGATTTTTTTCATGCTTGCTAGTATAATAATTATAATATTATTTGCAAGTAGTTTTTATATATTTTAAGGTTACTTTAAATTACACTGAATAGTGTAACTTAAGCTTACGTAGTACTTTAAATTGCATTGAAATATAAAAATATTTGCATGTTAGAAAAATATTGTAATATACAACTAAAGCATACACCGTACTTGTGAAACTGAATGAAAAAACATATACTTACATCTTATAAAATATATTTTGAGAGAATAATATGCCAAACTTTACAAGAGATAATGCTATTGAAATATGGAAAAAATACAACACAGATAATGCACTATTAAAACATGCTATAGCTGTTGGGGCGGCTATGAAATATTTTGCCAAAAAGTATAACGGTGATGAAAATGAATGGGAATATGTTGGGATATTGCATGATTTAGATTATGGACAATTCCCCAATGAGCATTGCATCAAGGTAAAAGAATTACTTGAAAAAGAGAATGTCGATGATTATATCATAAGGGCAATACAAAGTCATGGGTATGGTCAATGTACAGATATAAAACCAGAAACAGATATGGAACGTATTTTATTTGCTGTAGATGAGCTTACAGGATTAATTGTTGCCTGTGCTTTAGTACGCCCATCAAAAAGCCTAGACGACCTTGAATATAAATCTGTCAAAAAAAAGTATAAAGACAAGGCCTTTGCATCTGGTGTCGATAGAAGCATTATAGAAAATGGTTGCAAAATGCTTAATATAGAATTAGAAGAATTTACTAAAGAAACTATATTGGCATTAAAACCATTTGGCAAAGAGATAGGGCTTTTATAATTAATATAAAACAATTGATAAAAGAAAACAATTTAATATAGAATTATTCTATTATATGAACCTCATTTTTTAGCCTAATAGAAGTAGTATCGAATACTTTTTTTTCTATTTTTTTGATGAGATTATATACATCGCTTCCATTTGCATTTTTATAATTCACAATAAAATTGGCATGAGTAGGCAACACCATCGCCCCACCAAGTTTTATCCCACGCATATGGGATGCATCAATTACTTTGCCTGCAATCATATTTGTATTATAATCATTTAAAAATATTGAGCCCGCTGAGGGATAAGAAAATTGCTTTTTTTTAATTCTATCATTTTTATAAGAAATCATCTTTTCTTTTATGATAGCCTTTGCATTTTTGATATTGGACATGTCTCTTTTTTTTAGATTAAAAGTAGCATTTACTATTATATATTTATTATTTTGAAAAACACTTTTTTTATATTCAAAAAGGCAGCCCTTATTATCTATCTCTGTATAATTATTATACTCATCGATAATACCCACACTTTGGATAATATTAGACATCTCACTGCCATAACATCTTGCATTCATATATACAGCACCGCCAATACTCGCAGGCAAATAAGATAAAAACTCAATACCCGTTAGAGAATTTTGATATGCCGCTTCTACCAATTTATTAATATGAGCACCCGACTGGGCGACAATAGTATTTCCGCTAATTTTTATACTATCAAGCAAGCCCATATATATTATATTTTTATTTATATATTTATTAACAAATAAAATATTACTACCACAACCAAGAACAATATATTCTATACCATTATCATCAAAATATTTTTTTAATATAGCCAAGGCATTTATAGTATTGACTATATAAAAATGCCTCGCTATAGATTTTATAAGAAATGTATTATACTTTTTTAAGGCAACATTTTGCCTATAAAAAATATCTTTATTTTGAAGTATGTCTAGTCGCATTACTAATTGTTTATTCTATCCTTTAATATTTTGTTCTGCTCTTCAAATCCCTTTTTGCCAAGCAAAGCAAACATATTTTTCTTATATGCCTCGACACCGGGTTGGTCAAATGGATTTACCCCAAGTATATAACCCGAAATAGCACATCCCTTTTCAAAGAAATATATAAGGCTACCTATAGTATAGGCACTAATCTCATCAATATCTATTATAATATTAGGGACATTGCCATCGACATGAGCCATGACTGTAGCAAGCAAGGCATTGGTATTAATTTCATGCATAGATTTACCATCAAGATAATTTAATCCATCAAGGTCGCTCTCTTGCTTTTTAATAATTATATCATTATTTTCTTTGGCAACTCGAATAACTGTTTCAAAAATATTTCTACGCCCATCTTGAATATACTGACCAAGCGAATGCAAATCTGTAGAAAAATTAGCGGAGGCAGGAAATATTCCTTTTTGGTCTTTACCCTCGCTCTCGCCATAAAGCTGCTTCCACCATTCAGAAATATATGAAAGCCTTGGTATATAATTTACTAACACTTCAGTCGTAAGCCCTTTGTTATAAAGGCAATTTCTTAGACATGCATAAAGTATAGCTGGATTTTTTGTTATATCATTTTCTTCTATGATAGAACACATAGCATTCGCACCCTCAAGCATAGCTTTAATATCGATACCCGCAACAGCTATTGGGATAAGCCCTACAGGTGAAAACACAGAAAATCTACCGCCAACATCATCTGCGATTACATAAGTACGATATGAATTCTCTTTTGAAAGTGTTATAAGTGCCCCTCTCTTTTCATCAGTGGTTGCAATTATTCTTTTTGAAGCACCGTCTGCTCCATATCTTTTTTCAGCATATTCTTTTAATAATCGAAAAGCCATGGCAGGTTCTGTTGTTGTGCCACTTTTTGAAATGACATTTATATAAAAATCTTTGCCTTCCAAAAACTCTAGTAATTGTTTATGATAATGCCCACTTATATTATGCCCAGCATATACAATTGTCGGGCTACCCTTCTTTGATATGTCAAATGGATTTATAAAACTTTCGATAACAGCACGAGAGCCCAAATAAGAGCCGCCTATTCCTATAACAACGAGCACCTCACTATTCTCTCTTATTTCTTTGGCTAATACATTTATATTATCTGTTAATTTAAGCATCTCTTGAGGAAGTCCCATCCAACCTAAAAAATCATTGCCCGCACCATTTTTATTTTTTAATTTATCATTAGAAGAATATGCTAATTCCTTCATATAATCTAATTCATACTCATTCAAAAAATTTAATGTATTTTTATAATTAATAGATAAAGACATACTATAACTCTCCTTAAAATCTGTCTGATTAAAACCAGTGTAGCATAAAAAATAAAAAAAACAATTTATATTATAATTAAAAATATTTATTTAGAATCTATCGTCTTAAAGACATTCTTCTATATGTATGTACCTCGCCTCTTATAACCAATGAAATAGCCATGGCATTCATCGGGTAAGACATCCCACCTAAGCCCGCATCACCTATATGCATAATATCTGCTCCAGCCATTTTAGACATAAGAGCAATTTGTTTAATTGTATCAATTGGGGCATTTTCTTGTGCCGTACCAATGGCAGTTTTCGTTAGAAGTTTTAATTTCTTTGCTTCATCAATTAAAACTTTCACAGCCTCCATAGTATAGCCGGGCAAAGTACCGGGTGCTCCAAACATAATAACATCAGCACCAGCATTTGCTATTTTTCTAACATTATATAAAGAATCAGTATTCCCACTACCCGCTCCATGCATTTTTCCTGACACTATCATCATTTTACCTTTTGCAATTTGAGCTAATTCTTCAGTAGATTTTGCAATTGTATCGATTGATACTTTTGTATGTGGATTGCCTGTAAGAACAATATAGTCAAATCCCAAATCTAATGCATGTTTAAAATTTTCTTTTGTAGCCTTAAAACCTTCGGGATAGTCTACCCCATCGGCTACAGGTTCTAAGTTAGTTCCAATAAAACGCCCCGTATATTCTTTTATGCGATGTACACAATCTTTTTTTTGTTTTGATTTTTCATATAAATCTAATTGGCTTTTCAAAATACTTTCTATACGAGGCATAGTATCATCTATTTCAGCTTCATCTAGTCCATAAATAAAAGGGTTGATAACATCAAAAGTATTTAGTGTTATCATATCAACTCCAAAAGAAGCAAGAAGTTCAGGGTCAGACACAAGTTCAACCAGTGGACGCTTACTGATTAAAGCCTCCGCCATAACAGAACGCCCTTCTGAGCCTGCTATGGTTTTAATTAAAGTTTTTGTATCCATTTTTAAAGTTTCAGTTTTATTTAATTCAAAAATTCTTTTAGGCATCTCTTATATCCGTTATTTTTTTTCTGCTAAATACTCTTTATACACTTCTTTCCAAATTTCATTTTTGATATCATTAAACTCTTGTGTAAATTTAACTTCGGTAGTGCGTGGATAAGAGATAGGTATGTCAACAATACTTTTAATACGACCGGGACGTGGACTCATAATAACCACCCTTTGTGATAAAAATACAGCCTCATCAACATCATGAGTAATAAAAAAACATGTCTTTTTTTCTTCTTGCCAAGTAGCAAGCAATTCAGATTGTAGTTGTGTTCTAGTCTGAGCATCTAATGCCCCAAAAGGTTCATCCATTAAAAGCACTCTAGGATTAACAGCATAAGCACGAGCGATAGCAACACGCTGCTTCATACCACCTGAAAGCTCTTTTGGAAAAGCATTCTTAAAATCTAACAGACCAACAGATTTAAGATAATGATCCACTTTTTCATCGACCACTGCCTTAGGTAGTTTTTGTATTTTAAGCCCGAAGGCAACATTTTTAGCCACAGTAAGCCATGGAAATAAAGCATATTGTTGGAAAACAACTCCTCTATCTGAACCTGTTCCAAAAATTGGATTTCCATCAATTTCTATAGTACCAGAAGTTGGAGTATCAAGCCCTGCTAAAATATTTAATAAAGTGCTTTTTCCACAACCAGAAGAACCAATAACACATACAAACTCTTTTTCTTTTATATCTAAGTTTACATTGTTTAATGCATGCACATCTTGAGTGGTTCCTTTATAAATTTTACTGACATTTGAAATATGTACTTTTATGCTCATTTTTTCACCTTATCCTGCCACATAGTTAGTTTATTTTCAATCAAGCTTACTACAATATTAAGACCCACCCCAACAATACCAATAATAATAATACCCAACATAACTATATTCATTCTAAAATATAAACTTGCCTCTTGTATCATTTGTCCAAGTCCAGCATTAGAGCCTGTAAGTTCTGCTGCAATTAATGTAGTAAGAGATGCCCCTAAGCCAAGCCTTGCCCCAATAAGTATATATGGAATCGATGCAGGTATTACAACTCTGAAAAATATATCTTTATCAGTTGCACCAAGAACCCTTGCCGCTTTAATTAAAGAGATCGGA
>CAMRBQ010000014.1 GCA_947040495.1 uncultured Spirochaetia bacterium
ATCTACACCAGGACGTACACTCTTTCCCTACACGACGCTCTTCCGATCTGTATATTTTAGCCCCTCTCCAAAAGTTTATACATAGATCAACGCTAAATTAAATACAATAATAATATATACAAAATAAATAATATAATTATTAATTAGCTATAGCCCTACCTGTTGAGCTATTTATTTGTGCAGCAGCAGCATCCAAAGTCTCTTTAGGGTCTGCATTATTATTTAAAATTTCCTCATAAGTACTTATAACAATATTTCTAATCTCCGCATAATCATCAGAATTATATACAACAGGTAGAATATCCTTTGTTACTTCACCAAGGAATTTATTATAGTCTTGATTACCAAAGTATGGGTCAGTTTGTAAAAACTCTTCTGTTTTATAAACTGGTAAATATGATGGAAACAAGCCAAACTCATTATACATCACAAGATGAGCCTCTTCACTAAATGCTGCTGTTTCAAGGAATGCCCAACTAGCTGCCTTTTTTATAGGCTCTGTAGCGGTTATCATAAAACAAGAACCACCAAGTGTTGATGCTCTAACGCCACCTTTTTTAAAAGCAGGCATTCTCATAACCTTAAATTTACCAGCGAGTTCGGGCATTTGGTCTTTAAGTGTTCCACCCCACCAGCCACCAGTAATGGTAGTTGCAATTTGATCAGATTTATTCGCTCTAATCAAACCATCCCAATTAAGTGTATCCATAACAATACCTTCATCTATCATCCTCTTTAGCGTAATTACAGCCTCTAAAGCTTCATCAGAATTAATAGTTACTTCACCATCATTATTCAAATAATATGTGCCATTTTGAGGCAACATGCAACGCAAAATATTATCTTCCTGAGTAAATTGAAAACCAAGCATTTTTGTTCCAGGTAGTTTTTCTTGAAGTTTTTTACCAGCAGCAATATAGTCTTCATATGTTTCAATACTTTCAGGGTCAATACCTGCTTTTTCAAACATATCTGCTCTATAATACATAACAACAGGACCAGAATCCCATGGTATAGCAACAAGTCTGTCTTCACTATCATAGCTTGTAGGTATCTTTGATGGGTCCATTGTACTTTCCCAATTATCTGGTGCCAAATCTGTCATATCCAAAAACACCTGTGGATAATTTTCCGCATATGTATGCACAAAATCATTTTCCATAGGTGATATATCGGGCATGCCTTCGCCTGAAGCAAAAACAACACCGTATTTTTCATATGGCTGTGTACCAAATTCCTGTACAGTAACTTTTATATTTGGATATTTTTTATTGAATATCGGAACTACCGCCTGTAAAGCCTTCGCTCCTACATTCCAACACCATATTGTAATCTCAGTTTCAGTTTCAGCATTTATTTCGGGAAGCGATTGTGTAGCCACCACCTCTTCTTTTTTACCACCACATGATACTGTTATTAACATCATTATAAAAAACAAAATGCCAATAAATTTTATTCTCATAAAAATACACTCCCTTTTAATTTAAATCTAAAAATAATATCTCAAATAAGTATAATACAAAAAGAACCAATAATCAAATTAATATTTTGCTATCAAAGATATAATAACACTTTTTATACCATAACATATTTTCAGTAATACCTAATTTTATGAATGCTGATATTTTTCATTATTTTTCCTTTCCTAATACAAATTGTACCCTAGACAATAAGCCAACTATAATTAATATAGCAACAGATATAGTTGCAGCATAAGTAAGATTAAGAGAACGGAAAGCTTGTCTATATATATAAAGCCCTGTACTAAGTGTCGCATTATTAGGCCCCCCATTTGTTATAAGATAAGGTTCTGTAAATGAATTGAGCGTTCCTATTGTGGACAAAATTGTGGAAAATATTATAACAGGCTTAAGCATTGGTAATGTTATTCTCATAAATTTTTGAAAAAAGTTTGCACCATCTATAGTTGCTGCTTCATAATAATCATTAGATATAGCCTGAAGACCTGCCAGCATTATAACCATATTATAACCCGTCCAACGCCAAGTCATAATAGTCATAATCAAAAACCTTGAAGGCCATTTATTAGACAACCATGGTATAGCATCGAAATTAAAAATGGAAAGCAAAAAATTGACGACACCTTCATCTTGAAATAGTAAAATAAATATCAAACTATATGCTACAGCCTCAACAACTACGGGCATAAAAAATGCTGTGCGAAAAAAACCTTTACATTTTGTTATAACAGTATTCAAAGCAACAGCTAAAATAATTGCTAAACTAGTCATAACTGGCACTTGTATCCCAAAATATATAAGTGAATTACCTAATGCTCTAAAGAAGTATTGATCTGTGATTAACCTTTTATAATTACTAATGCCTGCAAATATTAACTCACCCCTCTCTCTAGTCATAAAGCTCAAAGATATAGCTTCAAAAAACGGGTAAACATTAAAAATTAAAAGAAACAAAATAGCAGGAAGCAAAAACAACCACGGAGTAAAACTCTTTAAGCGTTTATTCATACAGTATATCTCCTAAATCATAAATTAGCACTACAAATTATTGATTGGCTATTGTTCTACCTGTAACGCCATTTATCTGTGAAGCAGCCTTATCTAAAACTTTTTTGATATCAACATCAGTATTATTTATTACCTCTTCAAAAGCATTTACCCCTATATCTCTAATATCCGAATAATCCTTTGAATTATATATGACAGGTAAAATATCTTTTGTAATATCAGAAAGCAGTTTTTTTACATTTTGATTGCCAAAGTATGGATCAGGTTGTAAAAACTCTTGTGTTTCATAAACTGGCAAATATGACGGAAACAACGCCCTATCACCAGCTGACATTATAAGTTGTCCTTCTGTAGTCATTAAAGCTGTTTCTATAAACGCCCAACTCGCAGCACGCTTTATAGGATCTGCTGCAGTTATAGCAAGTACAGAGCCTCCAAGGGAAGATGCTCTTATCCCACCAGCCTCAAATGCAGGAATTCTCATAGCCCTAAATTTACCAAAATGTTCCTTCATCTGATCTCTTAATGCGTTAGCATACCAACCACCTGTTATATACGATGCAATTCTACCACTTTTATTAGCCCTAACTGTACCGTCCCAGTTCACTGTATTTAGAACAATGCCTTCATCTACAAGTTTTTTTATAACAGTCATAGCTTCTAAGGCTTTATCAGAGTTAATGGTTATTTCTCCTTCACTATTTAGATAATATGTACCGTTTTGCACCATCAAGGTACGCCAAATAGCATCATCTGCAGTATATCCAAAGCCAAGCATTTTTACGCCAGGTAGTTTTTCTTGAAGTATTTTACCCGCAGCAATATAATCATCATATGTTTCAATGCTCTCGGGGTCAATGCCCGCTTCTTCAAACATATCAGCCCTATAAAACATAACAACAGGTCCCGAATCCCAAGGTACGCCAACAAGTTTACCTTCACTGTCATAACTTGTAGGTATTTTTGATGGGTCTACGGTACTTTCCCAATTTTCAGGCATAAAATCATTCATATCTAAAAATACTTGTGGATAAGTTTCCGCAAAAGTATGAACAAAATCACTTTCAATGCTTGCAATATCTGGCATTCCTTTTTCAGACACAAAAACAATACCATACTTTTGATAGGCGGCATCTGATCCACCAAACTGTTCTACATGTACTTTTATATTTGGATATTTTTCATTAAAGAGAGGAATAACATCTGACAAGGCCTTAGCAGCTATAGTCCAACACCAAACCACAATCTCAGTTTCAGTTTCAGCATTTATTTCAGGCAAAGCCTGTACTTCAACGACTTCTTCTTTTTTACTACCAACGCATGATATACTCATCAATAGTATTGCTAAAAACAAAACACAAATCAATCTCTTTTTCATTAAAACACATCCTTATATTTAAATATAAACAACAATAACCTAAGTATAATAAATAAATTATTGATTGTCAATTTATATTCAATAACTTATAGTAAGTTAAATTAAAATAAAATAAAATAAAATAGGTATATTTTAAAAATAATGACAAACAGCATATCAATATAAAGCACTTAGAAAAATTATTTATAAGCTATTTTTTATACTACTATATCATCAGTCTTTACTTTTCTAATACAAAATTCTCCCAAATAAAGCAACATGTATACCCATAAAACACT
Organism: uncultured Spirochaetia bacterium; assembly: GCA_947040495.1. GTDB lineage: Bacteria > Spirochaetota > Brachyspiria > Brachyspirales > Brachyspiraceae > CAMRBQ01. The sequence goes on from CAMRBQ010000014.1 coordinate 4,146, forward strand.
AATAATCTATTAATTAGCTATAGCCCTACCTGTAGAACTATTTATTTGTGCGGCTGCATTATCAAGTGCCAATTTAGGATCAGTATCGTTATTTAAAATTTCCTCATAAGTACTTGTTGCAATATTTCTTATCTCAGAATAGTCATCAGAATTGTATATAACAGGCAAAATATCCTCTGTTACCTCACCAAGAAGTTTATTGTAGTCCTGATTACCAAAATATGAATCAGTTTGTAAAAATTCTTCTGTTTTATAAACTGGCAAGTATGATGGGAATAGACCAAAGTCATTATACATAACAAGATGAGCCTCTTCGCTAAGTAATGCTGATTCAAGAAATGCCCAACTAGCTGCTTTTTTAATAGGGTCTGTCGCTGTTATCATAAAAGCAGATCCACCTAATGTTGATGCGCTAGTAGAACCTTTCTCAAAGGCAGGTAGTCTCATAATTCTAAATTTACCAGCAAGCTCAGGTATCTGATCTTTGAGTGTTCCACCCCACCAACCGCCTGTAATAGTCGTTGCAATTTGACCAGATTTATTTGCTCTAATTAAACCATCCCAATTAACTGTATCCATTACGATACCTTCATCTATGAATTTTTTTATCATGTTTATCGCTTCTAAAGACTCTTCTGAATTAATAGTTACTTCGCCATCAGTATTCAAATAATATGTGCCATTTTGAGCCATTAAAGAACGCCACACCCCATCATCTATCGTAAACCCAAAACCAAGCATTTTTGTTCCAGGTAGTTTTTCTTGAAGTTTTTTACCAGCTGCAATATAGTCATCATATGTTTCAATACTTTCAGGGTCAATACCTGCCTCTTCAAACATATCAGCTCTATAATACATAACTACAGGACCAGAATCCCATGGTATAGCAACAAGTCTACCCTCGCTATCATAGCTTGTAGGTATCTTCGACGGATCCATTGTACTTTCCCAATTATCTGGTGCTAAATCTGTCATATCCAAAAATACCTGTGGGTAATTCTCTGCATATGTATGCACAAAATCACTCTCCATAGGTGATATATCTGGCATACCTTCTCCCGAAGCAAAAACAACCCCATATTTCTCATATGGTTGTGTACCAAATTCTTCTATAGAAACTTTTATTTTTGGATATTTTTCATTGAACATTGGTACAACGGCCTGTAATGCTTTCGCAGCCACATTCCAACACCATATTGTAATTTCAGTTTCAGTTTCAGCATTTATTTCTGGAAGCGATTGTGTAGCCACTACCTCTTCTTTTTTTCCTCCACATGATACTGTTATTAACATCATTATAAAAAACAAAACACAAATTAATCTCTTTTTCATAAAAAAAATACTCCTCTTTTATTTAAATACAAACAACAACCTATGTATGAATTATAGTATAATAAATAAATTATTGATTGTCAATTTATATTCAATAATTTGTATTATAAAAATAGTTAATATAAAAAAATATGTGATTTTTATAAATAAAACACTGATATCCTTTTTTAACCATGACAATAAATACTATAAAACACAAAATATTCTTTATAGTATTTATAAAAAGATAAAATTATGCTATAATTAAACAATATTGATTATAATCGAATTTTTTATATTAGGATTTTAAAAATGGAAATACAGGTAGGAATTATTGGTTTTGGTGTTGTTGGTCGTGGTGTCATAGCACTTTTGCAAGAATATGGCAATCTATTAAAAAAGAGAATAGATGTTGGCATAAAAATTAAAACGATAGCAGATTTAAATATAAAAGATAATAGAGGCTTAGACCTAACAAATATAAAACTTACGACAGATTATAAAGAAATTATAAATGATGATGAAATAAAAATTGTGGTAGAACTAGTTGGTGGGACTACCATTGCATATAACATAATAAAAGAGGCATTAGAGGCGAAAAAAAATGTTGTTACAGCCAATAAGGCTCTCATATATGAAAAAGGCGAAGAATTATTTAAACTCGCACGTGATAATAAATCAGAAATACGTTTTGAAGCAAGTGTGGCTGGCGGAATTCCAATAATGAAAACCATTACCGAAAGCCTTTCTGGTGATGTTATAACTGAAATATGTGCCATATTAAATGGGACTACAAATTTCATATTAACAAAGATGGAAGATGAGAATTGTTCATTTGATGAGGCTTTGAAAGAAGCTCAATCTCTAGGCTTTGCAGAGGCAGACCCTACCCTTGATATCACAGGTGGCGACGCCGCTCATAAAATAAAAGTGCTAAGCTCTATTGCATTCAATACAAATATAGACAAAGAAAAAGTTTATAGAAAAGGAATAGATAAAATACAAATAGAGGACATTTCATATGCAAAGGACCTTGGATATACATTAAAACTTTTGGCAATTGCTAAAAAACATGATGATAAAAAATCAGTAGAAGCACATGTATACCCGACCCTTATCCCATCAAAAAGTAGCATAGCATCTGTAAAAAATGAATATAATGTTGTAATGTTAAACTCAAGCTATTTGGGAATATCTCATTATGTTGGTAAAGGTGCGGGTGAGCGACCTACTGCTACAGCGATTGTGAGCGATATTGTTGATATATCCCTTGCCATAAGCGATAAACGTGAATACCCATGCCATCGATATTCATCTTTCAATGATTATAAAACTATGGATATTTCTGAAATCACATCATGTTTTTATATAAGACTTACAACTGTTGAGCATGTTGGTATACTTGCAAATATAACTACGATTTTGGCAAGCCATGATATCAGCATATCTCAAATAATGCAAAAGCAATCTACAGATAATAATACTGTACCCGTTATAATCATTACACATAAAGCAAGTGAAAAATCTATGATTGATGCAATTGATGAAATGCAAAAACTTGAATATGTACAAGAAAGACCATCTCTACTGCATTTAGAAAACATCTAGCTACTGCGTAGGTTTAAGTTGGACGTTGTAGTGTTTGTCTAAAATATAAATATGTTTGTGTTTTAGACAGCAGCATAATGTGCTACTTAAACGTATGTAGTACAAGCGTATGCAGTACTATTTTTCGAAATAATAAGATTCAATTTTTGTAAATGATAAATTATTATCTTCACAAAATTTATCAAAATCGCCATGATTGTTTTTTCCATATAAGTGATATAGCCTATACAATTCTTGATAATAGTAAAAGTCTATTTGAAGTTTTTTTGGAATGCTATGTTTTTGAATCATACTTTCACAATCATTGATTAAATATTTTTCATATTCATCTGATATAATATTGCAATCTGAAAAGTGATGCGAACCCCAATAGAGGTCATCAATATGTTTTACAAATAATAGTTCAACAGTCTTTTGGTCGCAACCTTCATGGCGATATGCTCTATCTAATGAATCAGTATCAGCAGTCAATTGATAATGCCAACGCATATGAGGCATACTACTATTTTCTATTTCAAGATAATTTTTAATGCGTTTTGATAATTCATAAGTAAGATGAGGATTTGAAGGATATGTACTAGAGTTATCATTTTTTTCAATAAGTAGAATTTGAATCCGTGTCGTTTTAGCATCAAAAAAATCTTCGCAAAACATATATAATATTTCAAAGCGAATTTTTTTATCTAACAAATCAAAAGATTTTAGATATTCAAAAACAGCTTTATTAGCCTGTTTCTTTAACCCATTTTCAAAAATATCATAGTATATTTCTTTTAAATCTAATAGAAATTTTTTATAGTCCATACTTTATTTTAGCTCTGCTCTAGGCTAATTATTTTCATAATATTAAAATATATCAGTCCTATCCAAAATACTTTTCCCAAGCGATTTTGTATCCGAATGTTCTATATCACTAGACAAAGACAGCCCATATGCTATCCTTGTTATTTTTATATCCGCCATTTTTGATTCTATCATTTTTTTAATATATGAAATAGTAGTATCACTATCGAGCCCATGATTTAAGGCAAATATAATTTCTTTTGGATTATCTTTTTCAATCCTTTCAAAAAGCTCTCTAACTTTTATATCGCTTATACCAATGCCTTTTAAGGGTGATATAAGCCCATGAAGAACATGAAAAACACCATTATATTCATCTGTATTTTCTATAGCAAGCATATCTATATATGACTGCACTACACATATAGTAGATTTATCTCTTCTATCTGAAAAACAAATAGGACATATGCTTTCATCTGAAATAGTATAACATTTTTCACAAAACATTATTCCCGTATGTATATTTTTTATAGAATCAGAAAGTTCATCTATATAATCGGGTGCAGATTCGAGTAAAAATACAGCCATTCTAAGAGCACTACGTTCCCCTATACCAGGCAGAAATGATAATACCTTTGCAAGACGCTCTAATTGTGGGAGTATATTCATAATATATTATTTACTACTTTTTATTATTCATAAGTTCCATCATCTTTGCAATAGAAGATGCATCTATCATATCCATTGGAAATGAGAAAAAAGGCTTGCCATCTTTATATTCAACTTTGATATTGGAGTTGATACTGTCCATAAGAGATTTCATTTTATCTTGACCAAACATATCTTTTATACTATCAAGATTATCCATATTTGGAATTTGATTATTATCTTTTACATTTTCAGAATTACTAGCAGAAGTTTTACCAAGTGTTAAAGCCATACTTTCATAAGCCTGATTTATAGTAGAAGCTATCATCTCTTCTAGTAACGGCTTTTGTTCTGCTGTAAACATATCATCTTTTATATCGATATCAATTATACTCATTTTATTATCAATAGTAACCATGACTATATTGCCCGGAGAATATATTGTAATGTTATCTTTCATAATTGCTACTCTCTTGTAATTATTATACTAGCCTCATGAGGCATCGATAGCCGAGATTCTACCTCAAGCGATTTTAATATGCCACTTATAACAGGGCAGCTTGTATGGCTTAGAAATGGTTTTATCTTTTCCAATATTGTGCCTTCGCATAAAGGACTATAACATTCTTTTATTGGATCAAGCATTATAGCCTCGCCCTCTAAGTTTTTCAATGTTATACAATCTGTTGTTATACTTAATTTTACTAATTCATCATCATTTTTTTCAAGCATAAGATTTATCTCAAAACCACAAGCACCGGGGTTGACAATTGTTTTTGTCATAATAAATACTCCATTTTTTATTTCAGATATTTATCAATATTTATTTCATGCATAGAATATTCTTCTGAAAATTCATGAAAGCCATTTCTCTTTGAAACAAAAAATAGATAATCACTTTCAGCAGGATATAAAACAGAAACCAGTGCTTCTTTACTAACGCTAGATATAGGACCAGGTGGAAGTCCGCCACGCTTATAAGTATTATAAGGCATATCTATTCTTGTATAAGCAGCCTCAAGTTTTGGTTGTGATATTTGCCCTTTACTTTGCAAAGCCATAGCATATATAGTTGTAGCACATGATTCAAGACGCATGTTTTTATTAATTCTATTATAAAACACAGATGCAACCAAAGGTCTTTCACTTCCAGCACCCGATTCCTTTTCAACTATTGAGGCAAGTGTCAGTAGTTCATGAAAACTCATACCCAATTGATTAGACCTTTCTTCTAACATCTCTTTTGAAAATTGATTAAAAAGTGTATCTATCATAAGCCTCACATATGTTTCGCCATTATGACCTTTTGCTATATAATATGTTGATGGGAAAAGATAGCCTTCTACTGTTGATGTGGGTATATTATATTCCCTTAATATACTTTCATTACTTGCAGCTGTTAAAAAATCGAATCGAGAAATAAGCCCCTTTGCTTCAAGCATGTCAGCTACTTCATATATATTTTTGCCCTCAACAACAACAAATTTTTCGAGTACCTGCTTACCTTTACTAAAAGTATTAAGTATATCTACCATATTCATTGAACCATTGAGTTCATAAAAGCCTATTTTTAATTTTTTATCATATCTCAAATATCTAGCTAATAGCGAAAAAACCTTACTACTACCAGTTTGTATAAGATTATCATCAATTAATTTTTTGGAAATAGAAGATATTGTATCCCCTTGTATAACCTCAAAATAAACAGTATCTCTTGCTGTTCCCTGTGCTCTTATAGTATAGAAGAATATAGCCGGAACCGAAAACAAAATAACAAATAAAATAACGACTATTACAACGATGATTTTTTTCATAAATTAAATAAAATTATTTTTAACGTGTTTTATATTTTTGTTAAAATAAATCCTTTGGAATTAAATACTGCTCATAAAGTATCATAATATATACAAAAAGCAAGTTTAAAGATTACAAAAAATTCTACTACTACGTCCCTAAAGGGGTATAAGCTTAAGTTGCACATTATGCAGTTTGTCTAGTATTTATTTAAATATATTTACATTTTAATATGCGATTACAATGTACTACTTAAAAGTGGTCGGTCATACACCTTAAACGTACACAATACCTTAAGTTGGACATTAGAATGCCTACTAAAACATAAATATATAAGTGTTAGCATGCATTACAATGTACAACTAAAATGACACGCTTGTCCTCGGTACTAGAAAAGAACGGTAAATGCTAAAGTTGGTATAAGAGCATAAAAGAATGCATTTTCTTTTAACCCATGGTCTGATTCAGAAGCATAAGAGAGATTCTGATAACCAAATTCAACGAGCGAAAAATCTATAGCAAATTTTGTATTCCAATCTTTACCACTTTCTTTAAATAGAAGAAAACGCCAACCAAGCTCCACTGTAAGAGTAGTAGTATACATGTTTATATTTTCTGTATCTCCAAAAGCTTCAATATATATACCACCGATTTTAGGCTCTAAAAAGAAACCTATAGGTGCTCTATTTGCAACAAAAAATTTAGCCCCGATATCCCAATCAAACATAACTTGTGAATGAACATCAAGATCTATATAATAAACATTCATATCAACACCAAGTGTCATAAAATCAGTGAAAGCATATTCATAACCCGCACCAAGCCCAATACCAAAAACACTAAGAGGACTGCCTGAACTCATAGCACCAATGCCACCCATTAATGCTCCAGTTAAAAGACTACTAAAAAGTGGCGCCACATTAATACTAAAAGCATGGTTCTGATCAATACTATTTAATGATGCACTTTCTTTAGCCTTAGCTTCTTGTGCTGAAAGTGTAGATGTTGTAAAACAAATAAGAAGCAATAAAACAAAGAACGATGAAACAATTTTTTTATATTTAAACATAATGCATAATTCTCCAATTTTTTATATTATAAGAAAAACATAACATATCTATAAGAAAAAGCAAATATAAAATACAACATTCTTTTTACATAAAAAATAAATTTATATATAGCATTATTATAAAATAAAATATTTGATATATAACAAATAATTATATATATTATAAATATGACAGCCTTAAAAGAAAGTAAAATAAAGAAATCTTTTTATAGATTCCGTGAATTTTTTCTAAATGATATATGGGATATCGAAGCCTCCTCGCTAAATGCATTTTATAGGGGCTGCCTTTATATTTATAAAATACTAGCCCTAACAATAAAAGATTTTATAAAAAATAGATGCACATTATGGGCTGCCTCTATTACATACTATACATTACTCTCATTTGTACCTATCACAGCTGTAATACTTTTTATAGCAAAAGTATTTAATCTTTATAACTATATATTATCAGGTGTATTATCTATAGTAAATAACTATGCCCCAAGCTATGAACCTCTAATAAGACAAATATTTGCCTTCATAAAAAATATGAATGTATCTAGTTATGGTCTTGTAGGGATTATTGCAACAGCTATATCTATGATATTACTTTTGATGAACATACAAAAATGCCTCATGACAATATGGAATGTTAAGAGAACAGTTTCATTCCCACGCCTTATCGCAGACTATATTGCCCTTATGCTACTTCTACCAATATTACTTGGGCTATCATTTGCTTTGGTTGCATATAGTCGATTGGCAGTATTTTTATTACCCCCCGCTGTAAGATTTTCGCTCGCCATAATAGCACCTATAGCAGCATTATGGTTTATAATTCTTTTGTTTTATGTACTTATACCCCCAACAAAAGTTTTATGGAGAGGGGCTGTCGTATCATCGCTTATAACAGCAACAATAATAATAATTATATTAAATATATATTTTAAGTTTAATATTGGGCTAGACAAATACAAAGATATGTTTGATAATCAATTAAATTATATAGAATACACTATTGAATCGATAGAAAATGCTGATTTTTTAAATAATAATTCTATCAATGAAAATGACGAAAAAATTATCAGAGGGACATCAAATATACCCAAGCCCTCTATTTCAATACTTAGAAAAGACTTTACCAAAATAAAAAGCACAGATAATAATACTATAAATATAGAAGAAAATGGATTTGAAGAATTGTCTTATTCTATAAAGTTTGAAAGTTTTTCGGATGCTGCATTAGAACAGCTTATAAAATATAGTTTCAGAAATGGTGACCATATTATAATTACCTATGAAAATGGTAAACTTTTATCTATAACTCCACAGAGTTTTTCACCAACAAAAATATTCGTTCAAATACCAATACTTTTGATACTACTTTATGTATGTTCTCTCATCATTTTATTTGGTGCAGAATTAAATCATTCATATCAATCGATAAGGTTATACTCTAGGGATATATCAAACTTTAATATGAGTTTTTATGAAAAAGAAGTTATAGCACTCACAATGATTAGTGATATAGCTATCACATTTTTGAATAAATCAAAACCGCTTGCTTTGGCAGAACTTGCTGAGAACTACAAAATAAGCCCCGATAGAGTACAATCTATATTAAAATATTTTGAAGATGAAGGATATATAATCTCTTTTGTCAATAATAGAATACCTAGATATGCCCTAGCCTACCCACCAGAAAATATAAAAATTAGTGCACTACTCAAAGGATTTCGAAAGCATGGAGCAAATGGGCAAATACAAAAAATATCCAATATTTACTATACAAATCTTTTGGAAGATGAAAAGAAATTATCAAAGATAACACTTATGGATGCTATAAAAAAATCTAATAATATATAATAATTACTTAGATATAACTTGTACCCAAATCTCTCTATTATGCCTAGGCCCATCAAAGTCTATAAAATATACATCCTGCCATGTACCAAACATTAATTTATTATCCTCTATTATTATACTAATACTTGGTGAAACCAAAGAGCTTAGAGAATGTGCCTGAGAATTGCCTTCCATATGTAAATAATTATCAGAGAATGGTACGAGCTTCTCAAAAATATGTTTTAAATCTGTTTTCACATCGCTATCTGCATTCTCATTTATAATAATACCGCTTGTTGTATGAGGGCTAAATACAGTTACTATACCGCTTTTTACATCCTCTTTTTTCACGATACCTTCAATATCCTTTGTTATATTTACTATATCTATTTTAGATTTTGTATTAATAATAATTTTATGCATAATCCCCCAATAAACTATTTAATTTACTTTTTATAAATACTATACTATAATAAATCAATATTCAATTATATATGGGGATAAAATGCCTAATTTTTTAAAAATGCTATTTTCTATACAGGGAATAAAAGGCTATACAATTGTTCGTATACTCGGTATAAAAATAACATTAAAAAAAAAGCAGAAAACACAATCAAAAAATATCTCTAATATAGATAAAGAGCTATTAAAAATAGAGTCTTATAAATTATATAAACAACGTTGTAATCAGTCATATCTCGATGAAGATAGCAGTAAATAATTAGGGGATACTTAATTTAAAATGAATAAAATGATGGGCACTATATTTTTATTATCAGCCTCTTTTATTTGGGGCATAGCATATATACCAACTAGATATTTAGGCAGTCAAAATGTCAGTGTGTTTTTGGAACTACTAGTGCGATACTCTTTTCCACTAATCATATTTGGTATATATTCTTTTAAAGATATAAAAAATATCGAAATAAATAATATAAAAAAATCTTTGTTGGTTGGTCTTATATTATTTCTAGCATTAACACTCTCTATCTATGGCATTAGAAAAATACAATATGGCTCTATGGGTTTACTCTTAATATCACTCAATGTTATAATTGTACCACTATATTTTATAGTCGCAAAAAAGAAACATATATCTATAATATTACTTATATCCTCGCTTATGTCTATGCTTGGTATTATTCTACTCACAACTAATAATTTCAAGTTATCAATTGATATTGGTGTCTTGCTTTGTTTTTTAGCTAGCATTTGCTATTCTGCTTATATTATATTATGCTCAAAAATATTAAATGATAGCAGAATCAAACCAGCTGTTTTACAATTTTTGCAAAGCCTAGTATTTGTAATTATATGTAGTGTATTGGTATTATCAGATATTAAATCTCTAAAAAGTATTGATTTTACAAATATTAATTTATATATATCCTTCATTTTTATAGGTTTATTTGCGGGTACTATAGGGTATTATCTATATTTTTATGGTCAAAAAAAGTCAGAGCCTACAATAGTCGCTTTGATACTAGCCTCTCAAACTATTTTTTCTGCCATAAGCGAAGTAATTATATTTCAAATTCGCCCAACGATTATACAGATATTATCATACACAATTATCATGCTATCAATTTTTATTGCATCATCTAAAGATATTAAATTTTTCAACAAAAAAACATTATAAAAATCATGCACTATACTATTTGGCTTGTTTGACAAAAATTTTCCTATACTATAAACTTTGAGTATAATGTAAATTATAAACTAGGGGATTATTGTTCGAGGCTTAATAAAGGGAATAAGGTTACAAATTAATGAAAAAATTATTATTTTCAATAACTTTTATACTAATAATATCTAATGTATTATTAGCTCAAGTAGGCAGAGATGAAGCCACAGAAAGATATGAAAAAGAAGTTATTGCTATATATCCATTTGTAGATGCTGCCTCTAAGTTTACTAGTGACGGTGAAAAAATAACATCATTAGTCACAGCCACTATTGTAAATATGAACAGATTTACAGTTGTAGATAGAGAAAATATAGACAAATATTTAAAAGAAATGGAGCTGCAGCTTGCTGGTATTACAGATACTGAAGTAATAGAGGCAGGTAGAATATATGGCTATACGAAAGCAATATATGGAACAGTTACAAGTATTAATACCTACAGAGATAGGGGCTACTACAATGAAGACACAGGTGAATACACTTATTATACGAAGGCTAGTGTTAAAGTTACTATAAATATAGTTGATGTAGAAACTACTGAAATTATATCTTCTATAAGAGCAACTGGATATGGTGAAGCCCCAACTATTATGGTGGGTTCAAGGGCTGTCGCATTAAATCAAGCATATGATGACTTAGTCATTTCTATAGCAAGTAAACTTAAAAATGTTTTTAAGGTTCGAGTAAAAATATATGATAAACAAAATCAGAGTGTAACATTACTTACAGGTAAAGAGCATGGCATAAACAAAGGGACTAGATTTAAAGTATATCAAGAAAGTGCACCAATTAAATTGCAAAATGGTGAAATAATTGAAAAAAGATATGAATATAAAGGCTCTTTAAAAGTAACAACAACGGGCGATGAATATTCAATCGCAAAAATAACACGTGGTCCACAAATTCAACCAGGGGATATTGCAGAAGAATATATAATTGGAAATGTAATTTTTAGTATTTTTGGTTCATTTGGTACATATGAAATGCCCGAAAGTAAATCGTCAATTGATTTCACTGATAGATATGGAGATATATTCACATTCAATCAGAATACAGAAAAAATTGACTACTCATTTGTATTGGCAATAAAAATAGGATATGACATGGGGATGTTTTCTCCATATTTGCTAACTGGGTTAGATTTAGCTGTACTTGAACATAATCATATTACAGCTGATGTAAGGCTTGGTATTGATATAATAGTACCTCTATATTATGAGGTCTTTTCATTTGTCGTTAGCCCATATTTTGGAATGAAATTTGTAGATGCAGAAATAGGTGAACTAGTCGATAAATCATGGCGACAAAATACTTACAAGGGATATTTAGAGCAATTATCTTTAGGGTTCGGCATCCTTGGTGGCTTCAAATATAGATTTAATGATAAATTTTCAATGACTTTGATGGGTGGGTATAAATATTTTTTCTCACCAGCTAGTAGTGAAATATCTTTTGATGATGAAAAGGATGTTGATCTTAGAAATGCCGATTTAGGAGTCCCAGATATAGGATTTACCGGCTTTGAAGCAAGTTTATCATTTGATATACTTTTCTAATATTTAATAAAATATAAATATATTTTTGTAATTATTATACTTCATTATATGAAAGTATTTTTATATTTTGCTTTTTTATCATCCATCTGAAAATAAAAAATGTGAGTATACTATCTAATGTTATACCAGTTGCAAACATCAAAGCGGTACTAACAAGCGTAGGTTTATATATTCCAAATTTATACAAAGTAAATGCACTACCATAAAGTAAAACATTTATCATAACCGATTGAAAAAGCATATAATCTGTTTTGCCACGCCCATAAAAAATGCTATCTAATATATTATTAAATGCAAATAACATATAAGCAAATATCGAAATAATGACGATGAAAAAAACATCTTCATAGTTTGAAATAGATAAAATATTTTTCATAAAAACTTTCCATAGAGGAATTGTTACAAACCATAAAAGTATTATAATTGCTGTTATAAAAAAATATCCAAGTGTATTTTTAGAAATATTATTTTTGTTTTCAGCACTGTCTCTTTTTATAAGTTCACCTAGTTGTAGTATTGGTAGAAGTAACCAACCCCAAATAAATTTATTCGCCACCCAAAATGTACCTTGCTCTCCGATAACATTCACCATTCTTATTATCATTAAAACAAAAAATAAATTTCTAATAAAACTTTCTATCCCTGAAAGGCTACCTATTTTTATAAGTTCTTTTATCCATGAAAAATTAAGTGCCTCTTTGCAAAATATTTTTAAATGATTTTTGTTCAAATAAAACACTGATATTAGAAATAACAATGAGTTTACAATTATATTTGTTATGGCGATACCATTTATCCCCAAGTTTAAAGAAATATTTAATGTGGAAATAAATAAAGTATCTAATAAAATTATTAATATTATTTGAATGAGTAAAAATATAGATATTAGTTTTTGTTTTTGCATAGATATTAAAACAATAGTTATAAATCTATAAAGAGCACTGAATATCATAGCAATACTTTCAAGGCTTATGTATGTAGCACTTTCATTTATTAAATACTCATTTTGAGCCATAAGAATAAGTAGAGGTTTTGCGAGAATTATTAAAAGAGCTGAAAAAGAAAAATATAGAAAAAAAATAAAAATCAAACCCGTACGAACTTTGTTACTCATATTTTTTTGATTATTTGCTTCCTTTGCGATGAAAAAATATAGAGGAAGAAACAATGCTTCTTCTACAACCTCAAACATAACGCCCAGCCAAGATAGTTGCGAGGCAATATTAAATCCACTATCATCAGGCAGCTGTCCGATAAAATATATTCTAATAGTTGTATAAATTGTAGGAGCTAGTCCTGTGATAATCAATATGATAAAAAGTCTATAATTAATATTTCTAAGGGAATCTTTCAACCGAGCAATCACTTAATACTTCCTTTTTGTATCTTTCTTTTTTTCTTTATAGAGTTTGTATTATCAATATCATTATAATTTTTATTTTCAATACTCTCTTGGTATTTTGTCATCATTGTAACTTTTATTAAATCAGCTGTTTTTTCTGCTCTGTATAAGGGCTCTTTCAATAGACGACTTTCATCAAAATTAATATTAAAATTTTCTAATACACATTCTATAATACCACCTATAGTAAAATTATCTTGGGTATTATAGATACGAGCCAAATCAAAATATTCTATTTTATCTAGTTTTTTTCTACTCTCTAGTTTTAAGTTTCTACGTATAAAATCAAAATCATTGTCTATAGCGTCTAAGAAAATCATAATTTTATATTTTTCATCCTTAAAAAATTCATATATTTCATCTACAAAATCCACAAATGATAAATTTGTATTTTGTTTTTTTGCAAAGTCTTCATAGCAATCATAAATAACATATTCTGTAATTTGCTTTGTCCGTTCATTAATATTATAAGTCAATAAGGCTCTGTTTTTATTGAATGAAGTAAAAAACATGTATGTTGGATTTATTCTAGCATAAAAATTTTTTATGTATTTCAGATAATTTTTTCTAATATTTATGCTATATTTTTCTTCTGTAATCCAATGATGAAAATATTCCAAAGATGAAAAAAGCATATTATAGTAGTCATCTGTAATGCCCTCTACTTTTATAGATTTTTTGAAAGCATCCAAACTCATTAGATATATTTCTATTATCTTTTTGGCGTTTTTTACATCTTTGCCTTTTATAAGTTCCAAATTTACTAGTTTGCTTTTTATTTCAAAAGGTTGTTTTTTATCATGACTTAATATTTTTGAAACAGTCTGTCTTGTAGAACCCAAAAACGTTGCAATATCAATCTGAGTAAGCCCAGCCATTTCAAGCTTTTTTATAAGGAGCACTTCTTCTTTATTCATAATATTTGTCTAATTTTAAGCGAGCCAACTATAACATTAATCATGTTTATATTATATGATATATTATGTATGAATGTCAATAGTTTACTAAAATTAGCTATAAAAATATATTATTGTCTAAATAAGACCCATGTATAAAGGAAGGCTTATCTAGACAATAATTTTGAAATAAGTTATATATAACTATTTCATTCTTGCAGGGCGTCCAATAAGGGTTACAGTTGAACGAACCTTCTCAAGTCGTGGCATAAGTATAAAATCATATTCTGTATCTTTTAATGCTTTGGCGGTGAGCACTTCTTGAGCATAACCACTTTGAACTTCATCATCTGAAAATTTGCCATCGACTTCTATTCTATCTCCTATAACCAAATCGCTAGAGTTAACATTAATCATAGTATTGTATTTGGCATTTTGAGCTTGAGGAGTCGCACAGCTAATTATAAGAACGACAATAAAAGTCAATAGCAGCAAATTTATTATATTTTTCATTTTTTATTCCTTTGTATTATATTTTTTTTTATATAAAAGCCACTTATTCAAAATAAGTAGGCTTTGTATATTTGTATAATAGAACTAATTAATTTTTCCATTTACTATCAAAAGCATATCTATATGTAAGGCTAAATGTTAGACTATCATGATATAAGCTAAGTTCTTGATTATCTGTAGGCTTCTCATAAGGAAGTGTAACATTTAAATCATAACCAATTCTTAGCCCAAAATAATTGGCATCACCAAGTCGAAACTCTTGTCAGATAGCAAAAGCAATATCCAAATAAAATGGTGCTGCTTTTAAAATATCAACGGCTTGATAAATCGAATTGTCGTCTGTATTATTATTGCCTCTTGTACTAAAAGCATAACTAGAAGAAGCCGTTGGAAAAGCCATTTTTAAACCTATAGAAGCATAAGTTACGCCTAAGTCATATTGAGCACGAAGCATTAGTGGTATATTAAGATGTAAAAATTTTTGGAAATTAAATTGTGAGCCATTAGCAATTTCAGCTCCTTGATATCCAACATTATCAAAAAAGTCTAAGGCGAGCCCTGTTTCTAAAGCTAAGAATGGCAGAAATTCAATCATAACATCTACAGTAATACCAAAATTACACCCTGATTTATTTCCAAATAAAGGTTCATACATATTATCTAATGTCTCAACATCTCCCCCCATTAGAAATGAAAGTCCAGCACCAAGAGAAGCACCAGCAGACACCTCAATAGCATATACCGATGTACTTAACATAAAAATAGCAATCATCATACATAAAAATTTTTTCATAACAAAATACTCCTAATAATATTTATAAATTGATATAGATTATCTATATTTTCAACTAACTTAAATATAATAAAAGTATAGTATATTTAATAAAAATGTCAACTATCAATTTATATTGATTTATAAATTAAATATTTCTAATAATAAGTTATTCACTAACATTTAATTTCTAAAAATAGGCAATATATTAGAGTTGGATGTTCGTTTTACTATGAGGCTACTTAACTAATTTGAAAATATTTAATAGATACTAGGAAAACTAGGATTAACTAAATATTAACTATCGCAAATTTTGTTATTATACTCCAAGTCCATTGAGTACAAGACCAATTTCATAAACTACTATGGAATTAACATCATAAAAGGGTGCTTAAATATCTAAAAGTGAAACTTGTCGATTCTAATCTTTTTTTATCAACTATTTTAATAAAATATAATCTAGCATTAAAATCTATTTTATCATATAATTAATCTTAATTATTTTTAAAAAAAGAGAGATGTAAATTGCCTATAAATAATAATATTGATATAGCAATAATAGGTGGCTCTGGTGTCTATGATATTGATTGTGTAGATATTATAGAAGAGCTCAAGATAGATACGCCATTTGGAAAAACTAGCGATAAAATAGCCATACTTCAAATTAACAATATAAAGTTTGCATTTATACCAAGGCATGGTAAAGGTCATTATCTCTTGCCGAGAGAAATACCATCAAAGGCAAATATATATGCCTTAAAATCGCTTGGAGTTAAGCGTATTATAGCGATATCTGCTGTGGGAAGCCTTAGCAAAGATATAGAACCAAAGGATTTTGTAGTACCATCGCAGATTATTGATAGAACTATGGGCAGAGATTCTACATTTTTTGGAAATGGTATCGTAGGGCATATATCTTTTGCTGAGCCTTTTTGCCCTGATATGCAAAAAATTATATATGATACTATATCTTCTTTATCAATAAAAGTTCATAAAAACAGCACATATCTATGCATGGAAGGGCCCGCATTTTCAACCAAAGCAGAAAGCAATATGTATCGATTATGGGGGGCAAATATTATAGGAATGACGGCTATACCCGAAGCAAAACTTGCAAGAGAAGCCGAAATATGCTACTCTATGATTGCGATGGCAACAGATTATGACTGTTGGTATGGTGAGGTCGAGGCTGTTAATAATAATATGGTTGTTGAAACAATGAAAGAAAATATAAACAATATAAAAAGTATTATACCCGCACTTATAAAAAATATAAATAATGATATTACAAAACAATGCTCTTGTGAAAACAGCCTTCTAAATGCCATCATGACTGATAAATCAATTATAAATGATAATGTTAAAAATAAACTTGCATTGTTATATTCAAAATACATAGGTAAATAATAAAATAATATTTGGTTAAATTTAAATGAAAACAAATAAAATAATTTTTATATTAATGCTTTTTACAAGTACAGCCTTATACTCAAATATAAGTGTATCTAATAGGATTATAATAGAAGAAAAAGAATATGCACCTGTAGAAGAAACTATAAATATTATACAAACAAACTATACAATAGATGCAAACTCCTCATCATATATAAAAATAGATGGAGATGATATAGTAGAAAATAAAAATGATTTGGCAGTATTCCAATATTTTCCTCCACCCGACTATACAAGAACAAACCCATTCAGATATTCAGAGGTATCATTTTTTATAACATTCCCTTTTATATATACATATGCATTATTAATATCAGGTGGTTTTAATACCATAGAAGAATTAACACCAAGGGATAGAGACCGTAGTGCTTATAGAAGGTTACAAACATCTGAACTATTATTTACATTTATTGGTGCGACATTATGTGCTGCTGCCGTGGCCTATGGCAACTATTCTGACGTATATGGCAAAGACTCTAGAGAACAAAAACCAACTGTAAGTTTTGCTCCAATTGTAGAAACTGTCGGCAATAATACTGGTGCGGGCTTTATATTTTCTTTTTCCTACCCCTATGGTCTATAAGCAGTAGTTGTTTTATTAGCGGCTATCTTAGACTTTATATATATATATATAACTATTGAAAATATACTTATCAATAAAATAATTAAAAATCCATTTGTTGATTTATGTATCTGATTATTTGACATGCTTGTGTCTATACTGTTGTTATCTGCTATGATATTCTCATCTTGTAATACCATAACAATTTTTTCTTTATCGGCCTCTAAATATCCATAAGCCTTAGCAGAAGAGATAAGATACTCCCTATCTGTTTGAAAACGCTCTATGTCATCATTAATTTGTTTAATTTCAGCATTCAAAATTTCTATTCTATCTTTATTAGTACGAAGGTCATCTTTTTTCTTTTCTATAATAATAATACCAGTAGTACCAAGCATTATGGTAGAAAATATTATAACAATATAGAAAACTATAGTCATATATAAAATTTGAGGCTTTACTGTCATTACAATTCCAATATCAAAAATATTCTATATTCTCGGTATAGAGATGTATAAAATATAGAGTAAAACCCCACTATTTACATAATCATTACCCTATTTATTCTGCATATGGAATCTTAAATACAACTTTTTTTACTTGGCATTTTTCATTATTAATAGATAAACCGGGTGTATGTGCCTCATTTGGCAAAAATATAATAATATTACCTTCATTCAAACATATGTCAGCCTGAATACCGCCATCCCAAAACATAATATCATTTTCTTCATTATATTTTTCGCTTACTTCAAGCACACTTATATCAGAGACTTCAAAACGCTCTTGTCCTTTCAGCATCATCTGTAAATCAACATATTTTTTATGCGATTCTAGAATGCCGTTATCCCTTGTTTCATATTCACTCACAATAGCAAAAACACCATCAGATATACTAGAACAATCATGTTTTCCCACAGCAAGAGCAGATATTTCTGCAAAAGAGCTATTTATATAATTTCTAACTTTCCAAATGCTATCATGAAAACTAGCACTATATTTCAAATCTTTGTTTACCCAAATCATAAATTACTCCTATAAATTATTTTAAAAATAAATAAAGTTTAATAATAACAAGTCGATAATATCAAGAGATGATTGGGAATACCCTCCCTCTAATCATTTTTTATTTGTAATAAACCGATTCCGTTTATCCCGCGGTTCGGTTTATTTTTTTATACTCTCTCTCCATTAAAAACTATAATAACAACACTAAAGATGTAAAGATTGAACATACCGTTATTTTACTTTAACCTTTTACTGACCCTGAAAGTATACCACTTTTATGAAAATTTTGCAGTATTAAATATAGTATAACTATAGGTAAAATAGCAAATGTTGTACCCGCCAATATTACTGGCCAAGGTGTAGAAAGCCCATCACTTACAGGTAGTAGGGAAAGCGAAACCATAAGTGTATATGATTCTTCATTTCTTAGATATAACAATGGCCAAAAGAAGTCATTCCATCTTGCAATTAATGTTACAATACCCCATGATGCGAGAGCAGGTTTTATTACAGGTAATATTATGGTTAGAAATATTCTGAAATCATTACAACCATCTATTCTAGCAGCTTCAATTATATCATCTGGGATTGATTTTATATATTGTCTCATGTAAAATACACCGACAGCTGTCACTATACGCGGTATAATTAAAGACCATAGGCTATTGACAAGACCTATCTTTCTCATTGTAATAAATAAGGGTACAGCGCCAATCTCTGGTGGTATTAGCATTGTAGCTATAAGTGAATAAAATAAAAAATCTCTAAATGGAAACCTATATTTTGCAAAAGCAAATCCTGCCAATGCAGAAAAAAACAATGTGGTTATTGTTCCAATCAATGTTGTAAATACGCTATTAAATAAATTTCTTACTATAGGAATAGTATCAAAAAGTCTTGTGTAATTTAAAATGGTAGGATTTTCTATAAATAAAGATTTAAACCCACTGATACTTTCACCATCTCCTTTTAATGATATTAAAACCATCCAAAAAATTGGAAACAAAGATGCCATAGAAACAATGATCAAAGAAATATGTATAAATATACTTTGCAACCTAATTCTATATCTCATTTTACCACCACAATTTTTTTACTTTATTTAACCTGAAATAATATTCTATTTACAATTCGCCCTGTTTTTTTCTAATGACAAATTGCATAAAGGATATAACAAATAAAATAACAATCAATATACATCCTATAGCTGAAGCATAGCCCATTTGAAACACGTTAAAGCCTGATTCATACATATACTGAAATAGCGATATATTTGAACTTGCAGGACCTTGTAGTATATAGGGTTCATTAAATATCTTAAAACTATCTACCGTGAGTGTTATAAAACAGAAAAATAATATATTACTCAATGATGGCAATGTTATAGCAAAAAACTGGGCGATGAAAGAAGCTCCATCAACTTTAGCAGCCTCATAGTATTCATCAGCAATACTAAGAAGTCCAGATAATATTATCATAGTAAACCAAGGAATATTTCTCCACAATATTAAAACTATTACAGGTAATTTTGAAAAACTTGTCCCTGTAAGCCATGGTATTGGTTCAATATTAAACAACTTTATGATTTCATTTATAAGACCTATATTTTCATCAAATAGCATACGAAATATGAGTCCAATAGCAATAGTAGCACATACATTTGGTAAAAAAGTTACTACTTTAAAAAATCCCCTAATTTTTAATAATTTAGAGCTCAACAAAAGTGCCATAATCATTGACAATACCAAAATACCAACTGTGGATGTTATCCAATAGATAAAGGTATTTCTCAGGGCATCCCAAAATATATCATCTTTTAATATTAATAAATAATTATCAAATTTTATAAAATTTGGTTTGCCTATACCATTCCATTCCGTAAGGCTTATACCAAATGTCCAAACAGTTGGGAACACCTGAAATATAAAAAACAAAATAAAAAAAGGCGCTATAAAAAGATATGGATATCTATATTTTTTTAGAGTCTGAAACATATAACAAACCTTTCATACCATAAATTTACTACTATATCTAATTTTTTATAAATATAATAGTAGTATATTAAAATTATACTCTATTAGTTAATCTCAGCTTGACCAATTTTATTTTTAAGATTCTTCTCCATGTTTATAATGGCTTCATCTATAGTTTGGTCACCTGCTATATATTTTTCTAATTCAATGGTTATTATCTCATCTGCTTGAGCATCTTGCGGTGTTATCACAAGATTCTTAGAGCTATTTTTTAATGCCATAGACTCCATTTCTCTAAAAGATGTTTCACCATAAAACTCAGCAGGTTCTTTCCAAAAAAGGTCTTCTAGCATTTCTAATGAAATAGGATTAGCATATGGTGCATTTTGTTCGACCATATCATTAACCCATTCTATTCTAGGTTGATTATCAAATTGAAAATCATACCAAAGTTTTTCCACAAGACCAGAATATTTACCATCGGCTTTATTTACAACAGCAAGATATGATGCTACAGGTGCACCCACTGTCCCAACTTCTTTAAAATAAGGAGCAGGCATTACTCTCCATTTACCAGATGTTTCAGAAACATTTTTGCGGATAAACTCATCCCAAAAAGCACCCATATAAAATGTAGCTACTTTTCCTTCTCTCATATAATCATAAAGGGCAGGTCCCATTATCTCTGTTTTTATAAGTAAACCATTAGAGTTCATCTCATCAAGTGCATAGAGAGCTAACTTTGTCCCCTCATCACTACCTATAATAACATTGCCTTCTTCATCCCATATCCTAGCATTAGCTTGAGGCATAAGCCCCCTTCTCCCCCAATATCTCCAAGTTTTCCAAGTAGGGTCAATATATGAAAGATAAACTTTTCCATTACTTTTTTCTTTTAATTCTTTACCAACTAAAATATAGCCTTCCATAGTCTCCATTCTAGCAGGATCAATATCATATTTATCAAATATCTCTTTATTATAAAATAACACCTGAGGTCTCACGGAATCTGTTAATCCATATACTTTACCATTTATCATAGCATCATTTATAGAACCATCTACTATTTTATCTTTAACACTGTTCATAAGTTCAGTCTCATCTTTCAATATATCGCCCATCGCTAAATCAGTAAGATTCACAGGATCTAAATATACAGCATCTGGCAAATCCTCATATGCACCAGCCAAATATGTCATTGTAATTTTCTCTCTGGAATCGGCTGCACCCTCTGTTTGAACAACATCTATTTCTACCTCAGGGGCAATATCCCTATTTCTTTCTAGCCAAGCATCGAAATACTGTTCTAAATACTGAGGCTGTCCATGCCCATATATAATTACAGTGCCCTTAGGGTATACTCCATCTTCTGTTTTTGTGGGAGTAGTTTTTTCCCCCTGACACCCAAATATAAACAATGCTAATACTAGTCCAATAATCATAAATATATTTTTATTTTTCATACCAATGCATCCTCTATTTAATTATAATATTATAATATTATAATATTATATTTTACTATGAGATGCTTCAACAGCTGTCTTTATTTTCCCATATGATAAATCGGTAGGCAAAGTACAATCTGCCCCTATAAAAAGACCTTTCTCACCAAAATTTTTTCTTATATTAATTATCTCATTTCTAATATCTGTTTCTGTTCCTGTTATGAGAGGATTATCTCTATTTGATAGACCACCCATAATAGCTGCATTAGGAAATAATTTTCTACCATCTTCTAATGAAAAATTATTTTCATACACACCCCAGTTTATTACATCAACAATATCATCGAAACCCTTATATCTATTCATATCTAAACCACTCTTACAAATATGAAAAAACACATAGCCACCTGCATCCTTTGTAGCTTTTATAATCTGTTTGTCAAATTCAGCTATATATTCTTGAAATTCAGTATCTGTAAACCATTTTGTCTCAGCACCAAGTGAGGCTAAGTATATACCATCGAGACCCAATTCTATATATTTTTTTGCAAGAGAGATGATTATATCTGTTATCCTTTGAAATGCCTCAAGTACAATATCTTTATTCTCACGTAAATGATCACAGAGCATCTGCCTTGTCCCTTCATATCCATAAATAGCTTCTATTGGATGAATAGCAGAGGCACATATGCCATGTATTGTCCCTATTGAAAAAATATCTTTTTCTTTACATGACTTTAATATTTTATCTGTAATATCAATCTGAGATTTCATAAAACTATCATCAAGTGAATAACTAGGTATTTTTTTCCAATCAAGAGAACTTTTAATATCAACAACTGGTACAAGATTTTCATTCATTATCTTTAGAATATCCATACCCGTTTCTTCAAAAAACTTTAAATGAGAGCTAACTGCCTCATCACCAAATGCTTCATCTTTGTGAAAATGTAGTGAAAAACAACATGGGCTAACATCAACATCTTTTTTTTCTATAGTAGATATCACTCTTTCTTTCTTATTCATAAATACTAAGCCCGCCTTATATTTTAATATGAGAAAACATCATTACTTTGCAGTACAAATACTAAATAATACACCATTTTATGTATATATCAAAGCTATCAATATTATGCTAACATTAATAATGATAATGTCAACCATGAATTAAAACCACTAGATTTAATAGAAACTATATATAAATTTTCTGTTTTTTTAACATAGGAATAAAATATTTTATTTTGACTTTTCGAATTTTATGGACTATAATTACTTATAATTAGTTTTCTTTATATATTGTTGTTTTAAAAAAAGGAGAAAAATTGTGAAAAAATTATTGTTAGTCATTTTGATTTTAGTCTTGCCTTTGTTTGTTGGCTGTCATGAGTCTGAAAAAAAGGAAAATAAAAATATAACTTTGTCATTTGGTGTACAAGATAACCCAGGCAATCCGATATACACGGCTTATGAAGCTTTTGCGGATCATATATCAGAAATTTCAGGTGGAACTATGATGGTGCAAATATATCCATCATCACAGCTTGGCACATTTAGAGAAGCATTTGACCAAGTTATAGCGGGAGAACTTACTATGTCTTCAGCAGGTTATCCTGATATGTCTTATATAATACCTGAACTTATACTAGTAGGTCAAGTATATGTCGTAAGAGACTATGCTCATCTACTTAGTATTATCAACTCTGATTATGGAAAAATGATTGAAGGAAAATTTAATAAATTGGGTGTTCATACAGCAGGGGTTTGGTATGCAGGAAGAAATCAGACGACAAGCAATAGACCACTTAATTCTATTAAAGATTTTAAGGGTTTAAAGCTTAGAGTACCACAAGTTGAAGCTCTACTTTCATTCGCAGAGGCTGTGGGTTCTTCTGCAAGTCCAGTCGCATTCTCTGAATTATATTTGGCTTTACAAACAGGGCAAGTAGAAGCACAACAAAATTCGCTATCAACAATAGAAAGTCAGAAAATATATGAAGTACAAAAATTTCTTGCAGTAACAGATCACTTTCTTGGTTCTACTGCTATATTTATAAACAATGAAGAATATAATAACTTTACAGAAGAGCAAAAAAAATGGTTTAATGAAGCTATTAAATATGGTGGGGAAGTTTCAAAAGAAATGTTTGAGGAAGAAGAAAAATATTTATTAGAGAAATTCAAAAATGAATATGGAGTTACTGTAACATATCCTGATTTAATGGCATTTAGAGAGGCAATGAAGCCTCATTATGATAAGCTTGAAAAAGAATATGGTAAAGATTCTATAACAGAACTTATAAATATACGATAATTACTTAATATAGTGAAATAAATTATAAATGTTATTACCAAACCTTATTAGCAAAATAATTTATTTAAATAAAAGAATAATTATGTATACAAAAAATTTAATATTAGAAGGACTATTTTATGACAAGTAGAGAACGTGTTATCGGTGCTATTAAAAGAACTCCTATAGACAGAATTCCTAAGTACGATATCTTTTGGGAAGATACTTTGGAAAAATATATAAATGCTGGTTTAATTTTACCAGAAACAAAAAAAATAGTGATAAATGGACAAGATAAGGTTATTAATAAGCCTATAGATGAGTATTTTAATTTTGATATTGTACAACTGTATATGGACATCTCTATGAGGTTTGAAACTTGTATTGTTGATGAAACTGAAGACAAAATTACTATTTCTGATCGTTGTGGATATACGGCACAAAAATTTAAAGGTCGTGCTTCTTCCATGCATTTTGTAGATCATAAAATAAAAAATAAAGAAGATTGGGAAAAATATAAGCATCGATTGATTTTTAATAAAAATGATACTTCTAGAGTCGACAATGAAAACTATTATTTACGTATGAAAGAATACCCTTCATGGGATGGCTTTAAACAAATATTTGATGAATATTTAAAATTGAATAAATTTATAACTGCATTTGTTTATGGACCATTTGAGGCAACATGGAGGCATCATGGTTATGAAGAGAGTTTAATGGACTTACTATTAGAACCAGAAATGATGAAAGATATGTTTGATAAAGCAACTACTTTACTTATAGATACTGTCAAACACATGATTTCTATAGGCACCAAGCCTGATGCTATATGGCTTTGTGAAGACATGGGGGCTACTCATACAACTTTATTTTCTCTTGCTACATACCAAGAATGTTTATTCCCTTATCACAAAAAAATAGGTGATTTTTTACATGAAAATGGAATTTATTATTTTATGCATAGTTGTGGTAAAATAGAAAGTTTTATCCCGTCCTTAATAGATGCAGGCCTTGATGTAATACAGGCACTACAAGCTAATACGGGAATGAATGTAGTAGACTTAAAGAAAAAGTATGGGGATAAACTAACATTTTTTGGTAACATAGGGGAAGTTAGCTTTAAAGATGGTAAAGAAGCTATAGAGAATGAATTGAGATCTAAAATACCAATAGCAAAAAAAAATGGTGGATACATCTATCATTCTGATCATAGTATCCCTCCTGAGGTAGAGCTCGACACTTATCTCCATGCTATGAAAATACTTGAAGAGATAGGCAAATATTAGATAAATGATACTAATTTAAAAAATATATTTAATATGAATTTTTATATCTGATTTAAATAAGTATTGAGGTACATTTCTAACTTTCTATGATAACGGAGTATAATTAAGTCCAAAATATTAAAAACTGAATTTATTAAGTATAAAGTACTTCCGTCACAACCGAAACTCCATAGAAATTTATTTGATATTACTTCATTGGAATATTTAATTATTCATATTCATTTCAAGGTAAGCAGTGATAAAACCATCTATATCGCCATCCATAACAGCCTCAACATTACCACTTTCATAGCCAGTCCTTAAATCTTTCACCATCTGATAAGGTTGGAATACATAACTACGTATTTGATTACCCCAACCAATATCTGTTTTTTCACCCGCAATAATATCTTTTTTTTCATTAATTTTATTTTGCTCAATCTGATATAATTTGGCTTTAAGCATAGACATAGCCCTTTCTCTATTCTGATGTTGGCTACGCTCTGCTTGACATTGTACAACCGTATTTGTTGGAAGATGTGTTATTCTTATAGCAGATGAGGTTTTATTGACATGCTGCCCCCCTGCCCCCGATGCCCTATATGTATCTATACGCAAATCAGCATTGTTTATTTCTACTTCTATATCTTCATCAACTTCGGGCATTACACTCACAGCAGCAAATGAGGTATGCCTTCTAGCATTAGAATCAAATGGAGATATTCTAACAAGCCTATGAACCCCAATCTCTGAACGTAAATAGCCATAAGCATATAGCCCATTGACATAAATGTTTATCTGTTTTATTCCAGTCTCATCACCTTGTAGCTCATCAATAATCTCAATAGAAAAAGCCTTATCCTCACAAAACCTCATGTACATCCTTGTAAGCATGGCAGCCCAATCGCAACTTTCTGTACCACCAGCCCCAGCATTTATAGTAAGGTATGCTCCTTTGCTATCAAACTCAGATGAAAATAGATTTTTTGTTTCTATAATAGAATATCTATTTAAAATATTATTATATTCTAACTCAATATCTTCCAATATAGATTCATCATCAAGAGCAATTAGCTCAAACACACTTTCTATATCTTTTAGTAGTTCATCAATAGGGTTGATTTTTTCTAAGAGTATTGTTCTTTCTTTGAGTAGATTTTGTGCTTTAATATTATCAAGCCAAAAGCCATCAGACGATGACAGCTCATCTATCTCTTTAATGCGACTATAGATATTATCCGCATCAAAGATACCCCCTTATATTGAGGGCATCTTCTTGTATTTTTTGTAGTGACTGTTTTATTTCACTGAATGTCATTTTATAATAATTTTATTTATTTTCTTCTGTCGATTCAGGAGTATTATTAGGTACTTGAGCATCAGCTACATTTTGAGCAGCAATTTCATTATTTTGCTCTTCTTTTGGTAATACCTCAACATTTTTATCGCTTACTTTTTCGAGATTACCTTCCTGAGCAATTAAATCAGAATGCTTAGGAATTTTTATACCAAGTCTTTCTACTAGACGAGCTTTTTTACCACTTTTTCCACGTATATAATATAACTTAGCACGACGAACTTTAGCCTTTCTAATAATATCAACATGGTCAATTCTAGGTGAGTTCATGAGGAATATTCTCTCAACACCAACACCATAAGAAATTTTTCTAACCATAAAAGTACGATTTATACCTTTGCCTCTAATAGAGATAACAGTACCTTCAAAAGCCTGAAGTCTTTCTCTTTCACCTTCAACAATTTTTACCCAAACCTTAACAGTATCACCCACTTCAAATGGTAGTATAGCAGTTTTTTTATATTTGCTTTCAACTAGTTTTATCGTTTGTTCCATTTTTGTTTCGTCTCCTAACTATTATTGTTACTTTTTTTTGCTAAATAATCATAAATAGCAAATATATCTTTTTTTGTAATATCTACCTTAACAAATAAATCTTGCCTATAAGTAAATGTACGTATTAAACTCTGTATTCTTCTAAATTCTCTAATCTTTTTATGGTCTCCACTTAATAATACACTAGGCACTTTTAAATTATTTATCTCTAATGGTCTAGTATATTGCTCATACTCCAAAAGTCCATTTGTACCCTCTTCAAAGGTATCATCTATGAGAGAATTCTCATTACCCAAGCCACCCTTATATCTACATATAGCATCAACTACAACAATAGAGGCTGCTTCCCCACCTGATAAAACATAATCTCCTATAGAGATACTTTCATCAGCATAAGTAGTTTCAACACGACTATCTATACCCTCATAATGCCCAAGTATAAAAGTAATATTGTCTTTCATACTAAGTTCTTTTGCCTTTGCCTGATTAAAAACAGTCCCTGTAGGCGAAAACAAAACAGTATAATCATCAGATTTTTTAGGATTATTCTCATAGTACCTATTAAACAAATCCGCTGTCATTATAAGACCAGGACCACCACCATAAGGATAGTCATCGCATTTTTTATAATTACCAGTCCCATATTCTCTAAGATTAACTATATCAACATTTACGATATCATGGTTTATACAATTGCCTATAATACCTGTAGAGAATGGGCTATCAAAATAATCATCAAAAAGTGTAAGTATCTTTATATTCAATACCTACTCCAAAAAAGTATCAAAATCAATAACGGTTATTACCGAATTTTCTTTATCCAGACTGTCTACATACCTACTTACAAATGGAATACCTATTTGCTTATTTTCATTAGTTTCAACTTCTAATATACCATGCGCTTTCGTTTCGTAGTATCCAACAACAGTTCCATTTTTATTGCCATGTATGTCTATAATATCCATACCAATTATATCTCCTACAAAATAAGAGTTATCATCAGGTATAGATATTTCATCTGTATCTATAAAGAGACCAATATTTCTTAAAGCCTCAGCCTCATCTCGAGAGTTTACACCATCAAATTTTAATACAATTCTCAAAGGCTTCTTTTTAATATTCATTATTTTATAATGTATATTACCATCTTCTGTATATAAATTATCTCCAACAGACAAAACATCATGCTCAGCCGAATTTAATTCAACCTCACCATGTATAGAATGTGGTTTTGTTATATAAGCAAAAAAAAGCCTCATACTTTATTTATATTAATTATCGATAATCTCAAGCACAACACGTCTACCACTTTTCATTGAAGAAGCAAATAGTATTGTACGAAGTGCATGAGCTATTCGACCACGTTTACCAATAATTTTACCGATATCATCTTGGCTGACTTTCAATTCCAAAATCATACTCTTCTCGCCTTCAATCATGTTAACATTCACACCATCTGGATCATCTACTAGTTTTCTAGCTAGATATTCGATTAATTCTTTCTCTTCCATAAATTATTCTCCTTACTGAATATTAAACCAATTCCCTTTTAAGAATTTTCTTCAGCCGATTTAACTACTTCAGCCGAAGTTGAATCTTCTATTGTTACTGATTCACTAGGACTTGCCACCGCAGCCTGTGTACTTTCTGTTGACTCTTTAGCCTTACGATGCTTTCTACGCTTGTCAGGATTTTTTAAAGCTTTAGGTTTATTTGCATAAACTAACTCTTTTTTCTCCAATAAGCCTTCTTTAATAAGAATATCCCTTACAGTATCACTAGGCTGTGCTCCACTTAAAAGCCATTTTTTTATAGCATCCACTTTCAAATTATAAGTCTTTTCTTTAGCCTTTGGATTATACCAACCAAGCTCTTCAATAAAACGCCCATCTCTAGCCGCTTTAATATCTGCTGCTATAATTCGATAATGTGGTTCATGTTTACGACCAATTCTACGTAACCTTATTCGTACCAAGTTGTTATCCTCCGTCTTTACATTAATTTATTTAAATCATCCATCGAAAGACCCATGCCTTCCATGTTCTTCATTAAATTTGCCATTTTATTTTTACTACCAAGCATGTTTTTCACCATATCAAATTGCTTGATCAACTGATTAATCTCATACATATTTGTACCACTACCATTAGCAATACGCATTTTTCTCGAATTATTCAAAGGAAACAACGATAAACGCTCTTTCTTTGTCATCGATTGTATAATCGCTTTAAATTGCTTTATCTGCCTCTCTTGCTTATCTATCAAAGATTTATCTATATTAGAAGGCATATTAGGCATCATATCCATAATCTTCGTAATACCTCCCATCTTATTCGATGCATCTATCTGCAACAAAAAATCATTGAAATCAAAATTATTTTCAATAACTTTCTGTAACATCTCTTCTGCTTCTTTCTGACTTATCGCCTCTTGAGCCTTAGCTACAAGTTTAACAATATCACCCATCCCAAGTATACGTGAAGCAAAACGCTCGGCATCAAATTCATCTAAATCTTCTGTATGCTCACCTGTACCAATAAATCTAACATCACTACCTGTAGCATATTTTAAAGATAGGGCAGCCCCGCCCTTAACATCAGAATCAAACTTGGTCAAAAGAACGCCATCTATACCGATAGCATTTTTAAAAGATGACGCAACATCAAACAAACTTTGACCTATTGTAGAATCAACAACAAGTATTTTATCATGAACTTTGACAGTATTTTGTATCCTTCTAAGTTCAAGCATCATCTCATCATCTATCTCAAGTCGCCCAGCCGTATCCACTATAACAAGATTACACATCTCTTTTTTAGCAGATACCAGTGCTTTTTTTAAAATTTTATAGGCTTTTTTTTCTTTTGTATCTATATAAGAATGTACACCTATACTATCAGCAAGCACTCGAAGTTGTTCCATCGCAGCAGGTCTATGAACATCAAGCCCAACAAGCATAACACGCCTTTTGCTTTTATAATATCTAGCAAGCTTTGCCGCACTCGTTGTCTTTCCAGAACCCTGCAAACCAAATAAAAGAACCACACTAGTCTTTTCTATAGGCTCAAGTTTTAAACCTTTGTCTTCCGAACCTATTAAATTAACAAGTGTTTTATGAACTGATGCGATAAACTGCTCATCAGCATTAACTGTTTCAATACGTTCTTGCCCCAAAGCATACTTTTTCGCTTCTTCTATAAAGACTTGAGCTACATCATAAGATACATCGGCCTTTAATAAGGCTTCTTTTATTAAAAGTAGAGAATCTGTTACTTCCTTCTCAGTAATAACTTTTTTCCCTCTTATCTTTGAAAGTACAGAACTAACTGATCCTGTAAGTGTATCAAACATAGCTATCTCTTCACAAAAAAATATAAAATACAGTCCAACTGTAGCTAGTAATTATATGCGTATCTATAAAAAAGTCAAATATAAAATGTATATAATTTTCCAAAATTAAATCATTATTTTATATTTACACTAATTACAAGCAAAAATCATTTATTCATAATATATAATCCAATAGTTTAATTAAATTATTTATTAATCAATTTTTTCAATATCCCGATAATAATAAAAATGCTAAAAATTTAGAAGGCAATAGTAAATGAAAAAAATACTTGTAATACTTTTTATCGCTCTAACAATACCAAATATAAGCCTTATGGCAAAAGCAACATCAAGAATTAAAGATATAACATATATCAAAGGTATAAGGAAAAACCAATTACGTGGATATGGTCTTGTGGTCGGGCTCTCTGGCAAAGGCGATAGTAGTCAAAACCCTATTACAAAAGCCACTGTTGAAAACTTTCTCAATAACATAGGTATAAATATAGAGTCTGACTCATTTCAGACAAAAAACCTCGCTGTGGTTATAGTTACTACAGAAATAGATGCCTTTGCACATGAAGGCGATAGAATAACAGTACAAGTTTCTAGCATAGGGGATGCAAAATCACTAGCAGGCGGGATATTATTACAAACAGCATTAAAGGGTGCTGATGATACTATCTATGCAGTAGCACAAGGACCTATAATAGTTGCTGATAAAAAGGCTCTCACAACTGCATCATTGCCACAGGGTGCTATTATCGAAAAAACTATAACATCGCAATATATAGAAGAAAATACATTTACACTTATCCTCAACAATGCTGATTTTAAAACAATACAAAATATAAGTACATCTATCAAAGAAAATTATCCTGATGCCGCTATTACAAATAGTAGTATGAAAAATATCACTGTTACAATACCTACCGAATACAATGATAATAAAATAGAGTTTATCTCTTTAATACAAGCACTTGAAGTAGAATCTGACGTCAATGCCAGGGTTGTTATTGATGAAAAAAGTGGCGTTGTTGTTATAGGCGAAGATGTTAGAGTTTCTAGTGCGGGCATAAGTATCGCAGGAATGAAAATAGAAATAGACCCATTAACAGGCGAAAAAAAGTCTGACCCAAATATAAAAATTGACGATTCTACCACAGTCGAAGCATTAGTAAATAATCTTAATGCCCTTGGTGTAGATATAAAAGATACAATACAAATACTTATAGCATTAAAAAATGCAGGTGCTTTGCAGGCTGAAATAGTACTACAATAACATATCAAAATATATTTACTATTTTATTGGCTTATGAGATTAAGATAATAATAAAAATCAAGCGAGAGCTATCGCATAACATACTAGGAAAATAATGACACTTGGAATAGACCCCGGATATGGTAGATGTGGTTATGCCTTCATCGAAAGAGCTGGCAATAAATATAGCATTATAGAAGCATCTACAATATATACAGATAAAAACACCGACCATGCCAAAAGACTTTTAGAAATATATGAACACCTTGATACTCTAATAAAAAAATACAAGCCCGATAATGCCTCTATAGAAACTCTGTTCTTTTCAAAAAACACAAAAACAGCACTCAAAGTATCTGAGGCTCGTGGTATCATATTACTTGTTTTGGCAAAAAATAATATTGAATATTGTGAATATAATCCAAGAGAAATAAAACTTAGTGTTACTGGCAATGGTAATTCTACAAAAGAATCTGTAATAAAAATGGTATCTATATTTACGGGCATAAATATCAAAGAGGACGATTCTGCCGATGCTGTTGCTGTTGCAATCTCGCATGCTTCCAAAAATATATTAAAAAAATAAATATTACATCTACTTAAAAAATATTGAGTAGCATATAATGTCTATAACTTTATACCCTACTCAATTAATTAAAAACAGTCTACTAAAAACACAAAATATTATTTTGCATTTTGACTACGAAATACATCCATCATAGCAAGTATGTTCTCTGGTAGAATGT
Source organism: uncultured Spirochaetia bacterium (assembly GCA_947040495.1). GTDB lineage: Bacteria > Spirochaetota > Brachyspiria > Brachyspirales > Brachyspiraceae > CAMRBQ01. Next base: position 37,198 of record CAMRBQ010000014.1, read on the forward strand.
CATGAGTAACAGCATGGGTAGGAGCTGCGATATACCCACCGCCTTTTGACATAATTTCCATAATTCTTTTTGTCTCCGATTTAATTGTTCCAACATCAGAATCAACCAGAAGCTGCTGTGTACTTATACCTCCCCAAAAAGATAAATCAGCCCCATATTCTTTTTTTATTTTCTGTATATCATATATTTCAGGTTGAAATGTTTGATAACAATCAAGACCCAATTCAATAAGGTCAGGAAAAACATCTTGTACATCACCACATGAATGCTGCACAATATATTTACCCTTAGATTTTACAGTATCATACATTTTTTTGATACATGGCTTTACAAATTTTTTCCAATATTTTGGGCCCATTATTAAACCCTTCTGTTGTCCCCAATCATCACCAAAATATATACCATCAATATCATCATATTCAAGGGCAATATTTATTAATTTGATATTATATTCACATATCTGTTCAAAAAATCTTTCTAATTTAGCCTCCGATGTAATCATATACATAAGCACATTTTCCATCCCAACAAGGCTCCAAGCCCTCTCAAATACACTAAAACCAAAGCCTGCCATCACAAATTTATCTTCTCTTGCTTTTATCATATCTTCATATTCTTTTCGCAACCTCTTTTCATCAATGACAGGAAATGTATAACTATAATTTTCTATATCTTTAATAACATACTCATCAACAACGCCTATATCTTTATCAACACTACTCCTATTCCATACAACACCAAAATCATCCTTGAAATGCTCTGGTTTATCACTAATCTCTGTAGGCCATCCCCAATATTGTATATATTTTAGATGTAGCCCCCATTTATCATCAAAATTTTTATCATTTAAATGCGATGCTATTATATTATGTTCTTCCTGTGTGAATTCAACAAAATATGGCACAATATCTGTTTGCTTATGATTTAATGCATCAATAACTCTTTCTTTTCTAGTCATAATATATATTCCTTTTAATCTTACTAATGCTAATTAGCATTTTCTTTCATAACATCTTTATAATTTTCTGGAGTAACCATTATAGCACCGAGTGGATACATACCAAATTCTTGCCCTTCTTTTTTATATTCAGCAAATATTTTTTTACCCTCAAGTATATGCTCCATCATAGCAGTAGCAACGGCTACACCATTAACTTCAGCACTAAAATATGCTGCCGACTTCATAGCACTATAATCTTTTTTAAACTCATCCTTTGCATGATAACCACCCAAGCCGACAACAACCGCCTCTCCATCAAGTCCAGCCTGTTCTAATGCTCTAACAGCACCCAAAGCACCTTCTTCATTTGCAGCTGTAACAAACCATTTTTTATATTTTGGATTTGCTGTTATAGTTGCTGCCATAACATTATACCCCTTCTCTATTTCACCATTATAATCTGCTTTAATTATTTGTTCTTTTGGAAACTCGCTATATAATCTAGTAAAAGCTTCATACTGCCCTTCTGCTCTTGGAACACATGAACTTACTGTATCCATTGTAAGTATAGCATATCCTGTACTTGCAATATCCTCTACCAAATTATTTTCTTTTATATGATTCACAAGCCATTCTGACGACTGCTGTCCAACCAAAAATGCATCTAATTCTAAAGACGGGGCTAGTCTTACACCATTTTCAATTATTGGGTCAGCATCTGCAAGTAATGGGATACCAGCCTCTTTAGTTTTGCTAATAGTAACCCTACTTAAATTTTTATCTGGAATGCATGCTATAATTCCATCCACATTTTGTGCTATTACATTATCTAATGCCGCAATATATAAATCTGGTTGCATTCTAGCATCCAACATTATTACATCCTTAGCACCCATTTTCAATGCTTGCTCTTTTAATGATTTTGATACATCCTGAAACCATTGTTGATCTAATGATTTACAGATATAAGCCAAAACTATTTCATCTTTTTCACTTGCATTCTCTTTCTCATTAGAACATGAAGATAAAAATAAACAAGCAATCAAAACTAATAACAAAACTACTTTTTTCATAACATCTACTCCCAATATTTTATTTTTATTTTTTAAATTTATTTAGACTTATTCTTATTACGTAGATAATCAAATGATAAAGCTATAATTAAAAGCGAGCCCTTAGCAACATTTTGCCAAAACGATTGTACATTTAATACTTGTAGCCCATTGTTAAAACCCTGTAGTACAAATATACCCAAAACAGTACCTACTATAGTACCAACACCACCTTTGAATGCAATACCACCAAGTATCGCAGCAGTTACAGCATCAAATTCAAGCCCTACCGATGCGGAAGGATGCCCTGTGTTCATTCTTGAAGCCAAAAGCATTCCAGCTAATGATGCAAGACCTGCATTTATCATATACAATTTTATTATTATTTTATCATAATTTATACCCGCAAACCTTGCTGCCTCTTTATTACCACCTATATAATAAATATTACGCCCAAAACATGTATATTTCAAAAGTACGTAGAATATAATTACAACTATAAATAATATCCATACTGGTATTGGTAAACCAAATATTCTACTAGAACCAATAGCAATAAATGCTTCACTAAATATTGGAGCTGCCTTTCCATCATTTATTATATAAGCGAAGCCTCTTACAATAGACATTGTAGCAAGTGTAGCAATAAATGGCTCTAATTTTATACGCAATATAAGCTGTGAATTTATAAATCCAATTATAACACCACAAATAAGCACTATTAAAATCGCTCCCCAAATAGGAAAATTGCTCGCAAGCAAAACTCCAACAAGCACACCAGAAAATCCTGAAATTGAACCCGGAGAAAGGTCTACATGCCCTGCTATAAGTAGTGAAGATTCCCCTATTGCCACAAGCCCCATAAGAGAGCCTGCTACAAGTATATTTATAATATTTGCAGTTGAAAGATAATTGCTATTTATAGATGCAAACATAATACACATAGCTATAGCTGCTATAACCATGCCTGATCTATCATTAGAAAAAATCTTCTTAGACATCCCAATAACGTTTGTTTTTTTCACCAGATATACCTCACTAAAATTTTTATTTTTCATGTGTCATTGCAAGTGATAATATTTTTTCTTCGCTTGCCTCATCTCTATCTATTTCACCAACGATAGTTGCATTTTGCATAACATATATTCTATTTGAAATACCCATAACCTCAGGGAGTTCTGACGATATAAGAAATATTGCCATCCCGTTTTTAGCAAGTTCATAAATAATTTTATATATTTCAAGCTTTGCCCCAACATCTATACCCTTTGTAGGCTCATCCAATATTAATATATTAGGCTTTGCTGCTAACACTCTGGATAATATTGCTTTTTGTTGATTGCCACCACTTAAAAACATTATCTTTTTATGAATATCAGATGTTTTAATATTTAACATTGATATACTGTCTATGGCTAATTTTTCTTCTAATTTTTTACTTATAATACCAAACTTACATAACATTTTTAGGGATATCATACTAATATTTTCTTTCAAAGAGCATATTGGCACAATCCCCTGCCCTTTTCTATCTTCAGGACACATACAAATGCCTTTACTAAGTGCATCTTCCACACTTTTTATATTTACTTCTTGCCCATTAATTTTTATGATACCCGATATTTTTTTATCCACTCCAAATATAGCATTGGCAACCTCAGTCCTTCCCGAACCAACTAAACCTGAAAATCCGACAACTTCTCGTTCACGTATATAAAATGATGCATTATTAACATGCTTAGTTGTAAGATTTTCGACTTCTATAACAGTTTTTCCAATCCCTTCTTTGGGAATTTTATAACTATCAAATATATCTCCTAAATCACGACCAACCATAAGTCTTACAAGCTCTTCTGAATTTGTTTTATTCGAATCCCTTTTAGCAACATACTCTCCATCTTTAAAAACAATAACTCTATCGCATATTTCAAATATTTCTTTCAACCTATGCGATACATATAAAATGATTTTTCCTTTTTCTTTCAAAATATTTATTATCTTAAATAAAGCTGTAACTTCTTTATCCGATAAACTGGCAGTAGGTTCATCAAAAGCAATTATTTTAATATTACGATTATATGCTTTCATCACCTCTACCATTTGTTGATGTGCTATACTGATATCTTTAACTTTATCTGTTGGTTTAATAGGAATCTCAAATTGCTCTATAATTTTTTCAGTATCTTTATACAATTTTTTATAATCTATAATATTTGTTTTAGATGTAGGTAAATGACCTATAAATATATTTTCAGCAACAGTCACTTCATCTATTATTTGCCTCTCTTGATATATAATACTAATACCTGCTTCAATAGCTTCCCGTGGAGATTTGAAAAAACATTTATTACCATCTATAAAATAATCCCCTGAAGTTTGAGTATAATCTCCATTTAATATTTTTAGTAAAGTTGATTTGCCCGCACCATTCTCTCCAAGAAGTGCCACAATTTCCCCACCATTAATTTCAAAGCTCATATTACTCAAAGCCTTAATACCTGAAAATTCCATGGTTATATTTTTAAATTCTAATGTATGTTCCAAACCTAATACTCTCTTAAATTATTTATAATATTTACTTTAGTCAAAAAAAATCTATAATTAAAGCATTACATAAAAAAAACTAGCATAATTGTAATATTATAGGATAATAAAAAACAATGACAATACTAATAAGAAAAGAAGACCTTATAAAATTATTAAAAGATTTTAATGCGATAACAAAACTAAGAATAGGTATATTTGATACAAATTTCAAAGAATTATACGCCTACCCAAAAAAACCACTTTCTATATGTAAAGCAATAAAAAGCACAAAAGAAGGTCTTAGAAAATGCAATGAATGTGATAAAAAAGCGAATATGATGTCCCGAAAAAAAAATGATATATACATACATAAATGCCATGCAGGATTTACTGAAGCTAGTTTTACAATAATTGATAACAAAGAAATATTTGGATATATAATGATAGGACAATTTCTATCTAATGAGCCTATAGATAAATTATGGGACTATACAGTAAAATCTACAAAGCCATATTTAGGTAATATAAAAAAATTTAAAAAAGAGTACTATAAATTACACCGACTTAGTAGAAGTAAAATTATATCTTCGGCAAGTATAATGAAAGCATGCGTGGGGTATATTCTTTTTTATGATATTATAAAAATACAAAAAAACAACTTACTAGCATCTATAGAAAAATATATAGATGAAAATATAACAGAAAAACTTGATGCTAATAGCCTATCTGAAAAATTTAATATCCCTAGAAATAATATTTTCTACCTCATAAAAAATGAAACTGGAAAAACATTGGGAGAATATATTAGAGATAAAAAACTATCATATGCTAAGAACCTATTGAAATATAGAGAATATAAAATAACAG
>CAMRBQ010000015.1 GCA_947040495.1 uncultured Spirochaetia bacterium
AGCTGATAATAGAAAATGAAAGTGAAAAAGTTCTATCGGAAGAGCCGATAATAGATACTGTGAGCCCAAAAAAGGCTGTAAGAAAAAAGGTTTTGATAAAATCGAAATCCAAAAAATTAAATGACTTGGATTTTTCAAAACATGGGAAACGTAGGCAGTCACGTATATATGCGATGCTAGCCTTATATAGATATGATATGAATGAAAATAATGTAACATTAAAAGATTTATTGTTATTTAATTATCAAACAGAAAAGATATCAGAAAAAGTCTATAATTATGCAAAAGAGCTTATTGAAGGCGTGGTTAATAACCTTGAATTAATAGATAAACATATAATTGAAGGCTCTACAAACTGGGATTTAGACCGTATTCATTATATTGATAGAGCTATATTAAGATTTTCAATATACTCTCTGTTATTTGAAAAGTCTATATCAAAAAATGTTATTATTGATGAGGCTGTTGAGATAACGAAGATATTTAGTGATAAAGATTCATATAAATTTATAAATGGAATACTAGATGGCATCAATTGAAATAAAAAAAACTAGTATCAAAACTAAAATTATTGGTACAATTATAGGGCTATCACTACTCTTAGCTTTGACATTACTAGGTCTAAGTGTTGCTATATCTAGAGGTGAAGTTGTTGTATCATTTGAACCAGCAGTCAATCCACTTGAAAGATCTAAAAGGCTTTATGAATCTGGCGAATATATGCGGGCATTACGTACATTAGAAGATGCAAAAAATAGAGCCACAATATCAGACAGCATTCAAATATATAAAATTAATTTACTCGAAGCTATGATACTATACTCTATTGGCGAATATGAAAATGCATTAACTCTATATCAGTCGATGTTAGATTCAGATCATCTAGAGATTAATTTATATTATAATATTGGAATTACTTGTTTAAGACTTGGCATAGCTGATGATGCTATAAAATATTTAGAACTGGCTACTGCATTAAAACCATCCCATTTGAATACACTTGTAACATTGGGGCAGTTTTATTATGACCGACATCTTTATAGACTTTCAAAAAGCTATTATTCAAGGGTACTCGACATAGAATATGAAAATGAAGAGGCAAGGTTACATCTAGGTCTTATCGCATTAAAAGATAGAAATAATATCGATGCCTATTCTATATTTAGCAATTTAATACATGCAGAAAATGCTTCTATAGGGGCTACTGCTAGTGCTTTACTTGGTGATAAACACTTAAAAGAAGATAATTTTGAAATGGCCGAACAGATGTATTTAAGATCACTTTCTTATAATATAAAACAACCTAATGTTGCAAATAATTTGGCTGATTTATACAATGAAATATCCGATTATGATAGCATTATCCGTATATATTTACAAATATTAGAAAATGATCCCCGTAATGTAGATGCCTTAGAGACACTCGGTACCATGCATGTACAAAAAGGGGATTATAAAAAAGCACTTTTATATTATAAAAGATTATATAATGCAAGTGATGAGCCCTATAATGCAAGTTTTTTAATCGCAGGCGCATCTTATATTTCCCAAAGATATGTGGACGCAGAAAAATACTATAAAAAAGTTATTCGTGAAGATAGAAAAGGAGAAGCACATAGAAACTCACTTTTTCATTTGGGCGAAATATACAATATAAAACATTCATACAAAAAAGCATTGGTATATTATAAAAAAGCTTTGGAAGAATATAAAAATAATGCACTTGTATATAATAGAATAGGTAATTTATACCTTAAAAATAATAATGATGATGTTGGCAGAGACTATCTTGAAAAGTCATGGTCTATTAATAAGAATGACCCTTCTTCACTATTAACACTTGCAAAATATTATCAAAATAAAGATTATAATGATAAAGCTTTTAAAATTTATAAAGAAGTAGAAGTCTTTCACCCAGAGAATAAAGAGGTTCTTTTTGAATTGGCGAATATTCATGCTGAAAATAAACAATATGAAGCCTCTAAAGAATATTTATTAAAAATATCTGATAATAAAGATAATCCAAATATTCTACGCTCAAAAGCATTTCTTATGCTAGCTGAAATATACAGCAACACAGACGATAATAGGCATGCTATTAGGTATTATGAAAAAAGTATAACTACAAAATCTGACAGTGAAAATTATTTTTCTTATGGCAATTATTTATATAAATTAGAAAGATATGATAATGCTGCTTTGGTATTTCAGAAGGCCTTAGAGTTTAAACCAAATAGAATGGTATCGTCAGAGATAGGTCTTGCTCTTGGACGTACTTACGATAAAATGAATAATTTAGAGAAAGCAAAAAAAGCCTACACTTATGCTGTTAAAAATAATAGAAAAAATATAGAAGCAGTCACTAGATTAAAATATATAAAATCACAAAAATAATAATAGTATTTTATATAAAAAATTATTTAATAAAATTTCTTACACAATAAATCGTCTTTAATAGTTTTATATAATATTTTATATCGTCCAAATCTCTTATAGAAAGTATTCTATGCAAAATATATTTTGGATGTAGCATTAAATTATAAAAATCACTTATATATTTATTCATCTTAGCAGTATCAATACTTGTTTTAATAATAGGCTCTAGCATATTATACCTAAACCATTCTTCTGTAATAAATAAATCTTCTTTTTGACAATATTGAAATAAATCTGTGCCCGGATATGGGATAGCAAATACTGGTTGTATAGCACATGCATAGCCTTTTTGAAGTAACATTTTTGCTAATGATATTGTATCTCTGATATCATCCTCTGTCTCCCAAGGATAGCCGATTGTAAATGTCACATATGGAAGCAAACCTGCTTTAGACGCCTTATAGCAATTAATTATAATATCATTTACAGCAATATCTTTTTTTATATTATCAAGTGTATTTTGCTTTACAGATTCAATACCAAAATATATAGTACGAAAGCCAGCATTCTTCATCAGTTTATATATACCATCATCTGGATTCTCTATACGCATATTACAGTTTATTAAAACTTTTTTATTTAACTTTGACTCTATCATCATTTGACAAAATAAATTAAGCCATTCATCTGTTGGCAATGTTAAACTACTATCTATAACCTCATTGATATTATAACGCTTATTAAGTATATCTATTTCTTTAAATACATTATGAGGGCTTCTTATTCTATATCTTTGATACATATTAGAGCTTCTACAAAATGTACATTTATTATGAAAGCATCCCCTCGAAATAGATATATAAGCCCCTCGAGCCCTTTTAAATGCTAAATTTTTTGAAGAATATAATTTCCAATTTGTTAAATCCCTATCAATATATGGCATATTATCTAAAAACATATCATCTTGATAGTCACCTGAAAATTTAATATTATTAGAAACTAGCCTATAGACACCCTTGCCAAGTTTTTCTTTAGCATTTAAATAATTGACAAGATTGAGAAGTATTAAATCATAATCCCCACCGGATATCACATAATCTATTTTAGATTTTTCAAAACTTTCATTTGGTAAAGCAGAAACATGCTCTCCTCCAAATACAATTATAATTTCGCTATATCTTGCCTTAATAGAATTAACAATATCAAAATAATATGTAATATTAAATGTGGACGGTTCTAAAAAAATCAAATCCGGTTTGCTTTCTTTAATAAAATCAAGCCACTTTATAGTGGAAATATTTTCAGCAACTCCATCGAAAAAAGACACACCATAGCCACTATTTTTTAACAAAGTAGCCGCCATAGAAGAAATTATAGGATATGAATATGTTGGAGTAATGAATATTGGCAAATTAGAATTTTGAGATAGAACTGGTTCTTTGGGATAATCAAATGGTGCATATGTAATACAAATATCTTTTACTTTAATTTTATTTATTTTTTTTGACATTTTTTTTATTGGATGATTTCGTAAAAGATTTTTCTTTTATTATTTTATTTTCATATACATATTCTTCAAGTTTATAAGGGTCATCAAAGAGAACATCATACCAGTTTTCATATCTCTCACAATTTGGCGGTTTATGCTCTCTACATTTATCAATTCTTTTTTCATAATTGCCACATAATTTTGTACCCTTAGACAAAAATCTACATTTACTCCTTATCATATGATACCATACATTATCGTTGATAAATATAAATGAACTTTCAAAATGAAGATACCAAATAAGAGAATTTAAATCATCAATGTCTTTGGGCATATCAATTGCCATAACAAGATCATGACAACATAAAGAATTACAATCAGCACATTTATCATTTGATACAGATTTCTCTCTCTTTTTAAATACACTTTCACTTGGTATCGGATCCATATTAGACAGCAATGGCACAACCCCACTTATAATTTATTAAGTATTATGAAAATTTAATTAGTATGATAGTTTGATAAAAAGTTAGCAGTAATATTATGATTATTATCTTTTGCTATTTCTATTAATCCTTTGCCATCTTTATCAACATAATTTATATCAGCACCACTTGCTATAAGTATCTTAGCTATCTCTAAATATCCATTAGAAACAGCGAGCATTAAAGCACTTTCATTCAAGTTCGACTTTTCATTTATACCTATTTCACAGTCATTTAATTCAACCAAATATGTTACAATTTTTATCTGAGCATAACTTACAGCAAGCATTAAAGCATTATAACCATTACTACTTCTGTCTTTTAGAGTATCTATGTTATATGAAATAATGCAGCTTGCAACCTCAAATTGACCTTCTATTATAGCAAGCATTAAAGGCGTATGTCCATACTGATCTTTAAGGCGAATATCCAAACCCGATTTCAATAAAAGCTTGACAATCTCAATACGCCCAAACGATATAGCAACATTAATTGCCCTAATATAGGTGTTTTCTACTTCTAATGAAGCATTTGAATTAATTAAAAATTGTAAAATTTCTATGGAATCATTAGATATAGCATGCATAACAGCACTCATATTTTCAGAATCTATATCATCTATATCTACATTTGAAGCAACTAGAATACGCACAATATCAAGATGATTATTTGCCGAAGCATAAATCAGAGGCGTCATATCATATATATCTTTGGCATTAAAGTCTGCCTTGTTTTTTATGAGCATACTAGCAATATCCACATAACCATTTTCACATGCACATATCAAAGCAGTTTTTTTATCTTTATCAGATACATTTATATCAACATTCATCTTTATTAAAAATGATACAATATTTAAATGCCCTTTTCTAGCAGCATAAACTATTGCAAGTGTATTTTCATCAGGATGTAAATCATACAAATACTCCACCACTTCAATATTTCCATGGAAAGCCGCACATATTATAGGAGTTGGTGTTGTAGTATTAGTTTTTGCCCCCAAGCCTATAAGATATGTTATAAGTTCAAGGTTTCCTGAAATAGAAGCAGCAGAAAGTGAATTATCTAATTCATCTATATTTATATTTTTATCCACAAGGTATTTTACAAGATCAAGATTACCACCTCTAGCTGAATATACTAACAAACCATCAGCAAGATAATCCTTATTATGTATAACAGCACCATGCTCAACAAGTATTTTCACAATATCAAAAGCACCCTCAGCGGCAGCATACATAATTGCTGTAATACCATCTTCTGTTGGTAGATTTACATCAATCCCTGATTCTAAAAGCCTTATAACTATCTCTGTATTTTTATTATTGCAAGCATAATGAAGTGCATTCACACTATGAAATGTCGATGCATTTACATATGCTCCATATGATAAAAGCAAATTTACCATCTCAGTATAATTTTTATCCGAAGCATATATCAAACTTGTAGTAGTGCTGCTATCAGCAATATTAACATCAGCCCCATTCTCCAAAAGTATCTTAGCAACATTAATATCACCATTATTTACAGCATGCATAAGAGATGTAATCCCAAGCACATTACTAGCATCAATATCTACATTGGCATCCAAAAAAGTACGTATAGCAAGTATATTTCCTTTAGCTACAGCTTCATGCAGTTGTATTTCATGTTCTGTCATAATGTATCATAAGCCTTATTATTCTTTATCAAGATAAAACAAAAATATCTATAGTATATATAATACTATAAATATATTATATTTCAATATTTTTTATAAAAAATTACAGGAGTAAGCATTAATACATTAGGTTTATATATCAATTTATATTAATCAGATAATTTAAAATCAATAAATAATCTCTCGATATTTATTTTATAAACAACTATTTTTATTTTGTCTCCGAGTGTAAATGAATGCTTTTTATCTTTACTCAAAGCATACTGTTCTTCCTCATAATATGTATAATGAGAATTCGTAATATCTTGATAACGAATAAGCCCTTCAATACCCATATTATTTATCTCTACAAATATACCAAATGATGTAACCCCTGAGATAATACCATCATAAATTTCACCTATATGATTTTTAAGATAGCGGGCCGCCTTAATCTTTGCAAGCTCTCTCTCGGCACTTATAGCCGCCCTCTCTGTTTCAGAGCAATGCACAGACATCTTAGATATTCTAGCGACATCTGCTGTTGACAATGATTTACCACCAGATAATAGACGTTTTAATATTCTATGTGTTTCCAAATCTGTATATCTACGAATTGGAGAGGTAAAATGCGTATAATGAGTAAATGACAATCCAAAATGACCTATATTATTAGTATCATATATAGCTTGCTTCATACAACGAAGAAGTAAAGTTATAAGTAGTTTCTCATCATCTTTACCTTTTATCTCTTCAAAAAGACTATTAAAATCAAATACACCATGTTTATCTTTCTTTAAATGATAGCCTCTATTATAGGCAACACGAGCAAAATTCTGAAGTTTTTCATCATCAGGGTTTTCATGTACTCGATATATGGCTGTTGTATTTCCTGACAAATACTTAGCCACTACCCTATTTGCCAAAAGCATAAACTCTTCGACTATTCTATGCGTTTCTTTTCTTTGTACAGTTTTAAATATAGTAGGCTCTGATTTTTTATCAACTATTATAGCCTTTTCATCAAGCTCAAAATTAAGGCTGCCATCTTCTACCCTTTTTTTAAGCAATATTTCTTTTGCTTCATCGGCTGTTTTTAATAAAGTTACAAGCCACTCTTCTACATCATCAACTTTATGATCAATAACATCCTGTGCATAATTATATGTAAGACGCTTCTTAGAACGAATAGCAGTCTTTGAAAAACTACTATCAATAACATTGCCTTTAAAATCAATTGATATAAAAGCACTAAGTGTAAACCGCACAACATTTTCATTTAATGAACAAAGCCCATTTGAAAGTTTTTCTGGAAACATGGGGATAACAGTATCTATCAGATATACACTATTGCCTCTTTCTAAGGCAGATTTATCCAACATAGAACCCTTACTTACAAAATGACTCACATCAGCGATATGAACGCCTATATTATACCCTTTTTCTGTTTTATCTATATTAATAGCATCATCAAAATCTTTTGCATCTTCGCCATCTATAGTTACAATATCTTTATCAAAAAGTGCTATTCTATCAGGCTCGAGATCCACATTTTCCATATCACTAAGATATTCATCCGCTTCAAGTAATACTTTTTTAGAAAACTGATAAGGCAACTTATATTTTAATGCTAGGTATGTTGCATCATAAGAAGCATCATCCACTTTTATAAAAATATTATCTTTTTTATCTATCATTCGATTTTTAGAATCAGAAGACTTTTTTGGATTTAGTTTGAGAGAGCTACTTTTTTTCGACTTGCTAAAGTGATTAAAATCACTATTTTTTTTACTTTTAAAATTGCTTTTAACATTATTTGTAGATTTTTTAGTTTTTTTAGTTTCTTTTTTTCTTGACAAAATACCACCTATTCATTTTATTATAATTTTGATAATTATACGGAGGATGAGGGACTCGAACCCCCACAAGTGTAAACTCGTCTGTTTTCGAAACAGGTGCCTTACCAATTAGGCAAATCCTCCAATCATACAACAAAAGTATGATTTCTATTGTGCAGGGTCCATAACAAAAATAGCACCCGCGACAACACTTACCCATTCGCCATCTTTTTTAACAACAGCAGATTGAGTAACATTTGTAGTTGTAACTATTTGATCAGACATTTTCCATACATCACGTTTAATATCATAAGATTGATCGGGGTCAAAATCTAGCCCTAATACTGTAGCAAGCATTTCTGCTGCCAAATCTTCAGCATAATCGCCACATTGACTCTCTGTTTTACCAAAACAATGATGCTCTGATAGATAACCATGTTTTGAACTATCCTGAGGAATAGCTATACCAACACTAGAAGATACTAATCTATTAAGTTCATTACTTGCAGTATCACTTAATACACAAAAAACTATTTGACCTGCTTGCATTTGATTCAATCCCTTATTTCTTGGTATTATTTTACAATTTGCAGGAAAGATGCTTGATACTCTAACCAAATTAAAATGAGCTATTTTGGCATCACGCAAAGCCATTTCAAAACTAACCAATTTTTCCTTATGTCTACCAACGCCTTTTGTCAAAACAATTTTTTCAGCAACCATGTTCATCTTATTAATGTACTCCTTTAACTTAAAATATCTTTTTATATCTTTATCTACTACCATAGGCAGAAGGGTATCTATTTAAATTATTTGGTCTTTGATTAGAAAAGTTCCCTTTATGCACCAAATAAATTTTTACTTTTTTGTATGGTCCTTCACCGTCACTTTTTGTATCCACTTCATTATCATCTTGAAGTGTCATATGTATTATACGCCTTTCATATGGATTCATCGGCTCTAATACTTTTGGCTTTTTATATCTTTTCACCTGACTAGCCGCCTGTAAAGCAAGTGCCCTCAAAGCCTCTTCTCTTTTATTTCTATACCCCGCAACATCTACTAATATATGATATTCACTATCTTCACCAAGCATTCTTGAAGAAATAAGCGAAACTATAAATTGAATAGCATCCAATGTCATTCCCTTTTTTCCTATCAAAAGAGCCGCATCTTCTTCTAACATTATATTTATATATATCTTCTTTTCAGATTCCTCATGTGCTTCAACTGTGGCATTAATATTCATTGTCGAAATTATATGCGAAACAACCTCTTGAATATTAGATACAAATGTAGATATTTCATCATAATAAACACGTATAACAGTAGGGATACTATCTCCTATACCAAGTAAATTACGTTTACCTTTTTCGACTATCTCTATTCTAACCTGTTCTTCTTTAAGATTAAGTTCTGTTAAAGCGGATTGTATTGTTTCTTTTTCGTTTTTGCCTGTAAACTCTTTTACTAACATAATCGCTCCTGTATTTTTTATTCTAACTATGCAAATACACTCCTAATATCCCTTCTTTTTATTTCTTTTTTTTCTTTCTTTTTTTGTTTCAATTATAGGAACTTCTACTAAAGCTTCTACCCCTTTTTTCTTTTCTATATACTTTGTTATAAGTTGTTGTAACAAAGCCAATACGTTCTGTGTCGTCCAATAGATTGCCAAGCCACTTGCATAATTATAAAGCATGAATAGCATCATAATTGGAAATATAAAGCTCATCATTTTCATTTGATTTGCAGCAGCATTCGTACCACCCGCACTTGCAGAAGGTTGTAATTTCATTGTAAGAAAACTTGTTGCTGCCATTATAATTGGTATTAGGTTAAAAGCAAAACCACCTATAAGAGGCAAACCTTCTGGAAATACAAATAATCTATCAGGAGAAGATAAATCAATTATCCACAAAAATTGTGCATTTCTAAGTTCAATCATTGACTGCATCAAATAGAAAAATGCTATTAATATTGGAAATGGCAAAAGCGTGGGCAAACAACCACCCAATGGACTAACTTTTTCTCTCTTATATGTTTTCCATATTTCTTTATTCATTTCTTCTGGATTATCTTTATACTGTTCTCTTATCCTTTCAATTTTTGGGCCTATCAATTGCATTCTCTTCATCGACTTATACGATTTATGTGTAAGAGGGAATGTTGCAATCTTAAATAGGAGAGTAAAAAGCATTATAGCCAGTGCATAATTTTTTGTAACAAGATAAAGTTTATTGAGTGCTATATCAAGCCAATATATAAGAGGCCTTAAATTTAACCCAACAAAAGATTCATGATATATACCACGATAATTTTCTTCTTTATAATTATCCGCAAAAATAGTTCTGCTTTTTGGACCCATATATATATTCTTAGTTTCTAATTTACTTTCACCCTTTGCGAGGCTAACTGTAGATGTTGTATTTGCTATATGATACGCCTTTAAAAACTTACTCCTTGGTTTATCTGGAGATGGATCTGGTAGTATCGCACCCTCAAAGCTAACATTATTGGTTTCGGTATTTAATATTATACTGAAATATCTATTATCTATAGCAACCCAATTCATCGGTTCACTATTGGATTTATACACAATATCATCTTTACCTTTGCCTTCAAGCATCTTTTTTGCTGTAGATTTTCCATCTTTAAGATACTGTATGCGTATCATATCCTCTCTAGTAGTTTCACTTATAGGCTTATATGGACCAATACCACTACTCAAGAAATACGAATAAAAAAACGACACATCATTAGAACCTTTATTTTCAAAAGATATATCATTTATTATTTCATATGGTTTTTTACCTAGAGCAAATGTTTTTTTGATAGTTATATTCTCGCCATCTATAATAACATCGGAAGCAAATTCAACACTATCACCATTCATTTTTAAAAAATAAAATTGATTTGTTACATCTTGAGATAATGTGTTTTGTAAATTATTAAATGATAAAGAGAAAGGATAAATGTCTTTATAAACATACTCAACCATATTAACAGCACTATTTGACCCTGTTTTATTGTATTTTGATACTGAATTATCAAATTTTTTCAATGTATATGATATAAGATTACCGTATTGAAATTCTGCTATTACGAGGTCATTTTCAAGTATGACATTTCTAGCAAAATTTTCATTATTAATTAGATTTGTATTAATTTCATTAGCAGATTTTATATTCTGTGCTTTTGTTTTGTCAAATTCTGGGGCATAAGGACTATCATCATTTTGTGATGTAGTTTGCTCATTCTGTATTGTATTTGTTTGAACCGCTATTTTGCTTTGATATATGGTAAAAGAGACGATAATAATCCCCGAAAGAGCTATCGCCACAACCATTCTTAACTTATTATCCACTATATCTCCTTATGATCTATGGAATTGGATCGTATATTTTTTTTGACAAAGGATTACATCTTAGTACACGCCATATTGCAAGAAGAATCCCTTTAAATATTCCATGCTTCATTATTGCACCTTTGGCATAAACAGAACATGAGGGTATAAATCTACATGATGGCATAAGATAGGGTGAAATTGTCTTTTGATACACCGTTATAAAAAAAATAAAAACATGTTTCATGAGCGTACCTTAAGTAAGGTGGATAAAAAAATCTCCGCTCTCTCATCAAACTGAAGTTTAGCAACATTATTTACAATTACAAAATAATCATACCCTATAGGTATACTATCCCTATTTTTACGAAATATTTCTCTAATCTGCCTCTTTGCCCTATTGCGTACAGGTGCTTTCCCTTTGTTTTTCTTGACAGATACAGCAAACCTAGAATAATCAAAATCATTCGGTCTGATAATTATACTATAAATATATTTTCTACTGGACAAAAATATTGTATTACTTTTATTTGTAAAAAATGAACTTACTTCACTTTTCTTTTTTATTCTCTCTTTCCTATACAGCCTTTCGTTCACTTTAAATCTATAATTCGTCGGCTGAAGTCAATCTATGTCGACCTTTTTGTCTTCTTCGTTTGAGAATATCTCTACCATGTCTAGTAGCCATTCTTTTTAGAAATCCGCACTTTCTAGCACGGCGTAATTTACTCGGGTGATATGTCCGTTTCATTTTTTCTCCTCAATAATTTATATATTAAAAAAACGCTCTACACTTATTACTTCTTAAATATAGTATTCTAATGAAACAAATAATAACCTGCCAAAACCATGTTTGCATTTTACAATATGTTACTTGAAAGTATTAGATACGTTTATTATCTAGCAAAACAAGACTGCTCACTATTATATTATAGATAAAAATGTTTGTCAAGATACAAAATATAATACTTAATTATAAAAAATATTTCCTAATTTTTAGATAATTTATTGATTTAAAAAATACAAGACTGTATCATATAAGTAGTAATATTTTTAGCAAGTATTCCAACTTCACAATATTGTCAAGGAGATTTTTCATGAACAAAATGTTTTACAAAAAAATAATAGCATTAATATTTTCAGTATGTATATCAATGCTTCTTATATTTAAATTAAGTATAAATGCCCAAGATGCTACAAATCAAAAAAAAATAAACAACTATACAAACTACATTATAACAAAACCTAAAAGCAATATCGCTTTATCTATAGCATTAAAAACAAAGGATATAAATATTGAACCTATAGAAGTAAGGGTAAAAGGAAAAACTGAAGATATGGATATAGCATATATATATCCAGAAGGCTATGGCAAAGAATTTGCTATACATGGGCTATATCAAAACTATTTAAATACTGTAATTATAAAAGGTAATGGTATAGATATTCAAACAAATATAAAAACAGGTTCATTACCTAAAAAAGCAAGAGATACTGTTACTATAAATATAGATAAACTAAATATAACAAACGATGCATTTAATCAGGATTTATATTTTTATAATAGTAGTGCTTCTGCATATATCGCTGCTATCGATAGAAAAGGGGATATTAGATACTATTATGATTCATCAAAAATGCATTTATATAGCATTTATTTCGATAAAGATATAAATAAGGTTTTGCTAAAGTACAATGAAGGTGTACATGATTTACTAGGCAATAAAATTGTAGCATTCCCTAATAATATAGAGTTTCACCATGACGCAATAGAATATAATGACAATTATCTAGCATTAGTTAATTCAAAATGGGGCGTCGAAGATAGATTAATTGAACTGACAAAAGATGGTACAATTGTAAATGATAAAACATTTGGTGACTTATTTAGAGACATAGCAAAAAACAATCCAAATGATATGGAAACACTAAATAAAATAATATATGACGAAAAAAATATATATGTAAATGAAAAAACTGGAAAAAAAGAAGCTGTAAATTGGATACATGCCAATTCATTAACATATGACGATGATAAAAAAATATTATATGTATCATTTAGAAATCAAGCTGTAGCTGCTATAGATTATGAAAACTGGAAACTTATTTGGTGGATGGCAGATAATTCATTAGATACTGGCAGATGGACATATATGCTAGCCATACCAAATCAAGGGTATAATTTTTTAAAAATACAATCATTAGAGCCATATCGGGTACAAGGCGATGGTGCAACAGATGGCCCGAAAAACCAGCATGCGCTCATAATTACAAAGGAAGGTAATATTGGCATGTTTGATAATCAAGGGGACAGTCCTGAAAATACAAAAGGCTCTAGATATGTTGAATATGAAATAACTGGCGAACATGGCAGCTACAGTGCAATAAAAGGAAGAGAATATAGGGATCCAAAATTATACTCAAGATTTTTCTGCGATGTCGATTTTGTTGGAGAAAATAATGCAAATATACTATTAAACTTTGGTTATTTGGGCAGGATATTAGAAATAGATGAAAACAAGAATACCCTATTTGATGCAAAAATAAATATGAAAAACTTTATCTATAGAACAGATAAAATGCCTCTATACCCATATTCAGATGAAAGTAAATTTTATCCAATAGAGCATAATGAAAAAGAAAATCTATAATTAGATATAATAATTGGTCTTATACATGAAGATATAAGAAAAACTAATCCTATAGAAAAGCGAAAATCTCTATTAAGTATTTTATGCCCTATTAAAACATGATATAAGAAAAAGTAACCATAATAACAAGATAGCCTATAGTAAGTAAGGTGTTAGAATTTTACGAAAAATTTCTATTGATATGAGAGTATTTAATCCTATTGCTAAATCATCATAAACATATGATACATCTAAATATTTACCGACTTCATCAAGATATCTTTTCATTATAATTTTCTAATAATTTTGCATTTTACAAAGTAAATAATGTGCAATATCTTTTTTCACCATAATATCTACAAATAAATTTTCAAACCTTCACATGTTTTGGCATCTTTGCCATATTCCACTATTTACAATACCTACAACAATTGCATATTTATTTTCATTTTGTAGTTTTTCTAATTGACAATAAAATTACAATATGTTATCGCAGACTAACATATATTGAGTAAAAAATAAAAAAGGGAGAAATTAAAGTATGGGTAAGTTAATTTTAGTAATTCATTTGATTTTATTAGCAACAACACTGTTGCACAAGATAATGCAGAAGAGATAGATATGCAGGTAGTGGCAACCAAAACTCAGAAGAAGATACAAGATACTTCATCTGATGTTACTGTTATAACAAGTGAAGATTTAAAGGAAAGAACGGGAGAATCTTTGTCGGACGTTCTAAGAGATTTTGGAATTGTTACACGAGAATCTTCTCCAAATAGTAGAGGTTCAGCGGGTAGTCCATATATACGTGGTTTTGATTCGGGTAATATTTTAATCATTATAGATGGGCAGAAAATATATTCTTATGAAACTCGATTTTATACATTAAATAATACGCCTATATCACAGATAGAAAGAGTAGAAATACTTGAAGGGTCAAGTTCATTCCTTTATGGATCTGATGCTATGGGTGGAGTTATTTCTATAACAACAAAAAAGGGTAGCGGAAAAAAAGGTCTTATTGCTAATATCGGTGCAAGCTATGGAAATAACTTCAAAGCTGAAAATGACGCCCATAACACAAAAGAGTATGCTAATTTTAGCTATGGTTTTGAAAATGGCAATTCTATATATTGGAGGAACATTTGAATATAACAATCTTTTCAATTCTGACTATTCAGTATCGCCAAGTATGAATAATATGGGTATGCCAATAGGTGTTATTACAAACAAAAATGAAACAACAGATTTTATAAACTTTGGTATTAATGCAGGTGGTTTAATAAATATAGGTGATATTCAAAGCCTCTCTATAAGCACTTTTTACAATCAAGACACTTCTCCTATAAGGAAATTAGAACTTCTTAATGATATTCTTTATCAAGAATTTATAGGTAGTGTTGTATACAAAATATTTCCGCTAGATAACTTAGATATCAATATATCTAGTGGTGTTGATTATTGGTACCAAGATTATAATGTAGAACACATACCTTATTACATAGATGGAAATCCCATAAAAGAAAAGAACATTTATAAAAACAGCTATATATCAAGTGCCAGCGAGATTTTTGCTGCATGGTATATTAATGACATGTTTACATTAAAAGCTGGTTATAATCTAGATATACAGTATATGGATATTAATGTAATAGGGGTTTCAAAAAACAATTATAATCAAATAGGTAATGCTCTTTTTGTTGGAGGTGATGCTGATATAGACACATCTATAGATTTTGATATAGATATGACACTTGGAGTTCGCTATCAAGCAACTACTTCAGAAGGTACAAGCTATGATGGGAATATAAACCCCGCACATTCATTTTCGCCAGAATTTGGAATTGTGCTAAAGCCTATTGTAGAATGGCTTGTTATAAAAGCTAATGTAGGGCATAGTTTTAACAGCCCAACACTTGAACAATTATTTGCACAAGCGGAGCCAACATTATTCTATGGAGAATACTATCAAAGTAATCCCGATTTAAAACCTGAAAGTGCTTGGAGTTATAGTGGTACTTTAGAATTCTACCCAATAGAAAGTTTAATAATATCAGCAGCTATTTTTAGAAGTGATGCGAACAATCTTATTGAATATATAGAAGATGGTATTCATTCTGGAGCAACTTTACGTAGGTATAAAAATATTGGTAAAGCAGTGATTTGGGGTTATGATATTGGTTCAAGTTTATCTATTGAGGTGGGATCTGCTGGTATGTTTGGTTATGGCTTTAACTTCGAACAGCTATGGGCAACAGATACTACTCAGAAAATCAAATTAGAAAATGGGGATAAAATATACCAACGTTTGGATAGACCCGAATATACAATAAGTGCTAATATTAATTGGATGCATCCCTATTGGGGAACTGTAATTAGACTTTCGGGCAATTATTATGCCCCGGGATACACCTATCAACCAAATTATGACATGACAACTGGGAATATTATTTCGTATAAAGAAATGAGAACAGAAAATATTTACACTACATTGAACTTGCGTTTATCTCAAGATATACTTGCTTTTGTAAAAGATGCCCCTAAGCTTATTATGTGGTTTGAAATTAAAAATCTATTAAACTCACAAATTGATAGTTACGACTATGCTACTGGTTCATCTGACGGCGACAACGATCAGGAGGGAATAAACTTCAAGCTTGGTTTTGATGCAACATTTTAATAATTAAGAAATTAATTTAATAGTCTACTCATTAAAAAATGAAAGATTACTATACTTAATTTCAGACTTTCATTTGTTATATAAAGGATTTTATTTTATGAAAAAAAAAGATTATACAATATTAGATGAAATGGTTGAGCAAAAAATAAAAGTCAAACAGAAAAAAGGTCTTTCTACAAGAAATATTATGGTATTTGCTGCTATGTTTGCTATATCTTCTATTGTTCTTATGGTAGTAGGTTCTATATTGGCTACTACAATATTTTATTACTATTTATCTGCTGGAATTTCCATGTTTATAAATGCAACTTTCTATTTAATAGTCAGCAATCGTATAAATAAGCATGGTATTCTTTTTCTCTGGACTAGTATTCATGGTATTATTTATGCCCTACAAGGATATATGTTTGTATTAATTTATTTGATAGCACTTGGAGCTTTATGTGAAATTGTTATGCTTGGTAAAGATGCATACATCAACCCAATTAGAAGTGCCATAGGCTGGACTTTTTACACTGCTGGTATGACATTTTCAACTGTTTTTATTTATTGGATTGCTAAAAATGAACTTAAAATGATGATGGATGAGGCTGGGATGTCTGATACGATTACAGGTGCTTATAAAATACTTAATAGTCCCATTCAAATAGCTATTATGATTTTGATTTCCGCAGTACTTGCATTACTAGGCTGTGTGTTTGCTAATAATATTTTAAGGCGGCATTTCAAAAAAGCTAAGGTTGTTTAACAGATATAATTAATAAAAATTTGTGGATATAAATTGCTATGAATAAAATTATAAAATTTTTTCGTGAAGTAAATGTGTTTGTTTTATTTTTAATTTGCATATTAACATGTGTTGAAGTTTTTTTTGTTTCAAAAATGATATATGACATTATTTATATTTTTCTTTTATTTATATTTATGAGTTTATTGGGCTGTATTAAAACAGGCATTAAATTTTTACTTGTTTATGCTATATTGCCAATTGCTATGGCAGGTGCTTTTATATTAGAAATACCATCAGGTAAAGTTACAGAGGCATTAAGAAAACTTCCCATACCAAATGAAATACTTCTAACTGTGATTGTAGTTCTTCGTTTTATACCTACAATGATAAGTGAGTTCTCTGATGTTAGTACAGCTATGCGTACGAGAGGATTTTTGCGTTCTCCATTTTATGTTTTACTACGTCCACTTAGAACAATTGAATATTTAATAGTGCCTATGGTATTCCGTTCTCTAAAAATAGCTGATGAGTTAGCAGCCTCTTGTATAGTTAGAGGTATAGAAAGTCCATATAAAAAAAATAGTTATTATCTAAACAAAGTAAGAATATTAGATATTTTTATATTACTAGTTTTTCTTATTACAACAATTATTTTAGTAATATTGTGAGGTAGTATGAGTAAAGCAATTGAAATAAATAATATGAGTTTTTCATATGAAGGTTCAAGCAAAGTATTGGATAATATAAATTTAAGTATAGAAGAAGGTTCTGTTATAGTACTTACAGGTCCATCAGGAAGCGGCAAAAGTACACTTACCAAAATTATAAATGGCCTCATACCACATTTTTATGAAGGTATATTAAGTGGTCAAATGTATTTATTTGGAAAAAATGCTAATGATATTGAAGATTGGCAACGTGGGCGTTATATAGGTAGTGTATTTCAAGACCCTAGAAGTCAATTTTTTTCAAATGAAGTAGCAGGAGAAATTGCTTTTGCCCGTGAAAATTATGGACTATCGCATGAAGAAATTGTTAGTAGAACTCATAAGTCTGCTAAAATGCTACAGTTAGAAGATACATTAAAAGATAAAATGCGTTTTTTGTCATATGGTATGAGACAGAAAGTAGCAATTGCTTCCGCTCATGCTATAGAACCTGTTATATATGTTATGGATGAACCTTCTGCCAATTTAGATATAGAGTCTACTCTTAATCTAGCTGATGAGATAAAAAGATTAAAAAAATTGGGCAAGACCATTTTAATAGCTGAGCATCGTTTGTTTTATTTGAAAGATGTAGCTGATAGTATAATTTATTTAAAAGATGGTAAAATAGAGCAAATATTTACACCTAAACAAATGTTAGAATTAGAACATAAAAAAGTAAAATCTCTTGGGCTTAGAAGTATAGACATTGGGAGTATAAGAGTTGATAAAAATATGGCTGCATATTCAGGCAATGAAATAATGTTAGAAGTTAAAGCATTAAATAAAAAATTTGCTCATAATTGTGTTGCAAAAGACATAGAGTTTACTTTTAAGCAAGGAGAAATTATAGCTTTAGTCGGCAGAAATGCTGTAGGTAAATCTAGTCTAGGAAAAATACTATCGGATTTAATAAAACAAGATTCGGGAAAGATTTTATATAAAAACAAAAAAATTGGAATAAAAAACAGACGAGCATTAGTTTGGTATATTATGCAAGATTTGGATAGTCAGCTTTTTGGAGAAGATTTAGTAGATGAATTATTGAAAGGCAAAAAGAAAACTAATACTCTTATAGAAAAAGCAGAAGCTATATTACGAGATTTAGATCTTTATCATTTAAAAGATCAACATCCAGGCACTTTTTCTGGTGGACAAAAACAAAGGCTTATTTTGGGTGTGGCTTTAATGTATGAATTTCCCATAATTATTCTAGATGAACCCACCAGTGGTCTTGACGGAAAAAACATGAGAAAAGTTGGTTCTCAAATCAAAAAAATTGCTCAAAAGGGGCATACAATTTTAATGATAACCCATGATATGGAATGTGTGCTTTCTATATGCAGTCGAATCCTACATATGCAAGATGGAAAAATTACAAATGATTTTTATCTTGAAAATACTAATCAACTATTAAAAATCATTAAAGCATAGCATAAAAAGAATGTCTATTATTACACTAATATTATAAAAGTACATTTTTTATAGTATTTAAATATGAATAAATATTGAGAAATATCTTTTATAAATATATAATGAGAGCAATAATTATGATTGAAGGATAACATAAATGTCAAACGAATTAACAATAAAAGAATTTTATGAAGCTGCTTGTCAGGCTGCTATAGAAACCGACCCACGTGGAAAAGACAAAGTCATTAAATCTCTTACTGATGCCAAAAAAGAATATGAAAAAATGACAAATGAAAAAAAGAAAAAAAACTTTGATTTAGAAACATTGAAAAATCCATATGCCGATTCTAGAATATTATATGGTGATATAAATAAAAAAGTTTCAAAAGTAATATGTGGAATAGATTTGGAAGTAGGCGAACTCATGCTTACAGATAGGCTCAATGAAAAAGGAGCTAATATCGATTTTGCGATAGCTCATCACCCTGAAGGTTCTGCCCAAGCTAATTTTTATGATGTTATGTATATGCAAAGCGATATAATAGCAGATTGGGGTGTCCCTATAAATAAATCGGAAGGTGCTACAAAAAAAAGGATGGCAGATATCGAAAAGCGTGTATCATCATCAAATCATATGCGTAGTGTAGATGCTGCCAAACTATTAGATATTGCCTATGCCTGTATGCATACATTTGCGGACAATCATGTTGCTACATTCCTAACAAATTTAATGGAAGAAAAAAAGCCTGAAAAAGTATCGGAAGTAGTAGAGATTATTGAAAGTATCGAAGAGTTCCAAATGGCTACAACAAATAATAACCCTCCAAAGATGTTTGCTGGTAGCGATAAAAATAGAGCGGGCAAAGTTATAGTTGATATGACAGGTGGTACAACTGCTGATGTTCAGGTTATGTCGCAACTTGCCAATGCTGGGGTTGGAACTATTATTGTTATGCATTTGCCTGAAGAGCATCGTAAAGAATGCGAAAAAAATTATATCAATGTTGTATGTGCTGGGCATATTGGTAGTGATAGCTTAGGGCTTAATTTAATGTTCAAAGCAATAAGAGATATTACAAAAAAAGATTTTGAAGTAGTGCCATGCTCTGGGCTTCTTTATATAAAAAGATAGATATTTTATTGCAAAAATATATAAATAGACTAAATATATTGTAAACAATGCTTATATTGTATACTTTTTGCTTTAAATTATCTTTAACAAGATATTAATATAAATGGTTATACTATATAGAGGTTGTTATGAGTGATGTATAATTATTTATAATATACTCTTAATAAAAAAAAATTATAACAGAGGTAAAGTATATGAAAAAAACAATGATATTCTTTTTGATGGCGTTTATGGTAGTTATAGCTTCTTGCGACACTTCAGACCCAACTTCAAATATTCCTATCAGCAAACCAGTTTCAGGTCAAATCCCTAGTATAAACAAACTAGTATTAGAAGGTACGCCTTTAAATGGCAGAATTATAAGCGAAATAAACTCTAGAACTACAAAAACAGAATATAATGCTTTACAGCGTTTATATGATACTGTTTGGTTTCAGACAGAGCAAGATGAAGACGATGGAGTTGTAGAAGTAGAAACAGAATTTCTTTTCTTCAAAAACATTGGTGGTATAGTTCAAATAGAAGAAAGAGAAATAGAAAATGGTATTATGGAAGAGCCTGATAGCGATAGTGAATATGAAACACTTACAGAAACAGATTTCACTATAGATACTACAAAACTAAATGCTTTTGTCGCTAAAAACACAGAGTTTGAAAATGGCGTTGCAGATGATGAAGCAGAATGGGAAGGTTATTGGCTTAAAGATGCAACAACTCTTTATGTGATTGATGGTAATCTTAAATCTGATGTAGTTAGAGACCTAACAGCAATGATAATACCTAATGCCGACTTAAGTCGATATGATGATAATAAATATCTCTTATCAGAAGATTCTACGATAGTAGGTATAGTTCCTAACCCAAGAAGCTAAATTAATAATATAAAAAAGTCTCTCTTTTAATTAGGAGGGGCTTTTTTTTGATTAATTGAAACATATTCTAGTATTGAACATAAAAATAGGCAAAATATACTTGACAAAAATAATATTTTCTACATTATATATAAATTATTTTTATGTTTATATCTTAGTGTGAAAAATATGAATGAAAATACCAAAATATACCTCATAGCATTATATTGTATAAATGGCGTTGGGGATAAAAGTATCGCAAGCCTTATAGAACGCTATAGTTCTATCGAAAATATATTCTTAGATGATGAAAGTGGAATAGTAAATATATTAAAAACTGCTGTCGCAAGAAATAGAAACAGAAATTATACATTCACAAAAAATGATATATTAGACAAAGCAAATAAAATAGTAGAGGCTTCGTATAAAAGAAATATTGAAATCGTTAGCATATTTGACAAAGACTATCCATTCAATTTAAAGCAAATAGATAATCCACCTTATATACTTTATGTAAAAGGCAATAAGAATGTTTTAAGGCGAAACTCAATATCTATAGTTGGGACGAGGCAGCCACAAAAAGTAAGTATCGATTATGCTTTTGAACTAGGCTCTGTATTATCAGCATTAAATATAACTGTTGTATCGGGCTTTGCAAAGGGCGTAGATACGGCAAGCCATTTGGGGGCGTTATCTGCCAATGGTAATACTATCGCTGTCTTTGGCAATGGTCTCGACTATATATACCCATCAGAAAATGCGAGAATATATGATAAAATGATTGAGCATTCCCTCATCATCAGTGAATTCCCAGTTGGAACAATGCCTGATAGAAGCCATTTCCCTAGAAGAAATAGGATAATATCTGGGCTCTCTTATGCTACAGTTATGGTAGAAGCAGCGGCAAGGTCTGGTGCTTTAATAACCACAAACTTTGCATTAGAACATGGTAGGGATGTATTTATCGCTCCATACGATGAAACAAAAAACTATTTTTTTGGCAATCATAAGCTATATAAAGATGGTGCTATTATTGCAAATAGTGCTATAGATATAATAAATGAATTTGATGATATGTTTTCTGTAGATTCTGAATATATAAAAATGAAAACTCGATATTTTGAAAATGGGCAAATTAATAGTAATAATAAAAAAACAAATGTAGATAATGTAAATAATTCATTTATAGATAATGAAAATATTATAAGTATCAAAACAAAAAAAGAAGAACATAAAGAAGAACATAAAGAGATTAAAAAAGAATATGATATTTCGCTTCTAACCGAAAATGAGAAATCAATATTTAATACAATTTTAAAAAATAATAATATACATATAGATGATATTGCTAGAAAACTCAATATACCTGTAAATAATATTTCAATGACTTTAATGCAGCTTGAAATAAAAGGTGTTATCAGGCAAAATCCGGGTAAATGTTATATATTAGAATAATAATAGGTAAATTTTTTGGGAGTGTTTATAAAAATGGCTAGCACAGTAAAAACTAAAAAAGCTACAAAAGCTAAAAAATCTGTAAAATCTATAAAAGATTCAAAGACAAAAGAAGTTAAAAAAAGGTCGCTTGTTATTGTCGAATCACCTGCTAAGGCAAAAACTATAAATAGATATTTGGGAAGTGATTATGTTGTACGCTCATCTATGGGGCATCTTATCGATTTGCCAAAAAGTCGAATGGCTATCGATATTGAAAATAATTTTGAACCTGAATATATAACAATAAGAGGGCGTGCAAAAATACTTAATGAGCTAAAAAAAGAAGCAAAAAAATCTACAGAAATATTACTAGCATCAGACGACGATAGAGAGGGAGAAAGTATTGCATGGCATATAAAAAATGTCTTAGAAAAAAACACAAAAGATGTCCCTATAAAAAGAATAGTATTTCATGAAATAACAAAAGATGCACTTATTGAATCTATAAAAAATCCAAGAGATATAGATATATCAAAAGTCAATGCACAAAAAGCAAGAAGAGTACTCGATAGAATAGTCGGCTATAATCTAAGCCCGCTCCTATGGGAAAAAATAAAAAGAGGGCTTTCTGCTGGCAGGGTACAAAGTGTTGCTTTAAAATTTATTGTCGAAAGAGAAGAAGAAATAGAAAGTTTTGTTCCACAAGAATACTGGAGCTATGATGTTGAGCTAAGCCATAAAAGTAAAAAATTTATAGCCGCCTTTCAAAAGTATGATGGACAAAAAAGAGAGTTCAAAAATGAAACCGAAATCAAATCTCTTATAGATGAAATCGATGGCAAAAAATTTGAAGTCACAAATATAGAAAGTAAAGAAAAAAGCCGCAACCCATTAGCACCATATACAACAAGTAAATTGCAACAAGCGGCAAGTACAAACTTAAATTTCAATTCATCAAAAACAATGCAAGTCGCACAAGGGTTGTATGAAGGTATCGATATAAATGGCGAGCCTACTGGACTTATAACATATATGCGTACAGATTCTACACGTATATCTCCCGTCGCACAAGCCGCTGCCGCTGAGTTTATCAAAAAAACATATGGGGAGCAATATCTACCCGAACAACCGCCGATATATAGTGTTAAAAAAAATGCCCAAGATGCCCATGAAGCCATAAGACCTACAGATGTAAACCTCACACCTGAAAAAATGAAAGGACATCTAAAGCCCGAACAATATAAATTATATAAACTTATTTGGGAAAGATTTGTTTCATCTCAAATGCTTGCTGCAAAAATAAAAACAAATAAAGCTACCATAAAAGCAGGCAAAGCAGAGTTTAGTGTATCTTCATCAAAAATTGAATTTGAAGGATTCATGAAAGCACTCACCCTTGCAAAAGATGATAAAGAAAAATCTCTTAGCATGCCGCTATTTGCAATTGGCGATATATGTGAGTTTATAGAGCATATACCATTACAGCATTTTACCCAGCCGCCACCAAGATATAATGATGCATCTTTGGTAAAGGTATTAGAAGAATCTGGAATCGGACGCCCTTCTACATATGCCCCAACAATAAGAACGATTATAGCAAGGCATTATGTACAACGTAAAGTGAAACAAATTGTACCAACAGAGCTTGGCAAACTTGTCGATGAGCTAATAAGTGATAATTTCTCAACCCTTATCGATACCAAATTCACAGCAAATATGGAAGCAAAATTAGATGAAGTAGAAGAAGATAATATTACTTGGAATAAAGTTATAGGCGATTTCTATCCAAACTTTTTAAATACCGTTAATCAAGCAAGTGATAATATAAAAAATATGAAAAACTTCTTTGATGAAAAAACAGATAAAGTTTGTGAGAAATGCGGGCAACCTATGGTGAAAAAACTTGGACGCTTTGGATTCTTTCTTGCATGTTCTGGCTTCCCTGATTGTAGAAATACAAAAAGTATATCATTAGGTATATGTCCAAAATGTGGTGGCGATATTACATTAAAACGCTCGAAAAGAGGCAGAGAATTTTATGGATGTTCAAAATATCCAAATTGTGATTTTGTCAGTTGGGATAAACCTATAGAAGAGAAATGTATAAAATGCGGCTCTACTATGGTCGAAAAAATTGGTAAAGAAAAAAAGATTACACATAAATGTATAAATGAGGAATGCGGATATCAAGTTGAAATAAATGAATAAAATAATTTATATCTATTTATAGAAGAGAGTTTAATGAAGATATTTTTGATATTTTTTTTTATAAGTAATCTAGTTGTATTTTCAAATAATACTATAAGCTCTTCTTATTCGTACCCAATAAAAAATGATAAAATTAATATTATATCTATACTAGATGCATATGATATTAACTACAAATATGACGCTATTTTACATAAGCTTAGTATAGAACACTATAATTATAGAGCAAACTTTATTGATGGGCAAAAATTCTATTTTTTAGATGGAAATCTTTCTACTACAGATAATATTCCATCTTCAGAAATAGATGGCTTTTATATAGATACAGATACTACAAAAATAATTGTAAGTAAAATATTAGATGATGATATAAATATTTTTGAAAAAAGTATTGGCTCTGTCGATTTGCTCTATATAGAAAATCTATCAAAAAAAGATGAAAAAAAAATATCAAGGGTATTACCTCAAATAAATGAAAGTACAAGCACTACAATTGATGTTATAATTATAGATGCAGGGCATGGTGGCAAAGACTCTGGTGCTGTTGCTATAAATGAAAAATATGAAAAAGATATTACTCTTGAATATTCAAAGGCTTTATTTCAAGAACTAAAAAAAAGGCTGCCAAAAAAAACGATAAAACTCACAAGAGATGATGATTATTTTATAAGCCTAGAAGATAGACCGTATATGGCTAATGAATATATAGACATTGGTACAGATAACCCAAAAAATGGCCTATTTATAAGCATTCATGCCAATGCCTCTATTAACAAAAATGCACGTGGGTTTGAAATATTTTTTCTTTCTGCTGATGAAACTAGTGAATACTCTAGAAGTATAGCAAAGTTTGAAAATAATCCTAGTATAAAATTAAAAAATACAAATATAACAAATTATACTGAAAGCCTTTATTCATATATGTTAATAGAGCAATATCAAAAAGAAAGTAGATATATGGCTGAACTTATTGGCAAAGAAATATTAAAAATAGAAAGTATATATGAAAGAGCTACCACTGTAAAGAGTGCACTTTTTTATGTTTTGAAAGGGGCTTTAATGCCTGCTGTTCTTATCGAAATAGGTTTTATAACAAATCAAAAAGACATCGATTTAATTAGTACTCAAAAATTTAAAAATGATTTTATAAAAAAGACCGCTGATGGAATAGTCGATTTTGTTAATGATTTTGAAAAGACAAAAGGCTTCACAGAATAAAAATTATTAATAGAAAAATACTAATGGCGTATTTTTTTTAGTATTAAATTAAGCAAAAATATAAAATCTTTATTTCTAAAAATAATATTAAAAAGTACATATACCAAAACTGCTAATGCTATTATAGGCATAAGCCTCATTGTAAGTGATAGCCTTGTTAATTGTATATCTATAAAAAAGTATTTTGCAATATAGATAAATAACCCCATAACTATTGTAGATAAAATTGTCGGTAATATTTTTAGCAGTTCAACAAATGTATTTTTTAATAAAAGCCTTTTTCTAAGTAAAAAATACAATACAAAAAATGAAATAATATTTGCAGATACACTCGCAATACTAATACCTTTTATATCTGTTTTTAATACAAATATACAAATACATCCAACACTAGTATTTATTATAAAAGCAAACAAGGCAACATATACAGGCGTCTTGCTATCTTTCATTGCATAAAACGATTGCACTAATATTCTATATGAGGCTACAAAAAATAATGATATAGACAAATATTTTAATGCTGTACTCACAAGATTTACAGAATCTACTCCAAACATTCCAGAGCCAAATAACATACTTACAATCTGATTTGAAAGCATGATAAAACCAATCATAGCAGGTATTGTCGACAAGGCTACAAAGCGTATCGAATAAAATAGTGAACTCTTTACATCATCTATCCTATTTTCTACAATAGCCTTACTTAATGTCGGAAGCATTACAGTAGCTATACTTACAGCAAATACACCAAGTACAAGTTCATGTAATCTAGTAGCATAAACAATAGCAGATATTCTACCCTCCCCTATTGAGCCCGCCAAAAACGTAGAAACTAATAAATTTATTTGATATATGCTTGAACCAAATATCCCAGGGATAAATAATTTGAGCATCCTTTTTATGTCTTTATCTTTGAATGACACTTTTATACCAATATTATAGCCATGCCTTTTTAAGAACGGCAACTGATATACAAATTGTATAATCCCACCAAGCAAAACAGCTACAGATAAAACATAAACTATATTAAAATATATATCGGGCAAAACATCAGGCAATAAAAAATAAAAAATACTAACCAACGTTATTATACATATATTAAATAAGATAGGGCTTGCCGCAGGTATAGTATATACATTATGTATATTAAGCATGGCTTGAATCATAGCAGCTAACGATATAAATAACAGATATGGAAACATTATCATACTTAGACGGCTTGCGAGATTTAATGCTTCGACATTTCCACTTGCCGATGTATAGAGAAGCCTAACCAAATATGGTGAAATTATTACCCCCAATATAGTTATAGCCAGTACAACAAATAACAAAAGAGTAAAAGCCGATTTGAAAAATATAGCACTCTCTTCCTTACTGCGATTTTTTTCAACATCAGTAAATATAGGGATAAAACTAACACTCATATTCCCTTCAGCAAATAGTCGCCTAAGTAAATTTGGTATCATAAAACCTATCGCAAAGCTATCGGCTATAAATGAAGTACCAAATATATAAGCCTGAAGCTGGTCACGCAAAAGCCCCAACACTCTACTGATTGTTGTTATGACAGACATTTTTAGCGATGAGCTGGCTATATTCTTCTTTTCTTTTGTTTGTATTATCATATAAATATATTTTAAATAACCTTAAGTTTATCTACGAAGTATTTTTAAATGCCTTCGGCAACAATTTTTTTGAAAAAAATTTGAGTAAAAACTTAAGGTAAATTTAAACTATCTTTTATTTCTATAATTGCTTTTTTAGTTAGCTTTGTAATTTTAATTATATCTTTTATATCATAATTCATAGACAACATTTCTTTAGCTGTTTCTATTCTATTTTCTTTCCTGCCTTCAACTTTACCCTTTGCCATACCAATTTTTTGACCCTCTTCTAGCCCCTCGTCTTGACCTTCCAAATAACTTTTAAATTTAGCATCTTCTTTTATTTTGCCCATTACCCCTGTTTTTACAAAACTAGAATATTTATTTAAACCTATAATTAGATGGTCGAGTATTTCAATACCAAATGGTAAAGAAACATGATAGAGCATATTAGTTGTAAATATATCATTTTTGGATGGCTCTACATTTCCAGATGGATGATTATGGGCGAGCACAATTTTTCTCGATTTTAACCCTATAGCTATATCAAAGATTTCAGCCGCTGTCATATTAACTTGATTACCACTACCCAATGCCACAATATATATACAAACTATATAGCCAGCAGTATCTATCCCCATGACCCAAAAATGTTCTTTATCACGCAACTCATATTCTTCATAATTTAATATATCTCTAAATATTCTGTAGGCTTGTTCTGAATTCTTATACTTTTTAGATTCGCCCCTCTGCTTTGTAATAAGTATAATTTCAACTCCCTCATGTTTAGTGTCTTCTGACATGGTATAGTCAGTTTTTTCATGCTTATTATTTTTTGACATAATATAATCCCTTGCAATATCTCATTGTATTATATTATATTTGCATAAAATTAGACAGAGGGTGGATGCAGTTTAAGTTGCACATAATAATAATACCCACTATAAAAATTCTAGTGGGTATTAAATCATGGTGAAGTTTAAATGAGCGAAGCTCCATGCCCCTACGGCTAGTAGCTTTCAACAACAATATCTTTATGTACAAGCTCTTTTAGCCTAGGCTCGATAAAAGAATGAAGCGTTCGATTGGCTGCCCCACATGAAGAACATTGCCCTTCAAGTGAAATCTTTACAGTATTGCCTTCAATGTCAACAAAGGTACAACTACCCCCATCACTTTTGAGAGCTGGGTTTATCACTGTTTCAATAACACTTTCAATCTTTTTTATTTTTTGCAAAGTAGTCATCACAGGAGAGCTATCTTTTTTTTCAGAAGATTTTTTTTGATTCTTTAAAATTTTATTTATAATATCTTCTATCTGAGGCTTGCAAGAACCACAAGCACCGCCCGCTTTCGTATAATGAACAACTTCATCTATGGTAGTAAGATTATTTTCTTTTATCACCCTTTCAATCTTTGTATCAGTTACACCAAAGCATTTACATACAATAGCACCCTCGTCATGATTATCCTCTTCGATATCAATACCACGATACTTAGCAATAGCCTTTTCGAGAGCCTCCATGCCCATAACAGAGCAATGCATCTTTTCTTCTGGCAATCCACCAAGCTCATTAGATATATCTTTATTTGTAATTTTCAAAGCATCATCAAGAGTTTTTCCCTTGACAAGTTCGGTAACAACACTAGAACTAGCTATAGCACTAGCACAACCAAACGTCTTAAACTTAGCATCTTTTATAGTATCTGTATCTTTATCTATATCTAATGTAAGAAGCAATGCATCACCACATACAATATTACCTATCATGGCACTTGCACTAGCATTCTCTATTTCACCCACATTACGTGGATGCAAAAAATGATCATTCACTTTTTCTGTATAATCCCACATTTTTATTTCTCCTATTAAAATAGTTATCAAATAGCATTATATACTAATTGTACAGAGATTAAAACCACATATAAACAAAATAATAAAAAATATATTTGTATTTTATGAAAATCGGTATATATTAATAATAGGAGTTATCGTTAGAATAAGGTGGATAAATTGTTGGATATCAAAAAATTACTCTATATAGTCAGTATAATATTTTATTTTACTTTAATAAATGCAGAGGCTCAAGTATTTGAACCAAGTGTTGTAATATCAAAAATGCAAAGCCATTTTGAAAATATTAAAGGCTTCAGAGCCCTTTTTATAGAAAAAAATGGGGATAAAACATCTCGTGGAGAAATACTATATAAAACACCAGGGAAGTTTAGAATGAAATATACTTCTCCCAATGAAGGCTCTCAGACCATATCTTTTAATGGCGAATATCTATGGATATATATACCAAAATCAAGGATAGTCAGCGAGCAAAAAATTGATACAAATGAAAATCTAGGTGGTTTATACACAAAAAATGGAGTGAGCAGGCTAACTTCAGATTATAATTTTAATTTTTATAAAAATACTAGAAAATTAGAGCCTCTAAGTAAATTTGATGGATCTATGATTGGAATTTCTGAAGATGACGAAAATCATGCAAAAGATGATAAAAGAATGGCATATCATATGGAACTTACTCCAAAAAAAGCATCTACAGATAAAACAGGATTTATTAAAATACATCTTTGGGTCGGTGAAAATGGCATGATCTTTAGGGCAATAGGTATTTCTACTACGCAGTCTATAATTGAATATTTCTTCTATGGTATAGACTATAGAGAAGTATATAGTGACGATGCATTTAATTTTGTAATACCTCAAGGTGTATTGGTCTTAAAAGATAAATTAGTAGATTAATTAAGTAAAAAACTTTTAGGAGTGGTTGTGCAAACATTAGGCTCTATAATACAGGAAGCAAGAGAAAAAAAAGGGCTTTCAATATCAGATATATCAGCAAAAACAAATATAATACCAAAGTATATTGAAGCTATAGAAGATGGGGCTTTTGATGTGCTACCTGGGGAAATATATGTAAAAGGTTTTTTACGTATTATATCCACAACATTAGAATTAGACACCAATCAAATACTCTCACTATATAGAGGGCAAGATGATAAATTAAATGCATTAGAAAATAACAAATTACTAGAAGAAAGTACAAATCCAATTCCTGTACCGCAAACTACAAAAAAAACAAAAGAAAAACCCTCAAGAAATACAAATAAAAAAACAGAAGAAAATAATCTAAAAATAGAAGAAGACTATTCCAAACAAGAACAAGAGCTATTATTAAAAAGTTCTAAAAAATCAATAAAAATAAAAAAATCAATGCATATATTACCTATAGTTATATTTTTATTAATAGTATCAATTTTAACAATTATTGGCATAAATGTTTATAAAATGCGTGGAAATATTACTTCTGTTTCCTCTAAAATTTCTGGCGGAGATAGTTCTAAAAAAAGGAATATTGTTGATAGCTATGTAAAAATAGGTGTAAGAGTTGGCGATATAATATATTTCAAACCAATAGGTTTATCCGCCACAATAGAATTTATAGAAATAGGCAATAATGTCAAAGCTATTATAAATGATTTGGAAGTAACATTCTCCAAAACAAATGCTTTACTAGCTGATTTAAATAAAAATGGTATAGATGATTTTCGTATTCAACTGATAGATATCATAGAAGATGTGGCGATGATTGAGATTGAAAAAATAGATGAATCTAAAACAAATAATGATGAAAGTATATTTTATAATGCTACAAATAATAGCATTAATAATACTGAAAATCAATTAGATTCTAGTATAAATATAGTAGACGGAGATATGTACATACTAAAAAATGTTCAGCAAAGCCCTATCGTTGTCGAATGTAGTGCAAAAAGATTTGTCTATATCAGATATTTTGTTGATAATGATAAACCAAATACGACTAATCTTTCTAGCGGGAAAAATATAACTATAACAGCGAATGAAGTTATTATGCTTACAATAGGCAATGCAAGTGAGGTTGTATTAAAAATAAATGGCAAAAATGTCGTACTTGGAAATCAAGGCGAAACAGTAAATAAAACTATAAAATGGATCAAAAATCCTGACAATAGCACAATGTTTGATTTGATTGTCACTGATACAAAATAATTGACATAATTCCAAAATAATGCTTATATAATAGCACTTTCTTATTGAAAAAAATATAAATTGATTGTATAATTTTGCTCTATTTTATGATTATAGATAGAACTACTATTTTTCAGGAGAAAGAATAATGGAAATCAAACTTGATGAAAAGTTTCGTAATGATAAAAATAACATACTAAAAGAAAAAGTTGTTTCGCCTATTTTGGATGAAAGTACAAATATATCTTCTATCGTTG
The DNA here is from genome assembly GCA_947040495.1 of uncultured Spirochaetia bacterium. Classification (GTDB taxonomy): domain Bacteria; phylum Spirochaetota; class Brachyspiria; order Brachyspirales; family Brachyspiraceae; genus CAMRBQ01. The sequence goes on from CAMRBQ010000015.1 coordinate 32,065, forward strand.
ATAGCATGAAAGACATGTCAATACAGGCACGCAATATTGGGCTTTGTGCTGAAGTATTTGAAAATATGCTTAAAGACAAAGATAGACCAACAATTATGCTAGGCTTGGCAGGCCCACTTATAGCAGGTGGTTTACGTAATGTAATATCAGGAATGATAAAAAATAATATGGTCGATGTTATAGTCTCTACAGGAGCAATAATGTATCAGGATATATATCAGGCACTTGGATATAACCATTTCAAAGGCTCTATACAGGCAGATGATGCCAAACTTAGAGATTACTACATCGATAGAATATACGACACATATGTAGATGAAGAAAAATTCTGGGCTACAGATACATGGATTGGAGAAATAACTGATGGTTTTGAAAGACGCCCACATTCATCACGTGAGTTTATCAAATTACTTACAGAAAAATATTTAGACGATGATGACTCTATTCTCTGCAATGCCAATAAAAAAAATATACCTGTATTTATACCTGCGATAAATGATTCGAGTATTGGAATAGGGCTTACAAATCATTATCATAGAGCAAAAAAAGAAGGCAAAGAACCAGTCAGAATTGATAGCATTAGAGACAACTATGAACTTACTCAAATTGTTGTAAACTCAAAAAAAACATCTGCTATATATATTGCAGGCGGTGTACCAAAAAATTATATAAATGATTCTATTGTTATGAGCTATATTTTTGATAAAGAAGACAGCGGACATTCACACTGCTTCCAAGTAACTACAGCTGTTATCAATGATGGTGGGCTTTCTTCATCAACATTGGATGAGGCAAAATCATGGGGCAAAGTAAAGACAGAAGCAAATCGAGCAATGGCTTGGGTTGAGCCTACTGTTGCATTGCCTTTGATATATGGTAGCGTACTTCAAAAGGGATTATCAAAAGGTCGTGTCGCAGGTGGCATCGAATTTGAAGGCGATATATTAACAAAAATATAAATATAAAAAAAATTAGAAATGAGTATAGCCCATGCGATTAATTTCGTATGGGTTTTTATTTTTGTCATAGAGTGTTACTTTAGGTTCTTCATCTTTCTCTACTTTTCTTACGGTACCGATATGTATAATATTTTCAGCCTCAGAAATATTATCCGCACTTGTAAATGCTATGGCATAATCTTCGCCACCATTTAGTATATATTCAATTATATTTTTTCTTTGAGAGGGTTCTATATTTTTATAAACATCATTGACATAAGAAAAATTGGCATAGTCATTTATTTCACATATAACATTAGACGCCCGAGCTATATGAGATATATCTTGCAAAAGCCCGTCACTTATATCAAGGCTTGCATTGACTTTATATTTTGATAATATTTTTTGAAACTCCAAATAAAATAATTTTGGTCTAAGATGTGCATGCACACATTTTTGATTTTTAATTTTTGATTTATTTTGAAGTATATCAAGACCTATAGCACTCTCCCCTAGCCTACCCAAAACATATATATTATCACCATGCTTAGCAGTGCTACGTAGAATTTTTATATTGCTATTTAATTTACCCATTGCAGTTACAGATATAAAAAAATCTGATTTTGAACTCGTTGTATCACCGCCACTTATTATAGCATTAAATGGCAAGCAAGCATCTGTAAAGCCATCATACCATTCTAATATATCATTATCTGTTATTTTTTTTGGGATGGCGAGAGAAATAAACATTGAAATAGGATTGGCACCCTTTGCAATAATATCACTTATATTTACAATAGCCGACTTATATCCAACATCATACATTTTATAATATGACAAATCAAAATGCACATTTTCGACTAAAGCATCTATACTCACTACTATATTTTCATCTGTTTTGATATTTGAGATAAAGGCACAATCATCACCAATACCATTTTCTAAAGGATAAAGAATACTATATTTTCTGTCTATAATATTCTTTATATCATTAATTAGAGCGAACTCTGTTTTTTTCATTAAAAAATTATTTAATTTTTACTGCTGTTCCATAGGCTATTACTTCGCTTGCCCCTTGCATAACAGCTGATGTTGTATATGTGACACCCAATACAGCATTAGCACCAAGAGCAGTAGCCTCTTCTAGCATTCTATCTGTTGCAATAGCACGTGCTTCATTTATCATTTCAGTATAGCCTTTAAGCTCTCCACCAATGATAGTTTTAAAGCTTGCCATAAGGTCTCTACCAAAATGTTTTGACTGGACTATCGAGCCTTTTACTAAGCCAATAACCTCATACTCTTTGTTTGGAATAATATCCACTGAATAAATATCAATCTTTGTAGCCATTTGTTATATCCTTTTTATTTTTTTATCTTACTTTATCTTATAAAATATTTCATAAGCATAATAAAATTATCCATAGAAGGTAGCAGCTGCTCTATTATATCAAAATTTATTTTATCATCATGTACAAGCTTCGCACCATTTTTAATAGTTTTTTTACTATTATTTTTCACATCATCTATAGTATTTTTTAATACAGTGCTCATATCAACTATAGCACTAAAAGCATCAATAATAATAGCATTACATTGTTCATTTATTTTATTTACAGAAGATTCTATCATCGCCAAATTAGACATTGCCTTCGACTTTGAGGAGAGTAATAATTTTAATCTTTTGCCATCACTTGCATTAGAAGAATACATCTCATCAAGTTTTAATATTTTTTCACGAACAACATTAAAATAATAATAAGCATCCATATTGGCTTTTTGTTTATCCTTATCAACAAACTCCGCTGTAACACATAGTTCATTTATTTCTTTCTGAAGGGATTTCTCATATATCTCTATTATAAATGTTTGAAGATATTGCAAAGGTTCGATAGATGCAATCAAAGGCAATTCATATTTTTCAAGGGAGCCATTATATTCATCATTCAGTCCTGAAAAAGTAACCATTGGAATCCCATGAAATACTTTATTTCTAGCACCAGAAATTTTATCATCCTTAATATTTCTAACAATAGATTCCATATTAGATTTGAGGTTATCAGTTAGATTAGCTATATACAATATATATACATTTATATTTACAGTAGTTGCAATCGTTTTATACAAAATATCTTTAAGTAAATACTTTATAACATCAGATAGCAACTCTGTTTTATGTAAATTTTTAATTTTAACTAAAAGTGCTTTGATAGTTTTATCTGGGATTGGAGGGATACCTCTAAACTCTTGAAATATTCTAACAGCATCCACAAGTTCTGTTGTTATCATAACAGATGCGACAGATGAATCTAATTTTATTAAATCATCTACTGCTTGAATACTTGTAGACGACTTGAACACCACAGTTTTAGAAAATTCACCTTCAGGTAAAGATGCATTAAAAAATTTTAAAAACATATAAAAATCAAAAGCAGATAATTCTGAAAAGTTTTTTAGAGAATTATATGTACTATTTATTAATTTAATCTGCTCAGGAGTAATAGATTTTTGTAATTTTTTAAAATTAGTCTTTATTTCTCCAAATACACGACTGATATTTCCATTAACCGAAATTTCATTTTTAATATTTTCTTTTTCAAGTGACTCTAAAAAATATCTTTGTTCTTCTGTAAAATAATACTCTGCTATATATTTTATAATACCACTTTGATCTTTTGAATTATATTCTTCTTTCAAAAAACCTAATATCGGATACAAAGTTTTATACATTTCATAAATAAACTGGGCACAATCTGGTGTAAGAGCATTTGTCTTTTGATTTACAAATTTATACCTATTTGAATTTATTTTATTAAAAAGCTCTTTAATCTTCATTTTTTGTATAAGTTCTGGTGTTCTCATCTGCAAAACATTAAACTTTATATAATCAAAAACATTTATATTGGACATATTCCTTCCCCAAGAATAATTATAATCTATGTAATGAGACTCATTATAATACATTATTTCAAATAATGAAAGTAAATAGATGCTAAATTTTCTTACTATTTAGGAATTATATAAATACAAAAATATTTTATTTATATAATTAATTTAAAAAATATTATTGAAAATAATCAAAGTTTGACTTGACAAGAAAAAATTTGATTTACTATACTTTGGTATAGATTTTTTTTGCTAATAATTTAATAGATGGTATTCACAATTGGTACTAAAATTATAAAATTAGGATAAAATTAAGGAGATGAAAAAATTATGAAGGCTATATTATTTTTATTTTTGTCAATATTTTTTATATCATGTGGTAATGACAAAAAAAGTGAAGGTCCAATAGAGATAAACCTTACAACTCGTTATGCCTTGGGGCAAGGTAATATTTATAGTAAATACTTTATTGAAAAAGTAGAAAAATTTAATGAACTAAATAAAGGTAAAATAATTGTTAATCATGAAGGTATTAGTGTAGAGTCTCAATATTTAGAAAAGATTAGAACTTCATTTACCTCAGGTAAACCACCGCATGTGTTTCAGGAATATGGTGGTTCAAGGCTAGTAGATTATGTTGAAGCGAACGCTTTACTAGATATAAAACCATATTTAGATGCAGACCCTGAATGGAGAGATTCATTTTTAAATTTATTTAATAAATGGGAATATAAAGAATATCCAGGGATTTGGGGTATACCATTTAAAATGTATGCTCTTGGTTTGTTTTATAATGAAGAAATATTTGAAAAATATAATTTAGAGCCTCCAAAAAACTGGGATGATTTAGAGAAAATATG